>JALOSW010000264.1 GCA_025458245.1 Burkholderiales bacterium
GAACGTGTGGTGGCGCGCCGTGTAGCCCACGTTCTCCAGGTCGTTGTGCTTGCCGCCCGCGCGCACCGAGCGCTGCGACGTCGTCGCGCGCGTGTAGGGGCGCTGTTCTTTGCCGAGGAACACGTCCTTGAACTGCACCATGCCGGAGTTGGTGAAGAGCAAGGTCGGGTCGTTGCCCGGCACAAGCGGGCTCGACGCGACTTTCGCGTGACCTCGCTCGGCGAAGTAATCGAGGAAGCGCTGGCGGATGTCTGCCGATTTCATGGTCAGTGCCCTGGGACGAAAAGCGGCGCCGGTCGGCGCCGCACCACAACCGATTGATCGGGCTAGATTTTCGCAGGAGCGGCCGGCGGATGCAAATTTCGCGATGCGTCACGCCCGAAGCGCGCACATCCGCCCGTGCCGACGCGCCACTCGCCGCGTGCGCCCCCGTCGCCGGCGCGCCCCGCGCGATCGATCGTGCGCTCCGGATGCCGGGACCGCCTTCGCCCCGTCACCGCGCGTCCTTGCCGATCGCGGCTACGCACGATCCGCCCTGCGCCGCGCGCTCGCCGCGCAGTCGCATCTCGATTCGGCCCTGCGCGATTTTCCGCTCGCGATTCGTCGTTCGCGCGAGACCGGAGGCGGACGACTTAGAGGCGCGCCTCTAGGGAATTAGTTTTCGCCCTCTAGGGCGGTTGCCTAGTATTCGATCGTCAGCGCGGCGCGGAATCTCTCCGAGGTCGCGAATCGAACGACAACGTGACGAGGAACACTCCATGACGAACTATCGATTCATCGGTGCTGCGAAGGGTGCGGTCGCCGCGAACCGCGACACCGCAAAACAGGTCGTTGGCGCGAGCAAAGTGATGGCGCTTCGCGCGCTCGACGTGCAGCGCAATGCCGTCAAGACGGGCGGCGCGATGATCGCCAAGAATGGCGGGCGCTACGGCGCGCAGATCCGCCAGCAGCTCGCGCAGGCCCAGGGCAAGTACGACGCGACCGCGCGCAAATTCGTGTCGACCGCGGCGAACCAGGCCAACAAGGCCGTGGACCAGGTCGCCGGGATCGTCGAGACCGGCTTCGACAAGCTCGAAGTGGCGTTCGACGGCCGCCTCGCGCAGCAACTCGACCGCTACGCGCTTCCGATCGCGCAGGTGTCGCGTCAGGCCGCCGAGCGCGTGAACAAGGCCTCCGGCAAGGTGCTCAAGTTCGCGAAGCCCGAGCAGCAGGTCAAGGCCGCGGCGCGCAAGGCCACTACGAAAACCCGCGTCGCCGCCAAGCGTGCCGCGCGCGCGGTGAAGCGGGCCGCTTAATCAGGTTGCAACAGCGGGGGCGCAAGCTCTCCGCCGCAGAAGTCTCCTTCCTCCTCCTTTGGTGGATTAGGCCGGGCGCAAGACCCGGCCATTTTTTTGCCTGCGCTCCGCCCGCTTGCGACCGTCGCTCCGGCGCCATGGTCGTCAGGCCGCCCAGCATGATGCCGAGGCTGCCGAAGTTCGCGAACCCGCACAGCGCATAGGTCATGATCAGACGCGAGCGCGGCGAAAGCGCCTCGGGCGGCAGCGCGCCGAGCTCGAGGTACGCGATGAACTCGTTCAACACGGTTTTCGTGCCCATCAAACCGCCCGCCGTCGGCGCTTCGTGCCAGGGGATCCCGGCAAGCCAGACGACTGGCGCCATCACCCACCCCAGCACGCGCTGAAGCGTGACCGCAGCCCCGCCCACCTCGGGAACGAGCGACAGCGCCGCGTTGACGAGCGCGACGAGGGCCACCAGCACGAGCAGCATCGCGACGATGTTGATGAGCAGGCTCACGCCTTCCATCGTGCCCCGCGTAATGGCGTCCATCGCCCCGCGCGCTTCGGTGCGCGGCAGGCGGTCGGCCTCGACGCCGATTTCGCCGGCGCGCGGCGGCACCATCAGCGCGGCGATGGCGATCGCCGCCGGGGTCGCGATGATCGACGCGATGAGGATGTTCGCGAGGGCATCGGGAACGGCGCGGCCGATCACGGTCGCGTAGAGCACCATGACCGTTCCCGCGATCGTCGCCATGCCGACGGTCATGAGATTGAACAACTCCGCGCGGCTCATGCGGGCGATGTAGGGCTTCACGAAAAGCGGCGCCTCGACCATGCCGACGAACACGTTCGCCGCAGCCGAAAGCCCCACCGCGCCGCCGATGCCCATGGTCTTGCGGAGCAACGCCGCGAAGGCGCTGACGATCACCGGCAACACCCGCCAGTGGTAGAGCAGCGCGGTCAGGGCGCTCACGACGAGGACCAGCGGCAACGCGCGGGTGGCGAGAATGAACGACGCGCCGGGCTGCGTCTCCTCGAATGGCAGCGGCCCGCCGCCGAGATACCCGAAGACGAACGAGGTGCCAGCCTGAGTCGCGTTCTCGAGCGCGCCGACTGCCCGGTTGAGCCACAGGAAGGCGTCCGCGAAGAGCGGCACCTTTAGGAACAGCGCGCCGAGCACGAGCGTGAGCGCCATTCCGCCGGCGACCGTGCGCAGCGGCACGTCGCGCCGCCGCTCCGAAAGCAGCCACGCGATCGCGAAGAAGGCGAAGAAGCCGAAGAGGCTCTGCAGCCGCAGGGAACCGTCGATCACGGCGCCGACCGCACGCTACTCGTCGGCTTCGCCCGAGTCGGGGGTCGGGTCGATCTCGAACACCTGCGAGAGCGCGAGCTCGGCGACGTCGTCGACTCCGCCGCCCTCGACCTCGTCGCCGGTGAGCGCGTGGTACGCCACTTCCTCGGCGGCACGCGCGAACACGAGGATCGGGCGCCCTTCCTCCACGATGCGTCGGTGCACGTAGCAGACGACGTTTTCGGCGTCGTCGAAGGGCGTAGGGGATTCCATGGGTTCCTCGATCCGGTCAGTGCGGCGCAGGGCGGTCGGCCTCCGCCAACATGCGCCGGAAGGTCACTCGGGGTCGCCTCGTCCGCCGACCACTGCGCGGATCGCCTCGAACGAGAACCCGCGCGACTGCAGGAAGCGCATCTGCTTCGCTTTCTCGAGCGCGTCGGCAGCGGGCGCGCCGAAGCGCTTCTGCCACGCAGCGCGGGCGCGATCGAGCTCGGTCTCGCGCGCACCGCGCACGGCCCGCTCGGCGGTCGGTGCGGAGACTCCCCGCGCGCGCAGCTCGTGCTCGATGCGCGCCGCCCCGAACTTGCGGGCGAGCGTGGCCGTGCGCGCCTCGGCATAGCGCTCGTCGGAGAGAAGCTTCCGCGCCGCGAGATCGTCGAGCAGCGTCTCGACGTCGGCCTGGGCCTCGGCGAAGGGCGCGAGCTTGCGCGCCAGTTCCGCGCGGGTGTGCTCGCGGCGCGCGAGGATCGCGAGGGCACGGTTGCGAAGCGAGGGCTGCGCCCGGCCGGGACGGCTGGGATCCATGTCAGCGGGCGAGCGGCGCGGCTGAAGTCGACATGGGCGGGATCATACCGTCGTCGCCCCGGCGCACGCAGGCAATAGACCCGCCCCGGGCGCGTCCCGCGCTCCGGCGATGCGGTCTCAGCGGCGAGCGAGCTGCTCGATCAGGGACACGAGCGACATGACCACCGCCGACGCGTTGAGCATGATCAGCACCGCCATGGCCATCCCGACCGAGCCGAGCGCGCCGCCCGGCTCGCGGGTCGCGAATGCGCGACGCGCGCCGAGGATGGCGGCGACGATGCCGATGCCGCCGAGCGCGAGGCCCGAGACCGTCAAGAGGACACGCTCGTTGGGCGCGGCGAAATACGCCCGGATCACCGCGAGCGCCGCGAGGAACGCGATCCCGGAGGCGAGGAAAAGCCCGAGTGCGCCGATTCGCTTGGGGGACGCTTCGCTCATGACGTGCGCAGGCTCCAAAAGAAACGGCGCCCCGTCGGGGCGCCGCCTTCATCTCACCCGGCCGATGCTTCCGGCGCGGACGCTCACGCCTCGGCCACCGCCGCCGTGGCGGCCGGATTGCCGATGCCCACCTTCTCGCGGACGCGCGCCTCGATCTCGGCGGCGATGGCGGGGTTCTCCTTCAGGTACTCGCGGGCGTTGTCCTTGCCCTGGCCGATGCGATCCTTCTTGTAGGGTCGAACACGGCCTCGCGGAACGGCGGCGCGACCTTGTTCTTCACGACTTTCACGCGCGTCTCGTTGCCGATCGCCTCCTCGCCCTTCTTGATCGCGCCGATGCGGCGGATGTCGAGGCGCACGGAGGCGTAGAACTTGAGCGCGTTGCCGCCGGTCGTGGTCTCGGGGTTGCCGAACATCACGCCGATTTTCATGCGGATCTGGTTGATGAAAATGACGAGCGTGTTGGTGCGCTTGATGTTGCCCGTGAGCTTGCGCAGCGCCTGGCTCATGAGGCGCGCCTGCAGGCCGGGGAGCTGATCGCCCATCTCG
>JALOSW010000049.1 GCA_025458245.1 Burkholderiales bacterium
GAGGTAGCTCGCGAGCCGGCCGGCCACCGACGCATCCTGCGTCCGCGCCACCTGCCGCGCCTCGAGCAGCCCTTTCTTCGCGGTCTCGACCTCGTCGTGAGAGAAGCCCTCCCGCAGGGCCGCGGCGATCTCCTCGCGCATGATCGACTCGATCCGCGCGCGATTCTGCGGCGCGTAGATCGCCGACGCGCCGAACTCGCCCACCGGGTCGAGCGGACTGGCGGTGAAGAACGAGCCGACGCTGTAGGAAAGCCCCTCCTTCTCGCGGATGCGGCGCCACAGGCGCGAGTCCGACGACCCGCCGAGGAGATAATTCCCGAGAACGAGGGCGGCGAAGTCCGGATCGTCGTCGCGTATCCGCAGGTTCATGCCCGCCCGGTACACGGCGTTCGCCTTGTCCGGCGTCTCGATCACGGTGTCGATCGGCGCAGCCTCGAAATAGCGCGACTCGATGCGCTTGTACGGGACCGGGCTCTTCCAGTCGCCGAACAGTTTCTCGGCGAGCCGCGTCACTTCCTCAGGGTCGAAATCGCCGACCACCGCCAGCTCGGCATTCGATGCGCCCACGAGGCCATGGCAGCGCTTCACGTCCTCCAGGCGCACCGACTTCGCCCGATCGGCGCGTTCGTCGAGCGTGGGCGTGTAGAGCCAGTGATCGGGCGGGTAGGGGCTCAGGTGGCGTGCGATCTGCACGCCGGCGAGCGCCGACGGGTCGCTTTTCTGTCCGTCGATGCCAGTGAGCGCGGCGCGCTGCACTTGCTCGAACTCCTGGGCCGGGAACGAGGGCTGCCGCAACATTTCGGCGAGAAGCGCCATCGCGCCCGGCAGGCTCTCGCGCACGGTGTCGATCGCGCCGCCCTCGACGCCCACGGAGACGTTCGCCTTGAGGCGGTCGAGCTCGTCGCGGAGCTCGGCGCGACTGCGCTTCTGGGTGCCCCGCGACAACATCGAGCTCGCGAACCCGCACGCGGTGGCGAGGTCGCGACGGCTCGCCTCGTCGCCCCAGCGCAGCACCAGGCTCGCTACCACCGAGCTGCCGCGGGTCTTCTTGGGCAGCAGGGCGAGCTGCATGCCGTTGGGCAGCGTTTTCCGGATCACGCGGCTCTCGATGTTCGCGGGCGTGGGCACGAAGGCCTCGCCGGCGGCGATCTCGGTCGCGGGCTTGAAGTTCGCCAGCAGCGCGCCGAGGTCCGCCGGCGGCGGGATCTCGGCGCGCTCGGGCTGCTTCGTCGGGACGAACAGGCCCACCGTGCGGTTCGCGGGCTTGAAGTACGTCTCCGCGGCGCGCTGCACGTCGTCGCGAGTCACCTCGGCGAGGCGATCGCGATACCAGAAGAGAAGCCGCCAGTCGCCGAGCGCGATCGGCTCGGAGAGCGCAACGCCGAGCGAGCGCGAGTTGCGCAGCAGCATGTCGATGTCCTTCAGCGACTGCGTGCGCGCGCGCTCCACTTCCTCCGCCGTCACCGGCTGAGCCTTGACCCCTTCGATGGTCGCGATCAGCGCGTCGCGCGCAGGGTCGAGCGGCGCGTCCTCGCGGACGCTCGCGCCGAAGAACACCGACCCGGCCTCGGGTTGCGGCCGGTCGTCGCCGAAAATGCCCGACGCCTTGCCCGTCTCGACGAGCGCCTTGTGCAGCCGCCCCGAAGCCTGGTCGGAGAGGATGTTGGTCGCGAGCTCGACGGCCGCGTAGTCGGAGCTCGAAGCGGGCGGAACGTGGTACTGCGCGGCGGCGACCTGGACGTTGCCGACGCGGCGCACGGTGACCGTCCGCTCGCCGTCCTGCGTCGGCTCGACGGTGTAGGTCCGGTCGAGCTTCCGGGTCGGGCGCGGAATGCGGCCGAACGTGTCGGCCACGAGCCGCAGCGCCGTCGCTTCGCCGAAGCGGCCGGCGATGACGAGCACCGCGTTGTCGGGCTGGTAGTGCTTGCGGTAGAAGGCCTGCAGGCGGTCGATCGGTACGTTCTCGATGTCCGACCGCGTGCCGATGATGGCGCGACCGTAGTTGTGCCAGTCGTAGGCGGCGGCCGCCACGCGCTGCCGCAGCACCCGGAACGGGCTGTTCTCGCCCGACTCGAATTCGTTCCGGACCACCGTCATCTCGCTGTCGAGATCCTTCCTCGAGATGTTCGAGTTCACCATCCGGTCGGCCTCGAGACCGAGCGCCCAGGCGAGGTTCGCCTCGCTCGCGGGGAAGGTCTCGAAATAGTTCGTGCGGTCGTACGAGGTGGTGCCGTTGTAGCGCGCGCCGCGCTTGGAGAACTCGTTCTTGATGTCGGGGTGCTTCGGCGTGCCCTTGAACACCAGGTGCTCGAGCAGGTGCGCCATGCCCGATTCGCCGTAGCCCTCGTGGCGCGACCCGACGAGATAGGTGACGTTGACGGTGATCGTGTCCTGCGACTCGTCCGGCACGAGCAGGACCTTGAGGCCGTTCGGCAGATTGAATTCACTCACGCCGCCAAGCGACGGACCGCGCGTGACGCCCGGAGGCAGCGCCGTTGCCGCGCCCGCAGGCACGAATGCCGCCAGCGACAGGATCACGAGCACACCACGGAACCATCTCATGCGGGGATTCTCCGAACGCGTTTGGGGCGGCGCCTTCGCGCACCGCGCCGCCGATTCTAGGGGAAACGTCGCGGGGCAGGCCGGCGAGCCCGCAGGCCGCCGCTCATCCGTATCCGGCGAGCCGCAGCCCGTGCAGGCAAAGCATCCCGGCGAGGATGGTGAAGATCGTGTTGCGGGTCTTCCACGCGACCGCGGCCGCGACCACCCCGGCCGCCAGGCGCGCGTTACCGACCACGGTGGGACCACTGGCAGCCATCACAAGTTCCGGAAGCACGAGCGCGGTGAGGACCGCCGGCGGCACGAAGCGCAGCGCCTGCTGGAGCGCGGGCGACGCCGCGCGGCGTCCGAGAAACAGGATGAACGAGCTCCGCGTGCCGAAGCTCGTGACGGCGAGCGCGACGATCAGGCCGGCGAGCGCGAGCGTGTCCATCGGTCGGCGAGCAGGCCCGCGGCCACGCCGGCGGCGGTCGCGAGGAGGAGCCCGAGGCGATAAGGAAGCGAGTAGGAGGCGATCGCGACGGCACCGGAGGCGAACGCGGCGGCGAGGCCGGGCCGATCGCGGATTGCGCTCGCGGCGAGCGCGAGAAAGGTGAGCGTCACGATGAACTCGAGCGACCACTCGCGCGGCAAGCCCGTGCCGAGGGCGATGCCCGCAAGCGTGGCCGCCTGCCATGCCGTCCAGATCATGATCTCCGAGCCGAGCAGGTATTCGGGCTTCCGCGGCTCGTCGGGGCGCACGCCGAAACGGGCGATCGCGTGGGCATAACCATTGTCCGAGAGAAGGTACGCGAGCGCGAAGCGCAGGCGCCGCGGCGCGTGGCCCACGTAGCGCGAGATCGACAGGCTGTAGAGCGCGAAGCGCAGATTGATCACGAGCCCCGCGAAAAAGATCACCGGCAGCGAGGCGCCGGCCGCCGCGAGCTGGAGCGCGGCGAGCTGCGCCGTGCCCGCGAACACGATCACCGACATCGCGATCGCGCCCCAGGCGGAGAGGCCGGCGCCGATCATGGCGACGCCGGTGATGACGCCGAAGGTCGCCACGCCGGGAAGCACGGGCAGGACGGCGCGGGCGCCGGCGAGGAGCTGGGGCGAGAGTTGCAAGTCGGGCGGGGTGTCGGCGGAGCCCGGATTCTACCGTCCCGGCCGGCCGGCTCCCGGGTGCCGCAAGCGGCGCGGCGGAGGCGGCGACCGGGGCTTGATGTCCGCCCCGTCCGCCCCCATGTCCCTCCCAAACAGGAGGCCTGCGTTTCCATGTCCACGACCGTCGCCCGGGAGACCCTGGGGTTCCAAACCGAGGTGCGCCAGCTGCTGCACCTCATGATCCACTCGCTCTACTCGAACAAGGAGATCTTTCTCCGCGAGCTCGTTTCCAACGGGTCCGACGCGGTCGACAAGCTCCGGTTCGAGGCGCTCGCGGACCCGGGTCTCTACGGGACCGACGCCGATCCGCGCATCCGCATCTCGGTCGACAAGGCGGCGCGCACCTTGACCGTATCGGACAACGGCATCGGCATGTCGCGCGACGAGGTGATCGGCAACCTCGGCACCATCGCGAAGTCGGGCACGCGCGAGTTCGTCCAGTCGCTCACCGGAGACCAGCAGAAGGACGCGCAGCTCATCGGCCAGTTCGGCGTGGGCTTCTACTCGGCGTTCATCGTGGCCGACCGTGTGACCGTGCACACGCGCCGCGCGGGGACGCCCGCGGACCGCGCCGTGCGCTGGGAGTCGACCGGCGAAGGCGAGTACACGATCGAGTACGCGGAGAAAGCCGGACGCGGCACCGACGTCGTGCTGCATCTTCGCGAGGGCGAGGACGAGTTTCTCTCCGAGTTCCGCCTCAAGCACCTCGTGCGCAAGTACTCCGATCACGTCGCCGTGCCCATCCTGATGGCGCGCACCGAGTGGGATGCCGATACCGGGGCCGAGAAAGCCGGCGACGAGGACGAGACCGTCAACCAGGCGAGCGCGCTCTGGGCGCGCCCGCGCGCGGAGATCACCGACGAGCAGTACCGCGAGTTCTACCGGCACGTCGCGCACGACCCGGAGCCGCCGCTCGCCTGGACGCACGGGCGCGTCGAGGGGCGGCACGAGTACACGCAGCTTCTCTACGTTCCTTCGCGCGCGCCGCTCGATCTCTGGGACCGGCATCATCGCGCGGGCCTCAAGCTCTACGTGCGCCGCGTCTTCATCATGGACGACGCGGAGCACCTCGTTCCGGCGTATCTGCGCTTCGTCCGCGGCGTCGTCGATTCGGCCGACCTGCCGCTCAACGTCTCGCGCGAGATCCTGCAGCAGTCGCGCGACGTCGAGCTGATCCGCTCGGGCAACGCGCGCAAGGTGCTCGCGCTGCTCGAGGAGCTCGCGGCCAAGGACGCGCCCAAATACGCGGCGTTCTGGTCCGCGTTCGGACGCGTCTTCAAGGAAGGCGTCGGCGAGGACGGCGCGAACCGGGATCGCATCGCGAAACTCCTGCGCTTTGCGTCCACGCATGCGGACGGCGCCGAGGAAAACGTGTCGCTCGCCGATTATGTCGCGCGCATGAAGCCGGGGCAGGACCGCATCTTCTACCTGACCGCCGACTCGTTCGCGGCGGCCAAGGCGAGTCCGCATCTCGAGATCTTCCGCCGCAAGGGTGTCGAGGTGCTGCTCCTCGCGGACCGCGTGGACGAGTGGGTCGCTGCGAACCTCCCCCAGTTCGACGGCAAGCCGCTCGCATCGGTGGCGCGCGGCGACCTCGATCTCGCGGGCCTCGCGGACGAGGCCGAGCGCGCTGCGACCGAGAAGGCCGCCGGCGAGTATCGCGAACTGGTCGAACGGATTCGCGCCACCCTCGGCGATCGCGTGAAAGACGTACGGGTTTCGGCACGCCTGACGACGTCGCCGGCATGCCTGATCGCCGACGAGCACGACATCGGCGCGAACCTGCAGCGCATCCTCAAGGCCGCCGGGCAGAGCGTTCCCCACTCGCGCCCGATCCTCGAGGTGAACCCGGATCACCCGCTCGTGCAGCGGTTGAGGGACACGCAGACGCGTTTCGAGGACTGGGCCGGGCTCCTTTTCGACCAGGCGGTTCTGGCCGAGGGCGGAAGCCTGCCCGATCCGGGGGCGTTCGTCCGGCGCATGAACGAACTGATGCTCGACCTCGCGGGCGAAGCGCCCCGCGTGTGGACGCCGGGGAACCAGTAGCGCAGAACCGCAAACGCGCCGGGGGGCGCAGAACGGGGCATGCGGTCCCCGCTCCGTCGCCTGCGTGCCTCGGCGTGCCGTCGCGAGCGGCTCCTTCGCGCGCGCGCCGCGGGAGTTCACGCTGCATGGCCCCTACGGCGCGACCTATCGGGTTATCGTTCGCGTCCCGTTTGTGTCCTGCCCGTGCGCATCTTCTACTCCGACCACTTCGTCCTGCCCTTGCCGCGCGGGCATCGCTTCCCGATGTCGAAGTACGCGCGGCTGCGGGAGCGCGTGCTCGATAGCCACTTCGCGCAGCACTGTCTCGTTCCGGATGCGGCGCGCGACGACGAACTCGTCCTCGCGCACGACCCGGCTTACATCGAGCGCATCGTCCAGGGCACGCTCTCGCGCGACGAAGCGCGGCGCATCGGCTTTCCCTGGTCGCCGCAGATGGTCGAGCGGTCGCGCCGAACGAGCGGCGCGACGATCGCCGCGGCGCGCGCGGCCCTCGCGGACGGCACTGCGGCAAACCTCGCCGGCGGCACGCATCACGCGTTCAGGGATCGCGGCGAGGGATTCTGCGTCTTCAACGATGCCGCCGTCGCGGCGCGGGTGCTTCAGGCGGAGGGACGCGTGGGCAGGGTGCTGGTGATCGACTGCGACGTCCACCAGGGCAACGGAACGGCGTCGATCTTTCGCGACGACGCGAGCGTGTTCACGTTCTCGATCCACGGGGCGAACAACTTCCCGTTCGCGAAGGAAGCGAGCGACCTCGACATCGAGCTCGCGGACGGCACCGGGGACCGCGACTACCTCGCCGCCCTGGCGCGCGGCCTTGCGGAATCGATCGCGCGGGCGAGGGCCGATCTCGCGATCTATCTCGCCGGCGCCGATCCCTATCTCGACGATCGCCTCGGGCGACTCGCGCTCAGCAAGCAGGGGCTGCTCGACCGCGACCGGATGGTGTTCGCGACATGCCGGGGCGCCGGGCTGCCCGTGGCCGTGACGATGGCGGGCGGCTACGGACGCGACATCGAGGACACGGTCGACATCCACCTGCACACGGTCGAGACTGCGGCCTGGTACGCCGACGCCTGAGTCGCGGCCGCGAATCGAGAGCCGCGGCTGCAACGAGGGCGTGCGCCTTGCGGGCGGAGCGCCGCCCGACCCGAGCAACGATGCGCGGCGCTTGCGATCGGCGCGATCAGACCTTCGCGAGCACGGTCTCGGCGTTGGAGACCTCGAACTTGCCGGGCCCCTCGATCGCGATGTCCTTGACCACGCCGTCGTCCACGATCATCGCGAAACGCTGGCAGCGCATGCCCATCCCGCGCGGGGTGAGGTCGAGTTCCAGCCCGAGCTTCTTCGTGTAGTCGGCGCTGCCGTCGGCCATCATGCGCACCTTGTCGCCGGCCTTCTGGTCGCGGCCCCAGGCCGCCATCACGAATCCATCGTTGACCGCCATGCACCAGATCTCGTCGACTCCCTTGGCCTTCAGCTTGTCGAAGTTCGCCACGTAGCCGGGCACGTGCTTCGCGGAGCACGTCGGCGTGAAGGCGCCGGGCAGGCCGAAGATCACGATTTTCTTGCCCTTCACGCTCTCCAGGACGTCGACCGGGTGCGGGTTCATCGGGCAGCCGTTCGAAGGATCGAACTCGTTGCACTCGGTGAGCTGGCCTGCGGGAAGGCGTTCGCCTGCTTTGATCGTCATGCGTTTCTCCTGGGAATCGGTGGCGGAAAGGGGTGAGATGCTGCGGGGATTCCTGCGTGCGGCCGGCGTCGCGGATCCGGCTGCGCCCGACGGGGCGCTAGGATCGCTCACCGCGAGGGAAAAAGTCAAAAACTCCGTCACGCTCGCCGGGGGAAAGCCTTTGAGCGAGTAGGGGTTCCCGGCTATATTGGCCCGGCCCATTTTCGCCCTTCACGGGAGCCCCATGCGCGTCGCCGCGGCCGTCACCGAGGAGCGCCGTCTCACCCTCGCCGAAGTCCTTCGCCACATGGTGGGCGACGGCATGGTGGGAAAGACCGATGCCGACAAGCTGGTTGCCGACCGCCGGATGCAGCGGGGCAACGTGCATCCGCTCGTCGTGATCGCCGAGCAGAAGTGGCGCTCGGCCAGGTCGCCGCATGCCGCGCTCACGCTCGAAGCGCTCACGGAATGGCTCGCGCCGAAAGTCGGCCTCGACTACTTCCACGTCGATCCGCTCAAGATCGACTTCTCCGCCGTCACCGAGATCATGTCGGCGGCGTACGCGGAGCGGTTCAAGATCCTGCCCGTGGAAGTGAATGCGCGCGAGGTGGTGATCGCGACGGCGGAGCCGTATCTCGCGGAGTGGGAGGCCGAGATCGCGCGGCTGCACAAGCGCGAGATCCGGCGCGTGTTCGCCAATCCGCTCGACATCGCGCGCTACATCGTCGAGTTCTACAACCTCGCCCGGTCGGTGAAGCGCGCGGCGGGCAACGCCGAGGGCCGGTCCGGGCTATCGAATTTCGAGCAGCTGGTCGAACTCGGCAAGTCGAATCGCCAGTTCGACGCGAACGACCAGCACATCGTCCACATCGTCGACTGGCTGTGGCAGTACGCCTTCGACCAGCGCGCGAGCGACATCCATATCGAGCCGCGCCGCGAGCTCGGCTACGTGCGGTTCCGGATCGACGGCGTGCTGCATCAGGTCTACCAGCTCCCGGCGCCCGTGATCACGGCGATGACCAGCCGGATCAAGATCCTCGGGCGCATGGACGTCGTCGAGAAGCGCAGGCCGCAGGACGGGCGCATCAAGACGCGCACCGCCGGCGGCCAGGAGGTCGAGCTGCGCCTCTCGACCCTTCCGACCGCGTTCGGCGAGAAGCTGGTGATGCGGATCTTCGATCCCGAGGTCCTGGTCAAGGACCTCACCGAACTCGGTTTCGCCGAAGAGGACAAGGCGCGCTGGAGCGAGATGACCGGCAAGCCGAACGGCATCGTTCTCGTCACCGGGCCGACCGGTTCGGGCAAGACCACCACGCTCTACTCGACGCTCAAGACGCTCGCGACGCCCGAGGTGAACGTCTGCACCATCGAGGACCCGATCGAGATGATCGAGCCCGCGTTCAATCAGATGCAGGTCCAGACGCAGATCGATCTCGGCTTCGCCGACGGCGTGCGTGCGTTGATGCGCCAGGACCCCGACATCATCATGGTCGGCGAGATCCGTGACCTCCAGACTGCCGACATGGCGATCCAGGCGGCGCTCACCGGCCACCTCGTCCTGTCGACGCTGCACACCAACGACGCGGCGAGCGCAGTGACGCGGTTGCTCGATCTCGGCGTTCCGGCATACCTCCTCAACGCGACCGTCCTCGGAGTCATGGCGCAGCGCCTGGTGCGCACGCTCTGCCCGCATTGCAAGGAGAAGGTGCCCTACGGCGATGCGCGCGCCGACGACGTGACCTGGGAGGAACTGGTCGCGCCGTGGAAGGCGCGCCGACCGGCGCATGTCTACAAGCCGGTGGGTTGCCTCGAATGCCGGATGACGGGCTACCGGGGACGGGCCGGCATCTACGAGGTGCTCCTGCTGTCGCCGCAGATCCGGCGCCTGCTGCACGAGGAGGCCGACCTCAACCGGATCCGCGAGCAGGCCTACAAGGAAGGCATGAAAAGCCTGCGCATCAGCGGCGCGATGAAGGTCGCCTCGGGGCTCACGACCTTCGAGGAAGTGCTCAAGGTCGCACCGCCCCATCAGGGGCACGACGACTGAGGCAGGCCGCCGCGAGCCCGCGCGATGCCGGGCGCCCTACGTCAAACGGACGAAGATGACCGAAGCCAACGCCCCGAGCGCCGACAACTCCCCACTGCGGCAGTCGCTGCTGATCGCCGCGGTCGCCATCGCCTACTTCCTCGCGGCACAGGCGGGTCTGGCGTTCGCCAGCGCCCACGGCGGGGCGAGTCTCGTGTGGCCGGCCGCCGGCGTCGCGCTCGCGGCGGTGCTGCTGGGCGGACCGCTGCTTGCTGCGGGCGTCCTGCTCGGCGGGCTCGCCGTTTACCTTGCGATGGGGAGTACGCTCGGCTCCGCGCTCGCGGTCGCCGGAGGCGGCGCCATCGGGGCGCTCGCCGGAAGAGTTCTGCTTCGCGCGGCGGGCGACACCTCGGCGCGCCTCGACCGCGTGCGCGACGTCGGGTGGCTGGCGCTCGGCGGCGCCTGCGGGTCCGCGCTGGTCACCGCGACGATCGGGACGGCCGCGCGCGTCGGCGCAGGCGCGCCCGGGGCGGAGGAAGTCCTCGAGACGTGGATCACGTGGTGGCGCGGCGACGCGCTGGGGATTCTCCTCATTACGCCTCTGCTTCTGACCTGGATCACGCGGCCGCGGCCGACCTCGGGCACGGTCGTGGCTCTCGCAACCGCCGCGGGGATCGGCGGCGCGTTCCTTGCCAGCGTCCGGATTTTCGGCGGGGCCGAGGGCGGCGCCGCCATGCCGAACTTCGTGGCGTTCGGCTTTTTCGCGCTCGCACTGTGGCCGGCCACGAGGCTCGCGATCCGCGAAGTCGCGACCTTCAACGTGGTTTTCGCCGCGATCGCGATCTCGGGAACGGCGGCGGGCTCGGGGCCCTTCGCAGCCGAGCACGGGGCCGACGCGCTGACGGTGCTGCACGTCTTTCTGACCTTCCTCTCGATCACCACGCTCTTCGTGTGCGCCTCGGCGCAGGAGCGGCGCGCCGCGCTGCGCGAACTCGTGCAGAGTGAGACGCGGTTTCGGAGCCTGGCGGAGCTCTCGACGGACTGGTACTGGGAGCAGGATGTCCAATACCGCTTTACTGCACTGTCCGGCGGGTTCCGCACCGCCACCGGGCTCGACCCGGCGCTGTTCATCGGGCGGCCGCGCTGGCATTTCCTGAAGCTCGGGGAGCAGGACGCCGACTGGATCGAGCATCGCCGCGTGCTCGACGCGCGCGCGCCGTTCCGCGACCTGCGGCTCTCCTGGGACACGGCCACGGGCGAGCGCCGCCACTTCCTCACGAGCGGCGAGCCGGTGTACGCGCCGGACGGCACGTTCGCCGGGTATCGCGGCGTCGGGCGGGACGTCACCGCGCAGCAGCGCGCCGAGGACGCCCTGCGCGAGAGCGAGGAGCGGTACGCGACGATCTTCCAGTCGAGCACGGCCGCGATCTTCACGGTGCGCGTGGGCGACGACGACGCGTTTCGCTTCGAGGGGTTGAATTCCGCCGCCGAGGCGCTGCTCGGAGTGAGCGCCGGCGCGGTGATCGGACGCACGCCCACCCAGACGCTTCCGCCCAAGACGGCACGCGGCGGAGACCGGCGCCTGCGCGAATGCGCCGCGCAGGGCGCGCCGATCACCTACGACGAAGTGCTCGTGGGCCCGAACGGCTCGCGCAACGCGGTCTTCACCCTCGTGCCGATCCGCGACGCGGCCGGGCGCACCCACCGCATCGTCGGCATCGGCATCGACACCACCGAGCAGCGCCGCACCGAGGCGCGTCTGCGCGAGTCGATGGAGCTGTTCGCGCGCATCTTCGCGATCAGCGCGCATCCGATGGTGATCACGCGCCTGGCGGAGAGCACGGTCACCGAAGTCAACCCCGCGTGGTGCAAGCTCTTCAAGCTCTCGCGCGACGACGTGGTCGGAAAGCGGCTCGAGGAACTCGACCTGCTCGCGGATCCGTCCGATCGCCCGCGCATCTTCGCCGCGCTGCGCGCCGATCGCAGCATCCGCGGCATGCCGCTCCGGTTCCGTCTGCGCGACGGTTCGCAGGTCGAGGCCCTGTACTCGGGCGACCTGATCGACATTCACGGCGAGACCTCCGTGCTCACGTCGCTCGTCGACGTCACCGAGAGCCGGCGCGCCGAGCAGGCGATCCGCGCCTCGCGCGAGCACTTCGAGAAAGTGTTCCGCGCGAGCCCGCAGCCGCTCGCGATCTCGGGCATCGACGACGGGCGCGTGTTCGAAGTCAACGACACCTGGGTGAAGACCTACGGCTACGCGCGCGAGGAGGTGGTGGGCAGGGATTTCCTGCAGCTCGGCCTCTGGGTCGAGCCCGACGGCCGCAGGCCGGTGCGCGAGTCCCTGCGCCGGGACGGCGCCGTCCGCAACATCGAGTGCCGGTGGCGCCGCAAGTCGGGCGAGATTGCCGAGGTGCTCCTCTCCGGCGAGGTCATAAAGCTCGGCGACGAGGACGTGATGCTTTCGACGGGCATGGACATCACGGAGCGCAAGCGCGCGGAGCGGCTTCTGCGCGAGTCGGAGTCGCGGTTCGCAAAGATCTTCCAGTCGAGCCCGCTGCCGGTCGTGATCAGCCGGCTCTCGGACGGCCAGTATCTCGACGTCAACGAGGCTTGGGGCCGGTTCTTCGGCTATTCGCGCGCCGATGCGCTCGAGCGCACCTC
This sequence comes from Burkholderiales bacterium, assembly GCA_025458245.1. Taxonomy (GTDB): domain Bacteria; phylum Pseudomonadota; class Gammaproteobacteria; order Burkholderiales; family SG8-39; genus JAOAEA01. The sequence continues at coordinate 12,111 of JALOSW010000049.1, forward strand.
GCTCGATCTCGGCATCTGGACGAGCCCTGCGGACCGGGACGCTTTCGTGCGTGCCCTGACCAGCGGCGAGACGCTGCGCAACCGCGAGGTGCGCTATCGCAAGCGAAGCGGCGAGGTCGCAGACATGCTCCTGTCGGCCGAGCCGATCGAGCTTCTGGGCGAGCGCTGCGCGGTGAGCCTGCTGATGGACATCACCGAGAGGAAACGCGCGGAGCAGCAGCTGCGCGAGAGCGAGCGGCGCTTCCGCGACTTCGCGGAGGCGGCCGGCGAGTACGTCTGGGAGGTCGACCGGGACACGCGCTATACGTTCGTCTCGCGGCGCGTCGAGGCGGTGCTCGGCTACCGCCCGGAGGATCTCTACGGGCGCCGGCCGTTCGATCTCATGCCGCCGGGCGAAGCGGATCGCGTGCGCGAGCTTCTAGAGCACACGCTGACCGGCGGCCAGCCGCTGCGCAACGTCGAGCACCGCTCACTGACGCGGTCGGGGACGCTCGTCTGGCAGCTCGTGAGCGCGGTGCCGATCCACGCCGACGACGGCCGTATCACCGGCCTGCGCGGCACGGCGCTCGACATCTCCGAGCGCAAGCGCGCCGAGGCGCGCATCGAGGAGCTCGCGACCCGCGATCCCCTCACCAGCCTCCCGAATCGCCTGCTGCTTTCGGATCGCCTCACTCAGGGCATCGCCAGCGCCGCGCGCGGCGGAGCGCAGCTCGCCGTAATGTTCATCGACCTCGACCATTTCAAGGCGATCAACGACACGCTCGGGCATCACGTGGGCGACCTGCTCCTGAAGGAGGTCGCGAAGCGCCTCGGCGCCGTGGTGCGCAAGGACGATACGCTCGCCCGGCTCGGTGGCGACGAGTTCGTGGTGGTGCTCGAGGGCCTGCGCTCTCCGGACGATGCGGGGCAGGTGGCGCAGAAAATCCTGAATTCCCTCTCGCATCCCTACCAGATCGAGGGCCACGACCTGCGTACCGCCGCGAGCGTGGGCATCGCGCTGTATCCATCCGACGGCAGCGACGCGGCGACGCTCATGCGGCACGCCGACACGGCGATGTACGCCGCGAAGTCGGGCGGGCGCAAGAACTTCCAGTTCTTCTCGACAGAGATGAACACCCGTGCGGTCGAGCGCGGCCGGCTCGAGGCGGCGCTGCGGCGCGCGACTGCCGATGGCGAACTGCGGCTTTTCTACCAGCCGCGCGTGGACATCGCCTCGGGGCGCGTCACCGGCGCGGAAGCGCTGCTGCGCTGGCGGCACCCGGAGCAGGGCCTGATCGGGCCCGACCGATTCATCCGCGTCGCCGAGGAGACGGGACTCGTCGTGCCGATCGGCGATTGGGTGGTCGACACCGCCGCGGTGCAGGCGAAGGCGTGGGCGTCCGCGGGCTGGCACGTTCCCGTTGCAGTGAACGTGTCCGGACGGCAGTTCGCGCCCGGGCTGCCCGAGAGCGTCGCGGCGACGCTCACGGCGACAGGGCTCGATCCGTCGATGTTCGAGGTGGAGCTCACCGAGGCGACGCTGATGCGCGACCCCGAGATGGCGCGCGCGGTGCTCGCTCGGCTCGCGGGCCTCGGCGTCCGCATCGTCGTCGACGACTTCGGCACGGGCTATGCATCGATGCATTCGCTCAAGCGCTTCGCCGTGCAGGCGGTGAAGGTCCACCGGTCGCTGATCGCGGCGATGGACACGAGCCCCGAGGAGCGCACTGTCGTCAGGGCGATTTTCGACATGGCGCGCAGCCTCGGCGTCGACGCGATCGCTGTCGGCGTCGAGAGCGAGGCCCAGCTCGAGATGCTCGCCGAGATGGGCTGCCGCGAGTACCTCGGGCACCACTTCCTCGCGCCGGTGCCCGCGGCGGAGCTCGAGCGCCGGCTGACGCCGGGGTCGAAGCTTGCAACGATGGCGTCGCGGCGCACGCCCGGATAGCCCGGGCGCGCTGCTGCCGCTCACTTGGTGAGCGATCGCATCGCCTGCTCCAGCCCCTGGAGCGTGGTCGCGTACATGCGGCCCTCGAAAATCTCGCGGATGACCGAGATCGACTGCCGGTAGGACCAGAGCTGCTCCGGCTCGGGGTTGAGCCACACGGCCTTGGGATAGACGTCGAGGATCCGCCTGAGCCATACCGCGCCGGCCTCCTCGTTGTGGTACTCGATCGACCCGCCCGGCTGCAGGATCTCGTACGGGCTCATGGTCGCGTCGCCCACGAAGATCACCTTATAGTCGTGGCCGTACTTGTGCATGATGTCGAGCGTGCGCGTGCGCTCGGCGTGGCGGCGCCGGTTGTCCTTCCACACGAAGTCGTACAGGCAGTTGTGGAAGTAGAAGTACTCGAGGTGCTTGAACTCGGTCTTCGCCGCGGAGAAAAGCTCCTCGCAGAGCTTGACGTGGTCGTCCATCGACCCGCCGATATCCAGAAAGAGCAGCACCTTGACCGCGTTGTGCCGCTCGGGACGCATGTGCAGGTCGAGCCAGCCGGCGTTGCGCGCCGTCTTGTCGATCGTCGTGTCGAGGTCGAGCTCTTCGGGGGCGCCCTCGCGCGCGAAGCGCCGCAACCGGCGCAGCGCCACCTTGATGTTCCGCGTGCCGAGTTCCACGTCGCCGTCGAGGTTGCGGTACTCGCGCTGGTCCCAGACTTTCACCGCCGAGCGGTTGCGCGAGGTCTCCTGACCGATGCGGATGCCCTCGGGGTTGTAGCCGTACGCGCCGTAGGGCGAGGTGCCGCCCGTCCCGATCCACTTGCTTCCGCCCTGGTGGCGCTCCTTCTGC
>JALOSW010000181.1 GCA_025458245.1 Burkholderiales bacterium
CGCGTGGAGCAGGCTCGCGGCGACACGCGCCGAGAAGCCCTCGCCCGTCACGGTGAGCAGCGGCAGTCCGGCCCAGAGCGCATCGCTCGCCGTCGTATGCGCGTTGACGTGCTGCGTGTCGAGGAAGAGATCAGCCAGCCGATGGCGCGCGAGGTGCGCAGGCTTGGCCGCGTGCCGAGCGAACACGAGCCTTCCCGGCTCGACGCCGCTCGCCGCAGCCGCGTCGCGCAGCGTGCGCTCGCCCGCGCCGGCAAGGAGCCAGAGCACGCTTTCCGGCACGGCTTTCAGGATGCGCATCCAGCTCTCGAACACCTGCCGCTCGATTTTCAGATGCCGGTTGAAGCAGCAGAACACGAACGCCGCATCGGGCAGCCCTTCGCTCTCCCGCCTTGGCGGACCCTCGGCGATCGGCTGGCGATGGTCGTTGACCTGATAGCTCCCGGGAAGCCGGACCACGCTCTCGGTGAACCACTGCCGCTCGTCGTCGGGAATCGTGAGCCGGTCGCCGATGAAGTAGTCGATGAAATCCGCGCCGGTCGTGGTCGGATAGCCGAGATAGCAGACCTGCACCGGCGCCGGCCGCATCGCGAAGATCTCCGGCCGCGCGCGTCCCGTGTAGCCCATCAGGTCGACTAGCACGTGGATGCCGTCGCGCGCGATGCGCGCCGCCGTCTCGTGCAGCGGCTCCTCCTGGGCATCCGCGAAATGATCGAACGCCGCCGCGATGCGCTGCCGGTAGGCGCTCCCGTCGTCGCGTCCGAACGAATAGCCGAACACCTCGAAGCGCTCGCGGTCGTGGCGCTCGAAGAGCCCGGCGGTGAGATGCGCCGTCGCGTGATCGCGAAAATCGCCGGAGACGTAGCCGATGCGAATCCGCCCGCCGGTGACCGGCGCCGGGGCATGGGTGGGCTTCGGCAACTGCCGCGCGCGCTCGGCGATCGCCCGAGCATTCCGCATCGCAATCTCTCTCTGCAGCGCGGGCGGGAGCCGCAGGAAGAGCGTCGTGTGCGCCTGGAATCGCTTGAGCCAGTCGCCGCCCGGATCGCGGCTCCACGCCTTGACGAGCAATCGCGTCTCTCGTTCGACCGCCTCCCACGCACAGACCTCGAGCAGCGGCCGGACGATGGCGGCATGCGCGCGCGTGTCGGCAGGGTTGCGTCGCAGCGCTTCGTCGAGCACCGAGATCGCCTGCTCGTAGTCGCCGTTCAACGCGAGGCCCTCTCCCAGGTTCACGCGGATGTCGGCGTTGTCCGGGTCGAGCTCGAGCGCTCGGCGAAAGGTCGCTACCGCCTCGTCGCCGCGGCGCAGCTGCCACAGGGTGACGCCGAGATTGGCCCACGCAGGCGCGAACGCCGGGTCGGCCGCGACGGAGCGCTCGAAGCTCGCGAGCGCCTCGTGTTTCCGGTTCGCCGCAAGCAGGCGCGCGCCGGCGTCGTTCTCCTCGACGGCGGACGCGCCCCTGGCAGGGCGCATGGAGCCGAGCAGCTTCTTGAGCATGGGGCGCGCGGTCGTTCGGGAATCGGCGATCGTTGGCGAACCGAGTCTAAGCGGGCCGAGCGGAGTGCACAAACGGCGTCGCACGCGGAACGGGGAAAAGAAACGGCGACCGCCGATCGGCCCGCGAGCCCGCACACCGAGCGGGCGGGAAGAGTCCGCCCACTCGGATGCTAGAATTTCGCGGATGATTCAGCTGTCGATCAACGGCGAACCGCGGACGTTCCCCGGCCATCTCGACGTCGCGTCGCTCGTCGATGCGCTGTCGCTCACCGGCAAGAAAATCGCCGTCGAGCGCAACGGCGAGATCGTGCCGCGCAGCCGCTTCAAGGACACGCAGCTTGCCGACGGCGACCGGCTCGAGATCGTGGTCGCAGTCGGCGGCGGATAGATAAGGACGATGCGATGAATGCCCCTGCGAACCCGGCGGCGACGACGCGCGACGATGCGCTCGTCATTGCCGGCAAGACCTACCGGTCGCGGCTCCTGATCGGCACCGGCAAGTACAAGGACTTCGACGAGACGCGCCGCGCGGTCGAGGCAAGCGGCGCCGAGATCGTGACGGTGGCGATCCGACGGACCAACATCGGCCAGAACGCCAACGAGCCGTCGCTCCTCGACGCCCTGCCGCCCTCGCGCTACGCGTATCTCCCCAACACCGCCGGCTGCTACAGCGCCGACGAGGCGGTGCGCACGCTGCGCCTCGCCCGCGAGCTGCTCGACGGCCACGACCTGGTGAAGCTCGAGGTGCTGGGCGACCCCAAGACCCTCTTTCCGAACGTCGTCGAGACCCTCGCCGCCGCGGAGACCCTGGTGCGGGAGGGGTTCAAGGTCATGGTCTACACGAGCGACGACCCGATCGTCGCCAAACGCCTCGAGGAGATCGGCTGCGTCGCGGTGATGCCGCTCGCTTCGCTGATCGGCTCGGGCATGGGCATCCTGAACCCGTGGAACCTCGCGCTCATCATCGAAAATGCCAAGGTTCCGGTGATCGTCGACGCAGGCGTCGGCACGGCCTCCGATGCGGCCATCGCCATGGAACTCGGGTGCGACGCCGTGCTCATGAACACGGCCGTCGCGCTCGCGAACGACCCGATCCGGATGGCCGGCGCGATGAAGAAAGCCGTCGAGGCGGGCCGCGAGGCATTCCTCGCCGGCCGCATGCCGAAGAAGCTCTATTCGGGCAGCCCGAGCTCGCCGACGACCGGACTCATGGCGCCGAAATCCGCCTGAGGGTGCGATGACCGACCCGCGCGAGCCGGGCGACGAAAGCGCGTCCGCGCAGCGCCGCGGCGTTCGCAGCTACGTTCTTCGCACGGGCAGGATCACCGAGGCCCAAACCCGCTCGATCGCGGAGCTGCTTCCCCGCTACGGCATTGCGTTCTCGCCCGGGCCGCTCGACCTCGCGGCAGCGTTCGGACGCGACGCGCCGAAAGTCCTCGAGATCGGCTTCGGCATGGGCGAGACCACCGCGCGCATCGCGCAGGCGAACCCGGCGATCGACTACCTCGCGATCGAAGTGCACACGCCCGGCGTGGGCGGTCTCCTGAAGCGGATTCGCGATCTCGGGCTCGAGAACGTGCGCATCGTGCAACACGACGCAGTCGAGGTACTGGAGAAGATGATCCAGCCAGCGTCGCTCGACGGCGTGCACGTCTTCTTTCCCGACCCGTGGCCGAAGAAGCGCCATCACAAGCGCCGCCTCGTGCAGCCGTCGATCGTCGCCCTGATCGCGTCGCGGATGAAGCCGGGCGCGATCCTGCACGTCGCTACCGACTGGGAGGACTACGCGGCGCAGATTCTCGACGTGCTCTCCGCCGAGCCGAGCCTTGCCAACACCGCCGACGGTTTCGCGCCGCGGCCCGAATCGCGGCCGCTCACCAAGTTCGAGAACCGCGGCCTGAAGCTCGGGCACCCCGTCTGGGACATCCTGTTCCGACGGCGGTAGGAGGAGAGTCCGGCTCACTCCCCCACGGCTGCGGCGAGCGCGCGATCGACCGCACTCGCATCGGCTTCGACGAGGCGCGCTGCGCCCGACTTCAGCGCTTGCGCGAGCGCGGCGGCCTCGAACGATCGCGGCGCGTGGCCGGCGGCGCGGAACGCGTACATCGTCCGCTTCGGGCTCACCCAGCCGACCTTCATGCGCACGGGCGGATCGACGTCGGCGAACTCGACGACCGTGCCCCGGTCGAGGCGCAGGAAGCCGAGCGTCGCGGCCGCCGCGGCCAGCTCGCCGATCGGCATCGACTCGTCGAGCTTGGGAGCGGCCGCCGGTGCGGGCTTGGGCGGCGGGGGGACGTTCGCGGGTGCGCGCGCAGCGTTGAGGAGCGCCGTATGCGTCTGCATCAGCGCATCGAGGAACGCCTGCCGCTCGCCGGGCGACATGGCGGCGGCCTGCATGCCCTTTTGCATCGCCGGGACGAGCTTCGGCAGCATCGCGGCAAGGCGCGGGACGTCGGCGCGGGTCTTCGGCGCGACGCTCCACACGAGATCGTCCATGACCTGGACGGCTGCAGCGCGCGCGCCCGCATCGCCGCCGTGCAGCTCGGCTTGCGCGATCGCCGGCGCCCACACGCTGCGCAGGAAGACGCGCACGAACTCGGGCATCTCCTCGCCCTGCCGACGCTCGACCTCGGCGGCCGCGGCCGCGCGAACCTGATCGGCGCGCTCGCGCTCCGCCAGCTCCGCCGTCACGGCGTCGAGGTCGGCGCCGGCCGTGCGCGTCGCCTCCGCTGCGGCCGCCTCGATTCGCGCGATCGCGCCTTCGAAAATCGCGAGATCCGCTTCGAACCGAGCGTTCAGGTCTTCGACCGCCGCATGCAGCGCATCCATGAACGGCGCGCCCGGCGCCGTGTCCGTCTCCGGGTCCGACGCGAGCTCGGTGATGCGGCCGAGCAGCCGGCGCATCGGATGCTCGCGCCGCGCGAAGAAGCTCCGGTCGAGCAGCGCCGCCTTGAGCGCGACCACGCGCAGGCGACCGATTTCGTCCTTCACGGGATCGGGCACCGTCCGGTCGGCGAGGACGAAGTCGAACACGACGCCCACGAGCTCTCCGGTGAGCTGGTCGAGAGGATGCGCGCCGGCGCCGGCCATCCGCTGCACCGCCTCCGCGAGCGCCGCGCCAGCCGGGGCAGCACCGCCCGGACCGGGAATCGTCATGGCGTCGGAAACGGCTCCGCCCGCGGCCGGCGCGGCGCCGGGAGCCGCGAGCGACGCCGCTTGCAGCTGCGCCAGCGACGCAAGCACCTCGGGACTGACCGGCGTCGCCACGGCGCTCGCATACAACGAACCGTCTGCGTTCGCCATCATGCGCGCGCCGTACTGCAGCGAGCCCGCCGAGCCGCCCAGCATCGACGAAACGACTGCGCCCAGGTCGAGCGGCATGCCGCTCGCGCCCGGAAGCAGCTCCCTCAGCGAGAGGAC
>JALOSW010000182.1 GCA_025458245.1 Burkholderiales bacterium
CACCGACCGTCAGGGCGACCTCGCCGCGAACGAGGCGCTCGCCAAGGATCGGGCGCTGACGGTGCGCGATGCGCTGAAAGCCGCAGGCATCGGCGAGGATCGCATCAACCTCGCCAAGCCCGTGTTCGTCGAGACGGGGGCGGGCAAGGATGCGGAAGCGCGCCGTGTCGAGATCGCGCTCGCCGGGCCCGGGCCGGTGGCTGCGGCCGTCGCAGCGGTGGTCGCCCAGGCGGCGACGGCGGTGAGCGGCGAAGCGAAAGCTGCCGATGCCGCGCCCGCGACGCCCACGCCCAACAAGGGCGACACGGCGTTCATGTACGTCGCCACCGTGCTCGTCATCCTGATGACGATCCCCGGCCTCGCGATCTTCTACGGCGGCCTCGTCCGCTCGAAGAACATGCTGTCGGTGCTGATGCAGGTGTTCGTGTGCTTCGCCCTGATCGGCCTGCTGTGGGCGATCTACGGCTACAGCATCGCGTTCACCGCCGGCAATCCGTTCTTCGGGAGCTTCGACAAGATCTTCATGAAGGGCATCACGCCCGACTCGGTGGGCGCCACCTTCTCGAAGGGCGTCGTCATTCCCGAGTACCTGTTCTTCGCGTTTCAGCTCACGTTCGCGGCGATCACCCCGGCGCTCATCGTCGGCGCATTCGCGGAGCGCATGAAGTTCAGCGCCGTGCTGCTCTTCCTCGTCCTCTGGTTCACGTTCTCGTACCTGCCGATCGCGCACATGGTCTGGTACTGGGACGGTCCGGACGCGATCACCGACGAGAAGACGCTCGAGTCCGTCACCGCGGCCGCGGGCTGGCTGTGGCAGAAGGGTGCGCTCGACTTCGCCGGCGGCACGGTGGTGCACATCAACGCGGGCATCGCGGGCCTGGTGGGCGCCTACATGGTCGGCAAGCGCATCGGCTACGGCCGCGAGGCGATGACGCCGAACAGCGTGGTGATGACCATGATCGGCGCGGCGCTGCTGTGGGTGGGCTGGTTCGGCTTCAACGCCGGCTCCAACCTCGAAGCGAACGGCGTCGCGGCGCTCGCCTTCGTGAACACGCTGCTCGCCACGGCCGCGGCGACGATCTCGTGGATGTTCCTCGAGTGGATGTTCAAGGGCAAGCCGTCGATGGTGGGCGCAGCCTCGGGTGCGGTCTCGGGCCTGGTCGCCGTCACCCCGGCGTGCGGCTTCGCCGGACCGATGGGCGCGATCATCCTCGGTCTCGTGGCCGGCGCGGTCTGCCTCTGGGGCGTGAACGGGTTGAAGCGCCTGCTCGGCGCGGACGATGCGCTCGACGTGTTCGGCGTGCACGGCGTCGGCGGGATCGTGGGTGCGCTCGGCACCGCGATCGTCGCGGCACCGGCGCTCGGCGGCACGGGCATCTTCGACTACGTGAAGAACGCGGCGAGCCCCGACTACTCGATCGGCGGCCAGCTCGTCACGCAGGCGACGGCGGTGGTCACCACGATCATCTGGTCGGCCGTGGTGGCGTTCGTCGCCTACAAGCTCGTGGATCTCGTGATCGGACTTCGCGTGACGGAAGAAGAGGAGCGCGAAGGCCTCGACATCAACGAGCACGGCGAGTCCGCGTATCACATCTGATCCTGGACTGCGGGCGGGGGCAGTGCGCGGCCTCCGCCCGGCAAGCTAGCAGGGGCGAAGCCCGAAAGGGCTTGCTTTAGAGGGCCACCTTCGGGTGGCCTCTTTTTTTGCACCCCTCCCGCCCCTGACGCTCTGTCCGGCCAAGCGCGATGCATCGCGCCTGGCGTTCGCCGGCAGCGCCCGTGCCCAGGCACGCGCGGCGAACCCCCGGCTCCCCCCGCAGGCGGCGAGAGAGGGTCGGGGGTGATCGGGCATTCGCAGCACCTGCTCCCGCGCGATTCCCGTTCCGCGCAGCGCTAGATGCGTGCGAGCACGAGCCACCACAGCGGCAACGTGACGAAAGAGAGCGGGATGCCGATGCCCACCATCAGCGCGACGAGGGGCGGATTGAGGCGGTGGTCGGCGGCCACGATGGCGGCGCCGATCATCGGCGGCATCGCCATCTCGAACGCGGTGATGCGGGTGTTGTCGCCATCGAGCCCGAAATGGCCGACGAGCACCAGCACCACCGCGAGCGGCGCGAAGACGAGCTTGAATGCGAGTCCGAGGCCGAGCCCGCGCAGATTGCCGCGCAGCGCGCCGAGACGCAGCTGGTAGCCCACTGACAGCAGCGCGAGCGGCGCGACCAGGTCTCCGAGCCGCGTGAGAAGTGCCGTGAGCCAGGGCGCGTACTCGACGCCGCGCAGGGCCAGCGCGACCGCCACGGCGAGGAGCGGCGGAAACGTCGCGATCTTGCGAACCGCCCGCCCGAAGCCGCCGCCGCGACGACGATGCCCACCGTCGCGAGGATCAGGTAAGACCCGAGCTGATCGATCACGATGGCGAGCGCGATTCCGTGGCTGCCGTAGAACGCCTCGATCATCGGCACGCCGACGAACGACGTGTTCGCGAGGCCGCCGGTCAGAATCAGCGCGCCCGTGGTCTCGCGCGAGAGCGCGAACGCGCGCCCCGCAGCGAGGAAGAAAAGCGCCGCAGCCGCGAACGCCAGCCAAGTCGTTGCGACCGCGTGCGCGAGCGCCGGTCCGAGCTCCACGGTGCGCACGTGCGTGAGGACCAGCGCCGGCAACGCCACGTTGACGACGATCCCGTTGATGGTCGTGTGGGCGCCCTCGGGCAGCCGCCCCGCGGCACGCAGGCCGATGCCAAGGGCGAAACAGGCGACGAGCAATGCCACGTTTCCCACGGCGACACCGTCAACGACGCGAACCGACGTCGGCCCGCGCGAGCGCGGCCTGCGCGTCGCCGTCGCCGGAGCGGGCGAGCGACCGCAGCATCGCGCCGGCCGGCTCGCGCCCTTGGGCCGCCGCGCGCGCGAGCCACGCGAGCCCTTCGCCGCGATCGGCCGGAAGCCCGGTCCGGTAATGCGTGCCGGCGAACAGCAGCATGAAGCCCAGCAGCTCCTGGGCACGCGCATCGCCGCGCTCGGCGAGCTCGCGCACCATCACGAGTGCGGCGGCGTCGTTGAACTCCTCGATCTCGGCGATCGCGTCTTCGAGCGTCGGCGCCGCGTGCACCGCCATCGGCGCTGCGAGGGCCAGGGTGAGACTCAGCAGGGCAACGGCCTTCATCGTCGCGTCTCCATTGTTTCAGTCGACCACTCAGAACGTCGGCGGCTGCGGCGACTCGGCCGAGTACTCGACGGCATCGGCGGCGGGCTCGGGATACAGCGGCGCCTGCGCTTGCGGGACCGGTGCGGCGTAGGCCGGGAGGAAAGCGCGCGACGCTTCCATCTGCGGGCGCTCGTGAGTCTGGTCGCATCCGGCGAGCGCGCAGATCGCGAACGCGATCGCGAGGCGCTTCGGGTGGCGGAAGCGCTGGGTGGCAGAAGCGTGAAGACCGGCGTTGGCTTGAAGCGGGTTCATCCTGACCTCCTCGGGTTCATGTGGGAACGACGAGGCCAGCGTAGCGACGCAGCCGCGCCGCAAGAATCCCGTGAAGCTGGTAAGCCGCCGGAACTAGGGCCTACGGATTAGGCCGGCTGCGCGGCGAGCGGCAGCCGCACTTCGATGCGCGTGCCGCGATCGCGTCGCACGAACTCGATGCGAGCACCGATGCGCCGCGCGCGCGTCTGCATGTTGCGAAGCCCGCGTCCGGGTGCGCGCGCCGCGCCGTTCTCGGGCAGTCCTTTGCCGTCGTCTTCGACGCGGATGCGCAGCGCGGCTGCGCCCGCTTCGTCGTCGACCGACACGGCAACGCTCACTTCCTGCGCGTCGGCGTGGCGAAGCGCGTTCGTCAATGATTCCTGGACGATGCGCAGCAACTGCAGCCGGGCCGCGGCCGGGATCGTGTCGGTCAGCCCGTCCTCGGGGACGCGCCACGCGAAGCGCACGCCAACGGCCGCGAAGCGGGGCTCCATGCGGTAGCGCAGCGCGCCCAAGGCGGCGAGGAAGCTCTCCGGCTCGCTCGCCAGCGAATCGACCGCGAGCCGCATGTCGTCGAGGCATTCGCGCAGCAGCGTCGCCACCTCTCGCGGTCCCGCCACGCCGCGCTCGACCATGCTAAGCGACGACACGAGCTGCGAGCCGAGACCGTCGTGCATGTCCTGCAGGATCCGTTCGCGCTCCTGCGCAACCGCCTGCCGGCGCTCGAACTCGGCGAGGCGCGCGAAGTTCGACGCGAGCTCCGCCTCCTTCTCGCGAATGCGCCGCGCCAGCTCCACGTTGACGTTCTCGGCGACGGCGAGCGTGCCGACGAATCGATTCGTCATCGCCCACGCCATCGCGAGCAGCATGATCGGCACGCCGAGGTGCAGGGCGAACGGGCGACCGAACGTGATCACGCCGCGGTCGAGGAGAAAGTCGTGGAACGCGAGGGCGAGCGCGAACCCGGCGGCCGCGACCACGGCGATCTGCTCGGTTCGACGCTCGCGCAGCGCCGCGGCGCCGAGGACGGCGAGCGTCGCCGGGATGATGGCGAGGAAGCTGCCGATCCACCAGGCCGCGAGCGCCGGATCGACGATGCGCCCCGCCAGGAGCAGGGCGAGCGGCCCGGCGATGCCGTAAGCGATGAGTGCCGCCTCCACGCGCGGCCAGCGTTTTCCGGCGAGGCGCAGGAAGAAAAGCGACAGGAAGATGAGCACCGCACCGGTGGTCGCGTAGTAATACGCTCGCCAGTACAGCCACAGGTCGGCCGGCACCGACTCGACGACGAAGGTGACGCTGCGAAGCGCCCACGCGACCGCGGCGGCACCGAACAGCCCGTACTCCACTTCCTTGCGCCTGCGCCACCACACGAGCAGCATGAAGCCGCCGGCGAGGCAGCCGAAAACGGTCGAGATCTGCGCCGCCGTGATCTGCCAGAAAAAGCGTTCCTCGTAGACGGGCCGCAGCGCGCGGTCGGGTCCGGCGAGCACCTGGCCGAGGCCGGTGACACGCTCCCAGCATAGGCCGCGGATGTGCACGACGTTGCCGCCGTCGCGGAGCATCGCTTCGGGGAGCACCACGAGATGCGGGCGCATCCACCGCACGTAAGACGTGCGCGCCGGCGACTCGAGCGTCGTCACGAGGCTGCCGTTCAGGAACACGCGAGTGGCGCAGTCGAGCCGCTGCATGTAGAGCATCAGCGGGGCGCCGGCCGCGTCGCGACCGATGTCGGGAAGGGCGAGCCGATACCAGAGGACGGCGGGCTCCGCTTTGCCCTCGCGCACCACCCGGTCGGGAAGCGGGCGCGATGTCCAGGGCGCGTCGTCGGGCGGCAGCGTCTCGCTCGCCGACTCGACGAACTGCGCCTGCGCGATCGTGCGCACCTCGACGCTCTCGGCCCACGCGCTCGCGGCCGCGCCGACGGCGAGCGCTGCGGCGAGGACGCCGACTCCGCGCGCGAGCGCGCGTCCGGCGCGCCGCAGCCTGCGACGCAGGCCCTCGATCGCGGCGCTTCCGACGAGGAGCGGAACCGCGCTACAGCCTGATGATCCCGAGCCGGCTCGCCTCATAGACGGCCTCGCTGCGCGAATGGACGGCGAGCTTGCGGTAGATGTTCTTCACGTGCGAGGGGATGGTCTGCTCCGAGGTGCCGAGGAGCCGGGCGATCTCGCCGAACCCGAACCCCTTCGCGACGAGCTGCAGCACCTCGGCCTCGCGCGGGCTGAGGAGACGGGGCGGCTCGGCGTCGGCGGCCGGCCCAGGGCGCAGGCGCTGGAGCAATCGTCGGGCGATGAGCGGGCTGATGGGCGAGCCGCCGTTGCGCAGCTCGCGCAGGCGCGCGACGAGCTCCTTGGGCGTCACGTCCTTCAGCAGGTAGCCGGTCGCGCCGCATTCGATGCTGCGCACCACGTGCGGATCGTCGCCGAGGACGGTCACGACGACGATGTCGGCGTCGGGCCGGCGGCGCCGCACGGCGGCGATGACCACGGTGCCGTCGGCGTCGGGGAGTCCGAGGTCGACGAGGTAGATGTCGGCGGCCACCTGCTCGAGGGCCTCCAGCGCCTCGGCTGCGGTCGCGGCCGTCCCTACGAGCCGAAAACCCGGGTCCGAGGCGACCGCCGCGGCGAGCCGGCGCGCGAACTCCGGATCGTCCTCGACCAGGAAGACGTCGATGGGCCGGTCCGATGCCATATCGTCTCGCGCTCCCTCGGCTGAGATGCTGGCCGCACGAATACCACTCGCATGCCTTGCGCGCGATACCCGGAAACCGGGATGGCGCTGCCCTGTCGCTTCACGGGCATGATAGCGGATGGTTCCGCGGGAACGGAGGACGCCATGACGGTCGACGAACTCATCCACCGGGCGCGATCGGCGCGTGGGCAAGGCATCGGGTACGAGCTCGGCGAGGGCCTGGATCCGAACGATCCGATGCCGGGCGGAACCGCGAGGGCGTGCGACTGCACGGGCTTCGTACTCTGGGCGCTGCGGCAGCGGCGCCGCTACGGTAGCGGAGCGAGCGCCCCCTGGATCGATACGTCGTGGATGTGGCGCGAGACGCCGGAGCGCGAGACGCTCTTTCTGACCGAGCGCACGCCGCGGCCCGGCTGCCTGGTCGTCTACCCCGATCGCGTGATTGCCGCGCAGGGACACGTCGCGCTCGTCACCGAAGTCGAAGACGGCAGCGTGCGCCGGATCATCCACTGCTCCAGCGTCAACGCGAGGCTCGCGGGCGAGGCGATTCTCGAAACGGAGCCGCCGCAGCCGGGCGATGCGGCGCCGCCCGACGCGGCCGTGGTGAGGCGACTCGTCGAGCGGGCGTCGCAGCCGGGCGCATTCGCGCCGCGCCCGGAGGAGGCGCCGCTTCTCGCGCGCGCGACCCGCGGCCTCGCCTGGTTCGGCTGGGTGCCGTCGGAGCAGCTTCGGTTCGTCTGGCCGCGCGCGCTCGACGCCTGACGAACGCGCCCAGGCCGAGCGAAATCCCGGGCCAAAACCCGCTCGCGCAGCCGATGGCTGGCGGTCAGACCGAGAGCAGCTGCCGGATCCCGTCCCGGTCCATGTCGGAACCGACGCCGCGGCGGATGATCTCGCCGCGCTCCATGAGGAGGTACTGGTCGGCGAGCGAGCGGGCGAAGTCGTAGTACTGCTCGACGAGCAGGATCGCCATGTCG
>JALOSW010000050.1 GCA_025458245.1 Burkholderiales bacterium
CGTGTGGGAAGACATCTCCGGCGGGCTCGACATCCTCACCGTCGGCAAATTCGAGATGCCCTCGCGGGCGTATCTCGGACGGTTCAACTTCAAGGGCGCGGACCAGCAGAAGATCGTCGGCCAGCTGTCGGGCGGCGAGCGCGGCCGCCTGCATCTCGCGAAGACGCTGATCGAGGGCGGCAACGTGCTGCTCCTCGACGAGCCGTCGAACGACCTCGACGTCGAGACGCTACGCGCGCTCGAGGAGGCGCTCCTCGAGTTCGCCGGGACGGTGCTGGTGATCAGCCACGACCGCTGGTTCCTCGACCGCATCGCCACCCACATCCTCGCGTGCGAGGGCGACTCGCAGTGGACGTTCTTCCCGGGGAACTACCACGAGTACGAGGCGGACAAGGTGAAGCGCCTCGGCGAGGAAGCCGCGAAGCCGCACCGCGTGCGGTTCAAGCCGCTCAAGAGCTGACCGGAGCGCCGGGCGAGCCGAGCGATCGGCAGCGCTCCCGCTAGCTGCCGAGCCAGCGGAAGAGCGCCGCGATGATGAGCGCGTTCGCGGTGTCGGTGTAGAGCGAAGCCGCGAGCGTGATCGCGAGCAGCGCCCGGGGCGTCTCGCCGAAGCGGGTGTTGAGCCGCCGCATCACGGCGAGCCCCACGGGCATCGCGCCGAGGCTGAAGCCGATGAAGCCGCCGGTCGCCGCCGCGGCGTCGCGATCGCGCCCGAAGAGAAGATAGACGACCACGACCCCCACGATGACCGTCACGGCCACCTGCGCGACGGCCGCGGTGAGCAGCATGGGCAGGTCCTTGACGAGCGAAGCCCAGTCGAGCGAAAGCATCGCGATCGCAAGGAAGATGCGCAGCGCGACCGTGCCGACGAGATCGGTCACCTCGGTGTCGAGGGGCTTTCTCGCGACGTCGGCGATGTTCGTGATGAGCACCCCCGTCAGCAGCACGGCGAGAAAGGTGGGCACCTTGAAGCCCTGCCCGGCGGCCCAGTCGCGAAGGATCGGGCCGAGCGCGACGCACAGGCAGATCCAGAGGAGGCTCGGCAGCCAGCGATCCGACGAGAACGCCGGCTCGCGCTCGGGGCCGGCTTCTTCCCCTCTCGAGAAGACCGTCGTGCCGCGGGTTTCGGCCACCTTGTGCGTCGCGAGCCACACCGCGACCGGTCCGGCGACGAGGCCGCCGAGCACCAGGCCGAGCGTCGCGCTGCCCAGCCCGATTTCCAGCGCGCCGGGCAGCGAGGCGGCCTCGGAGGAATCGGCCCACGCGACGGCGGTGCCATGGCCTCCGGCGAACGCGATGCTGCCCATGAACAGCCCGAGGCCGCCGGGGCGTCCGAAGGCTTCCGCGAGCGCGATTCCGGCGAAGTTCTGACCGAGCACGACGAGCGTGATCGCGAGCACGATCACCATCGTGCCCTTGCCCGCCGACAGCAGCCGGCCGAGATGAGCGCCGAAGCCGAGCGAAGCGAAGAACACGAGGAGCAGCACGTCGCGCGGGGCCGTCGAGAACTTCACGTCGAGCCAGCCCCCGGCGCGCAGGCCCGCCAGCAGGAGCGAGAGCACGAGGCCCGCGCTCACCGCGGGCGGGATGTTCCCGCGCTCCAGCCACGGCAGCCACCTGTTCATCCGCTTGCCGAACTCGATCGTGACGAGGGCGGCGACGAGCGTCCAGACGCCGGAGAGTTCGAGGTTCATGGGTGGCCTTTGCCCGTGGGCTCGAGTGCGCGGTTCATGATGCTCGTGGAAGCGTGCCGCATTACGCGCGCAGCCGCCGCGTCCTGAGGGTCTTCCAGCCGTCTTCCAGCAACCCCTTGGCGAACGCGGCAAGCCCCGATTCGTCGGGGCGCGGCGCGACGCCGCTGCCGATGCGCTGAAGCTGGCGGGTGTACCACTTCACTTCCATCAGGGCCGCGCGGTCGATCGCAGCGAAGCCAGTCGAGATCGGGCGCACCTCGTGACGCGCCTCCTCTCCCGCCAGCAGCCGCCCCGGCAGATCGGGCTCGATCGCGAGCGGGCGTGCGAGGCCGACGAGATCGACGGCCCCGGAACGGATCGCGTCGGCCATCCCGCCGAGGGTGCGGAAGCCGCCGGTGAGCATGAGGGGAACGGCGACCGCAGCGCGCGCCTTCTCGGCAAACTCGAGAAAGTAGGCTTCGCGCCGGCGCGTCGATGCCTTGGCCCGGAGGCCCGTCATCGCGGGCGCCTCATAGGTGCCGCCGGAGAGCTCCACGAGGTCGATGCCTGCGTCGGCGAGTGCCCGCACGGTGTCGAGCGACTCCTCCTCGGTGAAGCCGCCGCGCTGGAAGTCTGCGGTGTTGAGCTTGATGCCGACCGGGAAGCGCGCGCCGACCGCGCGCCGGATGGCCGCGTACACCGACAGCACGAACTGGCGCCGCCTCTCGGCCGAGCCGCCCCACCGGTCGGTGCGCTGGTTGTGGTGCGGCGAGAGGAACTGGCTGACGAGATACCCGTGCGCGCCGTGAATCTGGACCCCGGTGAAGCCCGCTTTCTTCGCGATCGCGGCGGCCCGCGCGTAGCGCTGCACGAGCGCTTCGATCTCGCGAGCCGTCAGAGCGCGCGGCGTTTCGAAGAAACGCGCGAGCGCCGGGCCGAACGGCACCGCGGAGGGAGAAACGGTCTCGCGGTTGAGGCCGCGCGGCGACTGCTTGCCGGGATGGTTGAGCTGCATCCAGAGCGCCGTGCCGTTGCGGGTCCCGGCGGCGGCCCAGCGCCGCAGCGCGGCGAGGTCGCGCTCGTCTTCCACGACCACGTTGCCGGGCTCGCCGAGCGCCCGCCGGTCGATCATCACGTTCCCGGTGATCGAAAGCCCGATGCCGCCGTCGGCCCACACCGCGTAGAGGCGCTCCAGCCGCTCGGTGGGACGATTGTCGAGGGTGCCGAGCGCCTCGCTCATGGCCGATTTCGCGAGCCGGTTCCCGAGCACCGCCCCGCAAGGCAGCGTGAAGGGCCGGGCGAGGATGGATTGCGGGGTCACGGTCTTCTCCGCGCCTCGGGCCCGTTCGACCTTCCGGGGTGCGCGCGGCATCAGTCGCTCGCCCGATCACCGACGCCGACGGCGATCGACCCGCCGGCGCTGAAATCGGAGGCCGCGCCAGCCATCGTGAGTCCGATGCCGCCGTCTCCGAACATCGCGGCAGCGACCCTCCCGCGCGGGTCGACGAGCGTCTTCACCGGGCGCCCGACTCGATGCGCCCGAGCGCCGCCTTCAGCTCCCCGACGATGAACGCGCGCGCCCTCGCGACGTCGATCTCCGGGATGTTCCAGCCCATGATGGCCATGTACTTTTCCACCAGGTCGGCGACGTCCCGGTCGAGGCGCCCCCGGTGGCGCTCCAGCTCGATCTCCTCCATCGAAGCCATGCTCTTGCCTTTCCTCGCGTTCAGCCGCGGCCGACGAACGGCATCTTCGTCGCCATGATGGTCATGAACTGCACGTTGGTCTCGAGCGGCAGGCCGGCCATGTGGAGCACCGCGTCCGCCACCTGGTTCACGTCCATCAACGGCTCGACCGCGATCGTGCCGTTCGCCTGCGGCACGCCCTTCGCCATGCGCTCGGCCATTTCGGTGCGCGCGTTGCCGATGTCGATCTGGCCGCACGCGATGTCGTACTTGCGGCCGTCGAGCGACGCGCACTTTGTGAGGCCCGTTACTGCGTGCTTGGTCGCTGTGTACGGCGCGGAGTTGGGCCGCGGCGCGTGCGCCGAGATCGAGCCGTTGTTGATGATGCGGCCGCCGCGCGGATCCTGGTCTTTCATCACCCGGAACGCTTCCTGGATGCAGAGGAACATGCCGGTGAGGTTGATGTCGACCACGTTCTTCCACTGCTCGAACGTGAGATCCTCCAGCGGGATGCCGGGTGCGTTCACACCGGCGTTGTTGAACAGTACGTCGACGCGGCCCCACTCGGCCTTCGTCTTCGCGAAGAGCGCCTTCACCGAGTCGGGGCTCGCGACGTCCGTAGGGACGACGAGCGCGCGCGCGCCGGCAGCGCCCGCAGCGGCGACCGTCGCGTCCAGCGCGTCCTTGCGCCGGCCCGCCAGCGCGACGCGATATCCGTCGCGAAGAAACGCGAGCGCGGTCGCCTTGCCGACGCCGCTGCCGGCTCCGGTGACGATCGCGACCTTGTCGTGACTGCCCATGTCGACCTCCCTCGTGCGTTGCGAGCGCTATTGCGGAAAGCGCGGATGGTAGCGCAGCGCTCGCGATGCGCGTACCGCTACGCGATGCCGCGCAGCCGCTCGATCTCCGCGCGCCAGCCGGCGACCAGCCGGTCGCGCTCCGGGTCGCCGTGCTCGTCGCGCACGCGGCGCTTGCGGAACGCGAGTTCGTGCTGCGCGTTCACGAGCGCCGCCGATTCGCGCGGGTGCAGCCGGTCGATGCGCCGCGTGCGGAACATCGAGTCGGCGACGATCGCCTCGTATTCCCGAGCGCTCACCGCGCGCCCGACCTCGTCGGCCAGCTCCTCGCGGATCACCCGCCGCTCCCAGACGCCGCTGCGCCACAGGGCGAGCGCGAGGATCGCCACGAACGGCAGGAACACCGTGAGCTGCACGAGGCTTCCCGACAGGAATGCATCGAAGAACGAGAGGTCCGGCGGGGCCTCCTTCTCCGGGGGCGGCGCCTCGCCGCGCGCCGCGCCCGCCAGCGCGAAGACGAGCGGCAGCACGTTGTTGAGGAAATGCGCCGCGACGGCGAGGACGAACCCGGCGATCGGCGCGAGCACCTTCAACCACCGCCGCCGCGTCTGCATGGCAAGGCCCAGCCCGGCGCCGAAGAGCCCCGTGAACAGCGGGTGCCCCGACAGCCCGAAAAGCGCGTAGCGGAAGCCGAGCTGCAGTCCCCACGGCGCGGTGCCGAACTCGGCGTAGTTCTGCGCGACGTAGAGGGGCGCCTCGAACCAGGTGAACCCGAGGCCCACGAGCGCGCCGTATACGAACCCGTCGCGCATGTTGTCGAACTCGGCGCGCAGGAGCCAGAACACGGCGAGCAGCCCGAGGCCCTTCGCGGTCTCCTCGACGATCGGCGCGGAAAGCGGCGCCACGATCAGCACCACGGCGTCGGGCCCGAGCATCTCGCGCAGCTGCGGATTCGCCTTCACCCACTCGCCCACCGCGCTCGCGAACGCCGTGTTCGCCGGCAGCGACAGCCCCGTGGCGATGCACGCGCCCCAAAAGAGCGCCGCGGCGAAGAGCCACGGCGTCTCGCGCTCGCGGCGGTCGAGGAACCAGAAAATCGCGAGCGGCACCGACGCGAGCAACGTCGAGAGAAAGAGCGCGCGCCAGAACACGCTCGCCACGTCGGGCCGCATGCTTTCGAGGAAGCCGAGCTGGATCTCGACGGCGAACCACAGCACCGCGAGGAGCGCCACGCCGATCGCCAACGCGAATCCCGGCCGCCGCAGCGGCGAGCCGTGCAGCAGGCGGTCGTAGCCCGGATGCGAAAAAAACCCCATGCGTTCCCCGGCAAGCGCGGCCGATGCGGCCGGCGGAGAGAGACGCTACCGGAGCCGGGCGCGCGGGTCGAGCGTCGCGTGCCGCTCAGCCGGGCGCGAAGACCACGCTCCGCATGGAGATCGACGCCATGTCGATCCCGGCGTTGAAGAACTCCAGCTCGTCGCGTGCGTCACGCGCCCCGGCGGCGTAGAGCAGCGGCAGGTAGTGCTCGGCGCTGTTCACGGCGAGTTCCGCCGCGCGGCCGGGACGCAGGTAATCGACGAGCGCTTCGTCGTCGCGCTTCTCGAGCGCGCGCGCGACGTAAGCGTCGAACTCGAGCGCCCAGTCGCAAGGCGCGGCGCCCGGCCGCATGGTGGCGAGGTTGTGCACGATGTTGCCGCTCGCGACGATCATCACGCCGCGCTCCCGCAGCACGCCGATCTCGCGTCCGATTTCGAAATGCCGGCGCGGCGGCTGCGTCGCGTCGATCGAGAGCTGAAAGACCGGGACATCGCCCGCCGGGTACATGGGCTTCAGCACCGCCCAGGCGCCGTGGTCGAGCCCCCATTTCGTGTCGGCGGCGACCCGCGTCGAGCGGATCGCGTCGATCGCCGCTTGCGCGAAGGCCCGCGCGTCGGGCACCGGATAGCGTTCTTCGTAGAGCGCCGGCGGGAAGCCGTAGAAGTCGTGGATCGTCTCCAGCGGATGGCCGGCAGTGACGGCAGTGCCGCGCGTGAGCCAGTGCGCCGAGACGCACAAAATCGCGTCCGGGCGCGGCAGCCGCGCGCCGAGCGCCGCCCAGCTCGCGCGAAAGGGATTGTCGGCGATGGCGTTCATCGGGCTGCCGTGGCCGATGAAAAGGACAGGCATGCGGTTCGACATGGACGGCCTCGTGACGTGTCGCGGCGCGCTGCCCGCGTTTCGGCGCGGGCGGATGCGCCCGCGGCGTGCTCAGTGCAGTCGGGGTTTCTTGAGGAAGTCGGCGCGGTCGCCCGAGCGCACCCGCACCGCGACCGGTGCGCCCTTGCGCGCGAGCGATAGCGGGATCTCGGTGCCGGCCGCGCCGAGCCGCCACACCCGGCGGAACAGGTCGGCAAGCGAGGCAACACGCTGGCCGGCGACTTCCATCACCGCGTCGCCGAGCTTCACCCCGGCGCGGTCCGCGGGGCCGTTGCGCACCAGCGCGTTCACGACGAGCTGCCCTTTCATCTCCGCGGTGTACATGCCGAGCCAGGGCCGCACGGCGCCCGCGCGCCGGCCCTGCGTGAGCAGATCGTCGAGGATCGGCTCGAGGAGATCGATGGGCACGAACATGTTCGCCTCCACCTCCTCGCCGCCAATGGTCTCCTCAACGAAGAGCGAGCCGATGCCGGCGAGCTTGCCGTCGGCGCCGAGCAGCGCGGCGCCACCCCATTGCGGATGCGCGGGCGCGGTGAAGAGCGCCTCGTCGAGGACGTACTCCCAGTAGCCCGCGAACTCGCGCTTCGCGATCACGCGCGCCTTGAGCGCATGCGCGCGGCCGCCCTGGCCGATGACGAAGGCGTCGTCGCCGACTCCGAACGTCGCCGTCGAGCCGCGTTCGAGAGCGGGCACGCCGAGTTTGCCGAGCGGCATCACCAGCCCGAAGCCCGAGGCGAAGTCGAACGCCAGCGGGTGGCCGGGGACCACGCGCCCGTCGCCGGTCGTGAGCCAGATGGACTCGGCCTCGGTGACGAGGTAGCCGATGGTGAGGACGAGGCCGTCTTCGCGGATGACGACCCCGCTCCCGGCGCGGTCGGTGCCGAGGATCGACGCGGTGAACGCGTCCTCAGGGGCTTCGGCACGCAAGCCCACGACCGCATCGAGCGCGCGCGACAGGTCGAAGCGCAGCTCTTCCTGTTTGGGCTGCAGGCTCGGCGGAAAAGACCACTGGTTGGTATCGGACATGGCGCGTCCATCTTACGGCAACGACATGCGATTCGTTGCTGCCGACCCCCGGCCCCAAGCATCCCCTTGCCTCGCCCGGGGAAGGACGTTCCCGTCCCCACCGGGGCAAAGGGTGGGCAGGGCGGGGGTCCGCTTGCGTCAGAGCTTGAGCACGAAGCCCGAAGCGCCGGCCGCGGGGTACGCCGACTTGTACTTGTGCTTCTTCCTGAGCGCGGCGCTGTCCCAGATCGAGGTGCGCGCAGTGCGATAGTTGAACACGAGCCGCGGCGACTCCGGTGCGCCGGTCACGACGCGCGCCACCGCCTCGGGGTCGGGGTGGTCGAAGAATGTACCGTCGCTCGAAAACAGCCAATGCTCTGCGGCGATCTTGGCGATGAGCGACGGGCTGACGTTCGCCATCGACCCGTGGTGCGGCAGCTTGACCGCATCGACCTCGAGCCGCGACTTCTTCGCTTTCTTGAGCAGCCGGTCGATGTTCGCCTCCACGACGCCCGGATGCGCGTCGCCGAGCAGCAGCGCCTTCTTGCCGCCCGCCTCGAGCAGGAACGCGATGCTCGACCCGTTCGGGGCGGTGTCGTCCTCCGAGAACGTCTTCTTCGCGAGCGTCGCCGGATCGGGCGCGCCGGCGCCGAACGAGACGTGCCCGCCGAACTTCCTGTCCTTCTTGAGCCGCGCGAGCGCCTCTTCGGGCTGGTCGGGCTCGATGTCGGCGGCGTCGAGCTCCTTCTGCCAGGCGTCGCGCAGCTTGACGAGCTTCTCGCGCGAAGGCGAGAGCAGCGTGATTTTGGCACCCCCCGGAAGCACGATCGGCGTGAGCGTGTCGGTCGGGGCGGCGATGCGCACGCCGCCGCCGGCCGGCGCGAACGCCTGGTTCCACGGGATCTCGTTCTTGCGCAGGAGCGCAGAAAGATATTCGCCCTGCTTCGCGCCGAACGGCTCCATCATGCCGTTCGACACCTGCTTCCACGCGTTGTACCAGAAGTCGCCGTACGTCACGCCGAGCGCGGGCTCGCCGAGCAGGCGGATCATCCCCTCGATGTGGTCGGCGTCGATATGCGTCGTCACCGCGAGCTCGAGCTGGCGCTGCGCTTTCTTCAGGCCGGCGATCCGCGCGCGCAGGCCGTTGGCGTACGCGAAGCCCGGCCCGCCGTCGACGAGAATGCGCTGCGTGTCGCGCCCTTCGCCATAGACGATCCAGAGCGAATCGCCGTGCCGCGCGGGAAGCATTTCGATGGAGAGCATGGGATCTCCGGGATACAGGATTGAGGATCGAGGATCGAGGAATGCGGATTGAGAGCTGAAGTCTGGAGTCTGGAGTCTAGATGCTAGATCCTGAATCCTGAATCCTGAATCCTGGATCCTGAATCCTTGATCCCATTGACTCTCACGACTTCACCGCGGCGCGCACCGCGGGGTCGCCGACGACGATGTAGTTGCGCGCGTCGTTGTTCGCGGTCCAGAGCCAGGCCAGCTCTTCTTCGAGCGCAGGCGTCGACTTGATGCGCACTTCTTCGAGGGTGGTCGTCACCATGGCGCCGAGATCCGCGTATTTGCGCTCGAACGGGTCCATCGCCACGCCGACGCGGCGCCCTTTCAGGAGCGCCGTCAGCGTGTTCTCGAACGGCTCGGTCGCGTTGCCCACACCGGGCCACACGAACGAGTATCCCCAGGCGCGCTCGACATGTCCGATGAAGGCGAGGGCGCCGCCCTTCGGATGCGCGAGCAGGGCCTGCGCCAGCGCAGACAGGAACGCCTCCGGCGCGAGCGCCGGCACTTCTTCGCCGGCGGCGCGCGTGAATTGGTCGCGGTCGGGCGTGCCGGCGCCGAAGCACGCGAAGCACATCGCGATCATCCCGGCGACATCGGCATCCTTGCCGATGTCCGCCGCGGAGAAGTACTGCTTGCGCGCGATCGGCTTCGGATCGAGCGGGCTCCACTCCTGGCAAAGCAGCGCGCCCTGGTCGCGGCGCTGCAGCTTGTGCCCGACCGGAAAGCCCACGCCATGGCTCGCGGTGAAGAGCACCGCCGGCGTCTCGGCGCCGCCGACCAGCTTTTCGAGCGCTGCCTTGCGCGCCTCGTCTGCGACAGTCGCAGTGGTCCACCAGCCGCCGGCCGGCCTGGCGAACTTCTTCTTCAGCGCGCCGAGGAGCACGTCGGCCGACATCTCGGTCGCCTCGTCGCCGGGATTGCGCGGCCCGAAGAGCGCGAGGCGCTTCTCGCGCGCGATCTCGCCGCGCTCCGCGCGCACCACGGTCTTTGCGTACGACGCATAGTCCTCGGCGCGGTCGAACCACAGCCGGCCGACCGAGTAGTTGAGATCGAGCTGCGTCTGCACGTTGAACGGCAGTTCCGCGGGCGAGCCGACGAGCAGCAGGTGCATCGGCAGCTTGTCGGGCTTCGCGCTCCCGGGCGCGACGCCAAGCCGCGACAGATAGCCGTTCTTCGTTTCGCCGGGTCGATAGGCGAGGTCGCCGTCGAGGACGCGGAAGCGTTTTTCGCTCTTCTTCGTGGCCTGCTCGCGTCGCAGCGCGAGGAGCGGCGCGAGCGCCTCCTTGACGTCTGCGCCGATGCTCTCGGCGAAGACGACGCCCCAGCCCATCGCGCCGAGGTCGTCCGGGTCCGCGCCGACGCCGAAGTGCGCCTCGGCCGAAAGCGATCGCGCCTTCAGTTCCCCGGCGAGGATCGGATCGGGAACGGGCTCGCCGCGCGCCGCTTTCGCGAGATCGGCGGCGGAGAGCGCGCGCAGCAGATAGCCGCCCGTTTCCGCGTTGACACCGTTGGCCTGGAAGGTTCGCGTCGGCATGGGCGGCTCCTACTTATCGAATCGGGCGCACGGGTTCGGCGCATCGCCGTTCGTCGGCGGCGCGATGCGACAGGCTTCGCGGCGCAGGCGCTCGGGCCGCAGGTCCCAGACGAGCAGGACATCGCCCGTGGTCACGAGCCGGTCGCCGGCGGCGTTCGCGGCGATGTAGATGGGCCGCCGCAGACCCGAGAGCAGGGTGCGCACGTTGCGCCCCTCGAGTTGCGACGCACCGCCCTCCTCCGAACCGAAGCGCACGAGCAGATCGCCGTCCTTGTCGGCGCCGAAGATCGTCGTGCGCGGCCCACCCCCCGCGCGCGCGACGCTCACCACCCCGCGCTCGTGCTCGATCACCGGCGTCTGCGGCACGAACGGTCTCGCGACCTTCCACTCGGTCACGCGCATGTCCTCGTCGCCGGTCACGAGCGACTTGCCGTCGGGCGCGAACTGCACCGCGCTGATCACGACCTGCCGCAAAGGATCGCTCTCCAGCTCGACGGAAACCTTGTCGCCCGCGATGCGCCACAGGGTGAGCGGCATGCCGGCGCCCGCCGCGGCGAGCAGGTCCTCGGTGGGACTGAACGCGATGGTGCGCACGCGCCGCCGGCCCAGCGGCTCCTCGAAGATCTGCTTCGGGGCGCCGGACGCGCCGATCTCCCAGAGGCGCAACGTCGCCTCGGTCGCGGCCGCCAGCAGACGCCCGTCGCGGCTGAACGCCACTGCCGAGAACGGTCCCGGCGCCGTGGCCACCACGAAGCGCTCGAAGCGTCCGCGCGCGTCTTCCCGCCAGAGAGCGAGGTCGGAACCGTGCCGGGCATCGTGCGCGGCGCCGGCGGTAACGAGCATGCGGCCATCGCTCGACACCGCGATGCGAGTGAGCCGCGGATGCCGCGCGACGAGCGCACCGGGCCCCGGCGCCTTGCGGAGATCGTCGGGAAGAACCCACTGCCAGACCTCGTCGCCGCGGGTCGCGAACGCGAGGCTGCCGCCGCGCGCCAGCGCCGAACCCTCCCAGCCCCGCACCCCGCCGATGCCGTCCGCGCCCGCGTCGGCCAGCGTGGTCGCGAGCGGGCTCGTGGGCCCGTCGGTATCGATCAGCAGGACATGGTGGGTGCCGCCGACGGCGACGCCGCTCGGATCGTCGGGCTCGTAGCCGAGCCCGTAGAGACGTTCGGGGAGCTGCGGTATGCGGCGCCGGACGGGCAGGTCGTCCCCGGCGCGCCACTGCTCGGCTGCGCGGGTGTCCCAAACGATGAGCGACTTGTCCAGACCCACGGACGCGAACGTGGCCCCGTCCGGCGAGAACGCGACGCCGAACACCGAAGCCGAGTGCCCGCCGAGCCCGCGCAGCCGCTTGCCCGCGCGCAGCTCGTCGTGCACCGCGCCCTTCGGAGTCTTGGCGACGCGATCGAGGTCCCAAACCACCACGGAGCCGTCGTGGCCGCCTGCGACCAGCAGCTTCCCGTCGGGGCTGAAGGCGGTCGCGTTGAGCGCGATCGGCCGCCGCTGGTCGACCTTCGCGACGAGCTCGGTCATGCGCGGCCGCGCCTCGCGCGCCTCCGGCGACGGCAACCCGTCCCACACGATCGCGCCGCCGGCCCAGTCGACGGTAGCCAGACGGCCATCGCCGCTGTAAGCGAGGGCGTAGATGGTGGAGTCGTGCTGCCGGCCATCGAGCTCCGCGAGCAGCGTGCCGCGCTCGGGAAGACGCATGTCCCAGAGCGCGATGCGGCGATCCCAGCTCGACGCCGCGAGCGTCCGCCCGTCGGGGCTGAACGCGAGCCCCGTGATGCGCTGCCCGTGCACCCTTCGGTCCGCGTTCAGGGACGCCAGCTCGGAGAGCGCGCCCGTCGGCGCGACCCGCCAGATGCGGATGCCGCCCGATGCATCGCCCGATGCGACCAGCCCCGTGGGTGGATGGAAGGCGAGCGCGTACACCGTCGACTTGGTATCCGCGCCCCCGAGCGGCACGCCGCTCGCGCGCTCGCGCACGAGGATCTTGCCGTCGTAGCCGCTCGAAACGAACCGCGCGCCGTCGTTCGAGAACACCACGAAGCGCACGGCGTCGTCGTGCCCCGGGTAGCGCCGCGTGATCGGCGGGGCGTCCCGTAAGGCCTCGAGCAGGCTCGCGTCCACGCTCGCCCGCTCGCCTTCGAGTCCTGCGACCGCGTCCTCCAGCGCCGGCTCGGGCTCCACCGCGAGGAGCGTCTGCACCCAGGCCGGCATGCCGCGGACGTTCGCGATGAGCGTGCTGCTCAGTGCGTGCACCGTGCCGCCATCCGACGCGCCGTCCTGCGCCGCCGCGAGTGCCGTGTCGATCTGTCCGTCCGCCTTCAGCGCGCCGGTGAGAGCTTCGCGATAGTTCGACTGAATCTTGCGATCGGCGCTGGAGAGCTGAAGCCGAATGGCGCCGAGCTGCTTTTGCGCGACGGCACGGGCGTTGAGGTCGGCGAGCTGCTCGTTCTTGAAATGGCCGCGCAGTCCGTTCAGTCCGAGGAACGCGAGGAACGCGACCATGCCGACGCGCATCCAGAGCGTGCGCCGGCGCAGCGCCCGGCTCTCGCCCAGGAAGGCCCCTTCCGACTCCTGCAGCTCCTCGGGGTTCGTCCGGGCCCATTCCTCCGCTTCCCGCAGGGCGCGCCCGGTGAGGAGGTAGCCCTCGCTCCGGTGCGCGTCCTCCCAAAGCCGCGCCTGCCGCTGCAGGGGCGCGAGGTGCGAGCTCAGCCAGTCGCTGTTGCTCGCGAGGATCGGCGGCACCATGCGGTCGTGGGTGAGCTCGACCCACTCGCGGCCGCCGCGCTTCTCGGAGCGCAGCACGTGGCCGTCGATCAGCGCGTCGATCTCGGCCTTGGCGACCGGCACGCCGCTGCCGCCCTCGCGCAGGACCTGGTTGCGGAGCTTGGCGCTGGTGATGAGCGAGCGCTCCACCCATTCGCGAATGACCCGCTCGCGGCCCTTCTGCCGGTTCGCCGCGTCGCCCACTTCGGCGTCGTAATAGCCCCGCAGGGCGGCGTCGACCTCGCCGTCCGCCGTCGCCTTGCGGTCGAGGCTCTCCATCGCCGCGCGAGTGATGAGCGCCGTGTCCGGCCGGACCATCTGCTCCCACAGATGGCGGCACACGACCTGCAGCTGGACCGGCTCCACGAACGTGCCGCGCTGCGTCTCGACGCGCCCGCCCGGCCGCGTGACCCGCACGCGCGTCAGCTCGTCGAGAACCTGGTCGACGGCGTCGTCGGCGAAGGTGACGCCGGCGTCGGCGGCGGGCGACTGGATCGCCTCGCGCGCCTGCTCGCGGTCGAGCAGGTTGAGCCGGTAGCGCGTGGCGAGCTCGGTCGGCACCAGCTCGCGATAGTCGTCGAGCTCCGCGATGTAGTCCTCGCGCATCGCGAAGAGCGCCCAGCGCACGAATCGCGGCGGCGCATCTTCTTCCTCCTCGGCGTCGCCGTCGGCGCGGCGCCCCAGCGCCTCGCCCACCTGCCGGAAGAACTCGCGCTTCGCGTCGCGCTCCACCGGATCGAGGGTGAAGGTCTCCTCGAACTGGTCGAAGATCAGGACGTCGAAGAGCTTGCGCCCGGGGCTCGTCTTCGGTCCCCAGCGCTCGTCGAGGTAGCGCGCGACGCTGAACGCCGCGAGCTCGGCGTCCTTGAGCCGCTCGCCCTCCGGCAGCGAATCCTCGAAGCTGCGCAGCACCGAGAGCACGTAGCGGTTCGCGGCGACCTCGGCCGCCACGTAGTTGACGCGCAGCACGGGCGAGAGGCGAAGCTGCCGAGGCGCGCGCCGCTCCAGCTCTTTGGGCAGCGCTGCGCGGATGAGCGAGGTCTTGCCCGCTCCCGAGGGCGAATAGAGCAATACGATGCGCCGGCTGATCAGGAGGTCGGCGAGCTCCATGGTTTCGCCGCGCCGGCCGTAGAGGATCTGCCCCTGCAGGTACGCGACCGGCCCGACGTAGGGATTGGGCCGCGCGGCGGCTTTCGCGGCGCTCACAGCTTGCCCTCCGCGTGCGCCACGAGGCCGTCCATGAATTCGTCCACGGAACCCCAGAACATGCCGTACGACTGGCCCTTCTGGAAAAACCGCTCGAGATACTTGCGCGTGCCGGCCGTGTCGATGATCGTGCCCTCGGCCGGGTTCACCTGCACCGCGACGCGGGTGTGATCGCGGCTCAGCGCATCGCCCTCCTGCTGGATGATGCTGCGGAAGAGCACCCGGAAATCCCAGTCGTCGAGCGTGAATCCCAGGAAGATGAGCCCGGAGGTCGCGAGACGCGAGGCGATCGCCGTCGGGATCGCGGGACGCTTCGGGTCGCTGCGCGCGACGCCGGTGAGGAACTGGAAGTAATCGTCCTCGGAGAGCACCAGCGACTCGGGAAACTCGAGGTTGCCGAACAGATGCAGGATCACCGGGTTCTGCGCGTCGGGCTCGTAGTTCTTCTCCCACTGGAAGCG
>JALOSW010000051.1 GCA_025458245.1 Burkholderiales bacterium
GGCGCGGCCCGACCGTTTCGAGGACCTGATCGCGCTGGTGGCGCTCTACCGCCCCGGCCCGATGGACCTGATCCCCGACTTCATCGAGCGCAAGCACGGCCGCCAGAAGGTCGAGTATCTCGACCCGCGCCTCGAGCCGATCCTCGGCGAGACCTACGGCATCATGGTCTACCAGGAGCAGGTGATGCAGATCGCGCAGGTGATCGGCGGCTACACGCTCGGCAGCGCCGACCTTCTCCGTCGCGCGATGGGCAAGAAAAAGCCCGAGGAGATGGCGAAGCACCGCGAGGTCTTCGCGGCGGGCGCGGCGAAGAACGGCGTCTCGCCCGAGCGCGCGAACCAGCTCTTCGATCTGATGGAGAAATTCGCGGGCTACGGCTTCAACAAGTCGCACGCCGCGGCGTACGCGCTGGTCGCCTACCAGACCGCCTACATGAAGGCGCACCATCCGGCTGCGTTCATGGCCGCCAACCTCTCGGCGATCATGGACGACACCGACAAGGTGCGCCAGTTCCACGACGACGCGCGGACGAACGGCCTCGCGATTCTGCCGCCGGACGTGAACGCGTCGGACTATCGCTTCGTGCCCGTCGACGGGAAGACCATCCGCTACGGGCTCGGCGGCATCAAGGGCACGGGCGAGAGCGCCATCGCGACCATCGTCAAGGCGCGCGAGGCGGGCGGGCCGTTCGCCGATCTATTCGATTTCTGCCGGCGCGTGGACAAGCGCATCGTGAATCGGCGCGCGATCGAGGCGCTCGTGCGCGCCGGGGCATTCGACGCCCTCGGAGGGCATCGGGCGAGTCTGCTTGCCTCGGTCGGGCGCGCGATGGAGGCCGCGGAGCAGGAGGAGCGTGACGCGCAGCAGGTGAGCCTCTTCGGCGGTGCGGACTCGCCGGCGGCGGACCGGCCGCAACTCGTCGAGTGCGCGCCCTGGGACGAGCGCCAGCGGCTCGCCGAAGAGAAAGCCGCGCTCGGCTTCTATTTCTCGGGGCATCCGTTCGCCGCCTATCGCGCCGAGATCCAGCACTTCTGTCGCTCCACGCTCGCACGCATCGCGCCGCCCGGGGGCGGCGACGAAGGAAGCCGCACCGTGCTGCTCGCCGGGATCGTCGACTCGATCCGCTGGCAGCGCACCGGCACCGGCCGGATGCTGATCGTGAACCTCGGCGATGGCACGGCGGTGCAGGAGATCACCGTGTACAACGAGGTGTTCGAGCAGTGCCGCAACCTGATTCGCGAGGATGCACTGCTGCTGGTCGAGGCGAAGGTGCGCCAGTTCCGCCGCTCCGGAGGCGAAGAGGGCGAGGAGACGGTCACGCGGATCTCCGCGGAGCGGATCCTCGACCTCGCCGGGGCCCGGGCGAAGTACGCGCGCGGCCTGCGCCTCCTCGTGAATGGCGAGGTCTCGGGCGGCGGCGCGCGCGCGGCCGCAGGCGTCGCGAAGCTGCGTCAGCTGCTGACGCCGTATCGCAACGGCACGCTGCCGGTGCAGATCCGCTACCGGACGGGTAAGGCCGAGTGCGAAATGCGGCTCGGCGACGAGTGGCGCATCAAGCCGGACGAGGCGCTGCTCGCGGCGCTGGAGGAGTGGCTCAAGGCCGGCAACGTCGAGGTCGTGTACCAGTGAGCCGCTGTACGCTCGTCGACCGCGCGATGCTTGCGGCGCTCGCCGCGGAAGCGCGTGGCGCCGCGCGCCTGCGCCGCAACCGCAACTTTCACGGCGACCTCGCGGAGCCGAGTCACCGTCTGTTGAATGCCATCGAGCCCGGCTCGTACATCGTGCCGCACCGCCACCGCGACCCCGCGCGCGACGAAACGATCATCGCGGTGGCGGGCCGGCTCGGCGTGATCGTCTTCGACGACGCCGGCGTGATCGCGGCGAAGCATGTCCTCGAGCCCTGCGGCGAGGCGATCGGCGTCGACTTGTCCGCGGGAACATGGCACAGCCTCGTGGCGCTCGTGCCGGGCACGGTGATGTTCGAGGCGAAAGCCGGACCCTACGTGCCGCCGTCGCCGGAGGATCTCGCGCCGTGGGCGCCGCGCGAGGGCGAACCCGGCTCACGAGAGTACGGGGCGCGGCTCGAGGCGCTGTTCGCCTGAACCGCCGAGAGGCGAGCTGCCCAGCGCACCTGCGGACCGCGCGCACTCGCGACGGGGACGTCTGGTCCTGCGTCTAGACAGTCGGCAGCCGCGCGAACCCGGCGAAGGGGCCATCGATGTCGGCCACGTCCACGGCCGTGACCCGCGCGGCAGGCGGACCTGCGCGACACCAGTCGATCAGCGCGTCGATCACCGCCGGATCGCCGTCGATCGCGGCCTCGACCGTGCCGTCGCGGCGGTTCCGGACCCAGCCCGTCGCGCCGCGGCGCTCGGCCTCCCACCGCAGCGACTCGCGGTAGCCGACGCCCTGTACGCGGCCGTGGATCCGGAGCAGCTTTCCCATGCAATGCCCGAGAATATTTGCTAGAAAGATAGACAGCGCTGATTGCTCTCGGCCAGCCGATCATAGCAATCTGTCGCGCACCCGCGACGCGGCCGGAGAATGCCGCCGCGGCTTCGTTCAAACCAGACCAGGAGACCGAAAGTGAAACAGTTTGCAGCAGGGGTGCTTTTTTCCGCGGCGCTGCTCGCCGGATTCGCCAGCATCGCGAACACCGCGAGTCCGGGCGTCGAAGACAAGGTCGTCTACCACCTCAACCAGGGCCTCGAGCAGGCGAGCGACGGGTTGCGGAACATCAACAACCATCTTCAGGTGAACCCGAAGGCGAAGATCGTGGTGGTGACGCATTCGCGCGGCGTCGACTTCCTCATGAAGGGGGCCAAGGACAAGAACGGCAATCCGTACGACATCCCGGTGGAAGACCTGAAGGCGCGCGGGGTCCGGTTCGAGGTGTGCGAGATCACGCTGACGAGCCGCAAGCTCGACAAGCGCCAGTTCATCGAGGAGGCGACGTACGTGCCGTCGGGAGTGGCCGAGGTGACCAAGCTCCAGCAGCGCGAGGGGTACGCCTATCTGAAGCCGTGACCCGGCGCGTCGCGGCCGGTTGCGCGCGAGTCAGGGGGCGAAGGCCGCGATCACGGTCGCGTCGCGCAGGGTGACGATCGTCGCGGCGCAGAGCAGCACGATCGGCGCCACGACGAGCGCGACGCCCGCGACGGCGGTGAACCAGTTGACGGGCTCGGTCGCGACCTTCTTCAGCGCGCGCAGCCGCATGCCGCCGGAGAGCATGACGAGCACGATCAGCGTCCAGCAGAAGAACTCCAGCACGTCGCGGCCCCACGGCTCGAGGCGGATCACGCCGACGCCGCCCGCAAGCCCGAAAATCCAGATGCCGAACAGCGCGGCATCGTTCACCACGGTCTTTTCGAGCTGACGGCGCGCGAGCTCGCCCGAGCGGTGCAGGGATGCGATCAGGGCGGAGCCGACCAGCAGGACGAGCCCGCTGAACACGGCGAAGAACCAGCCGATAAAGGCGAGGCTGAGCGGCTCCATCGCCGCCGTCAGCGCGGCACGCCGGAGCTGATCGCCGTGAGGATGCCTTGCATCAGCGCGACCGGAGTCGGCGGGCAGCCCGGTACGGCAACGTCGACCGGTATCACGTTGGCAATGCGCCCGCAGCTCGCGTAGCTCTCGCCGAACACGCCGCCAGTGCAGCCGCAATCGCCGACCGCCACCACGAGCTTGGGCTCGGGTGTGGCGTCGTAGGTGCGCTTCAGCGCCGCCTCCATGTTGCGCGACACCGGGCCGGTCACGAGCAGCAGGTCGGCGTGGCGCGGACTCGCGACGAACCGGATGCCCAGTCCCTCCAGGTTGTAGTAGGGATTGTTGAGCATGTGGATCTCGAGCTCGCAGCCGTTGCACGAGCCGGCATCGACCGCGCGGATCGCGAGCGATCCGCCGAACAGCCCGAGAATCCCCGTCCTGAGTCGCTGCTCCGCCACGCGCAGGGCCGCGTCGGCGTGCGCGGGCGCCTCCGTTTTGATGCCCGTCTTCGCGATCTGCCTGAGAAGGTGGTACATGCTAGATGTCCGCGCCGCTGTACGAGAGATTGAACGACTTGTTGATGAGCGGGAAGTCCGGGACGATGTTGCCGATGACTGCGTGCTCGAGCGCCGGCCAGTTCTGCCATGAGGGATCGTGGACGTGGCACCTGCGAATGCGACCGCCGGAGCACTCGAGCGCGACGATGATCTCGCCGCGCCATCCCTCGACCCACCCGAGACCCCTGCCGCCGGGCGCCGCGGGCAGGCTGGTCCGGACGGGGCCGCCCGGCATCTGTTCGACGATCGCCCGGATCAGCCGGATCGACTCGTCGATCTCCTCGAAGCGGGTGGTGACGCGCGCCGCGACGTCGCCTGCGCGCGCGAGCTTCATCGCCACGGCCAAGCGGTCGTAAGGCTCGAAGGCCGGCGCGACGCGAGCATCCCACGGCTGTCCGCTCGCGCGTCCCGCAAGGCCGATCACGCCGAGCTTCGCGGCAAGGTCGGGACTGAGGATGCCGCAGGTGAGGAAACGGTCCTGCAACCCCGCATGGTCGTCGTAGATGCTCCGCAACACGCGAAGCTCCCGCTCGAGCGCCGTGCACTGGCCGAGAAACGCGTCGATGCCCGCGCGATCGCAGTCGCGTGCGGCGCCGCCTGGCACCACGAGATCCATGAGATAGCGGTGGCCGAACGCCTGCGCGTTGACCCGCAGCACGTCTTCCTTGAGGCGCATGAACTGCGCGAGGCCGAAGGCGAGGCCGCCGTCGTTTCCCAGGTAGCCGAGGTCGCCGAGGTGGTTGGCGATGCGCTCGCGCTCGAGGGCGAGCGCGCGCAGCCAGAGCGCGCGGGTTGGCGGGGTGACGCCCGCGATGCTCTCCGCCGCCATGGCATACGCCCACGACGAGGCCACGGTGCTGTCGCCGGACACTCGGCCCGCGAGGCGCGCGCCCGCCGCGACGTCCATCGACTCGAAACGCTTGTCGATTCCCTTGTGCACGTAACCCAGGCGCTGCTCCAGGCGCAGCACCTTCTCGCCGACGATCGAGAAGCGGAAATGACCCGGCTCGATGATCCCCGCGTGCACCGGCCCGACCGGGATCTCATGGACTCCGTCGCCCTCGACCGGCACGAAGGCGTAAGGCTCCACCTGGTTCGGCCATGTCGCGTCGGCCGGCACGTCACGTCGGAGCGGGTGCGCATCCGCAGGCCAGGCGCCGTGGCGCAGCCAGGGACGCGGGTCATGGGCCCCCTCGGCCTCGATGCCGAGGAGATCTCGCAACGCCCGCTGCATGCGGTCCGCGCAGGGAAAGGTCGACGAGAGATCCGCATAACGCGGACGCTCCGCAGGAAGGGCCACCTCGATCCAGGCGAGCGACGCCTCCACGACGAATGCGGCGTGCAGCGCGAAGCCCGCGCCGCGCTCGCGGCCGTCCGCGCCCCACAGCGCCGCGAGCCGACCGCCGCGGTCGGCGATCGTGCGTGCGAGATCCGGCAATCGGCCCGACTCCGCAAGGGCGTGCCATGCCGGCACCGCGCCGGGCAGGGCCGTCATGGAGAGATGCAGTCCGTCGAGGGCCACGGCGTCAGCCGATCAGCCGGGCCGCCTCGCGATACCAGCTGGCGAGGTACGGCGGGATGTACAGCCCGAGCATCAGCGCAAGCGCGAGATGCAGGAAGACGGGCACCAGAGCGGGAGGATGCGGCAGGCGCTTCGCCGTGGTCTCGCCGAACACCATCGGCTGTACCTTGCCGAACACGGCCGCGAAGGCGACGCCCAGCGAGACGAGCAGGATCGGCGTGGCCCAGGGCTGCTCGCGCATCGCGGTGGTGAGGATCAGGAACTCGCTCGCGAACACCCCGAACGGCGGCATGCCGAGGATGGCGACGGTGCCGAGGATCAGGCCCCAGCCGACGGTCGGACTCACCTTCACCAGCCCGCGGATGTCTTCCATCACCTGCGTTCCGGTCTTCTGCGCGGCATGGCCGACCGCGAAGAAGATCGCGCTCTTGGTGAGAGAGTGGACGGTCATGTGGAGCAGGCCGGCGAAGGCCGCGACCGGGCTGCCGATGCCGAAGGCGAACGTGATGAGCCCCATGTGCTCGATCGACGAGTAGGCGAACATGCGCTTGATGTCGCGCTGCCGGGACAGGAAGAACGCCGCCACCGCGACCGACAGGATGCCGAAGCCCATCAGCAGCCGGCTCGCGAACTCGGCCCCGAGTGCGCCGTCGGCGAGCACCTTGAAGCGCACGAGGGCGTACAGGGCAACGTTGAGGAGCAGGCCCGAGAGCACCGCGGACACGGGGGTCGGGCCTTCGGCGTGCGCGTCGGGCAGCCAGTTGTGCAGCGGGACCAACCCGACCTTGGTGCCGTAGCCGACCAGCAGGAACACGAACGCGATGGACATCACGGTCGGCTCGAGGCTGCCGCGCACCTGCGCGAGCTCCGTCCAAAGGAGGGCGTCCATTCCGCTCCCGAGCACCTTGCCCGCGGCGAGATACACGAGGATGGTGCCGAACAGCGCCTGCGCGATGCCGACGCCGCACAGGATGAAGTACTTCCACGCCGCCTCGAGGCTCGCAGGCGTGCGGTACAGGCTCACCAGCAGCACCGTCGTGAGGGTCGCCGCCTCGGTGGCCACCCAGGTCACGCCGAGGTTGTTGGAGAGCAGCACGAGCAGCATCGTGAACGAGAAGAGCTGGTACATGCTGTGGTAGAGGCGCAGCCGCGCCACGGTGAGCTTGCCGTGCTCCTGCTCGATGCGCATGTAGGGGCGCGAGAAGATCGACGTGGTCATCGCGACGAACGCCGTCAGGGCCACCAGGAACACGTTCAGCGCATCGACGAAGAGCTGGTTCTCGAAGCTGGCGAACGGGCCTCTGTCGACTACGCGAACCACGAGTGCCGCGGCTGCGACGAAGGTCGCCGAGGAGAACGCGATGTTGATCTCCGCGGCCCGCTTCCAGTGGCCGAAGAGCGCGAGTACCGCGCCCCCGGCGAGCGGGATGCCGAGGACGGCGAGGATCTCCGGGCTCATTCTTCCTTGAGCTTCTCGAGATGGCGGATGTCGAGGCTGTCGAAGCGCTCGCGGATCTGGAAGAAGAACACGCCCAGGATCACGACCCCGACCAGGACGTCGAGCGCGATGCCGAGTTCGACCACCATCGGCATCCCGTAGGTCGCCGCCGTCGCGGCGAAGAAGAGGCCGTTCTCCATCGCGAGGAAGCCGATCACCTGCGGCACCGCCTTCGAGCGGGTGATCATCATCAGAAATGCGAGCAGCACGCTCGCCAGCGCGATGCCGAGCGTTCCCTTCGTGATGGTGCCGGCGATCTGCGAGATCGGCAGGGCGACGTTGAACGACAGGATCACCAGCACGATGCCGATCAGCATCGTCGTCGGGATGTTGATGAGGCCCTCGACGTCCCACTTCACGTCGAGCTGGCGGATCAGCCGGTAGAGAATCCACGGCAGCAGCACCACCTTGAGCGCGAAGGTGATCCCGGCCGAGAACCAGAGGTGGGTCTGGCCGGTGGTGTAGGCGACGAAGCCGGTGGACAGCGTCAGCACCAGTCCCTGCATCGCGAACAGGTCGATGAGCGACAGAACCCGCCTCTGCGCGAGCATGGCGAACGCGAGCAGCAGCATCACCGCGGCGAACAGGTTGATGATCTGGTTGGCGAACGCCGCGGTGATCATCAGGTCTCCAGGAGCGCGTGGATCAGCAGCGCGAGAACCGCGAGCATGAACGCCGTGCCGAGGAACTCGGGCGCGCGGAAGATGCGCATTTTCGCCGAGACGGTCTCGATGACGGCGAGCAGCGCGCCGCCGACCGCGAGCTTGAACACGAGCGCCGGAAGCGCGTAGGCGAAGCCGAGCGGATCGCCGCCCTGGGAGATGCCGAACGGGAAGAAGATCGAGATGCCTATGCACGAGTACACGAAGAGCTTCAGGCTCGCCGCCCACTCGATCAGGGCAAGGTGCCGCGCCGAGTACTCGAGCACCATGGCCTCGTGGATCATGGTGAGCTCGAGATGGGTGGCCGGGTTGTCCACCGGGATGCGCGCGTTCTCGGCGAGCGACACCATCGTGAACGCCACGCCGGCGAACGCGAGGCTCGGGAAGATCGCGAACTCCATGCGCGCGAGCCGCTCGACGGTCGTGGCGAGGGAGGTCGACTGACTGATGAGCGAGGCGGTGAAGAGCACCATCAGCAGCGCCGGCTCTGCGAGGAAACCGATCATCATCTCGCGCCGTGCGCCGAGCGAGCCGAACGCCGTGCCGACATCCATCGCGGCGAGCGAGATGAACACGCGGGCCAGCGCAAAAATGCCCACCAGCGCGATGGCGTCGGCGGCGATCGAGAACGGCAGATCGGTGGCGAGCGTGGGCACGATCGCCGCAGCGACGAGCATGCAGGCGAACACGACATAGGGCGCCGTGCGGAAGACCGCCGAGGCGTTGGTGGCGATCACCGCGTCCTTGGCGAAGAGCTTGCGGATGGTGCGGTAGGGGCGGAGCAGTCCCGGGCCGCTCTTGTTCTGCAGCCACGCCCGGCACTGGTTCACCCAGCCGGTCAGGAGCGGCGCAAGCAGCACCGCGAGCGCGAGCTCGGTGACCTGTGCGACGACGCCGGACCAGCTGATCATCGGACGAAGAGAAGCAGGAGAAGGAGGGTCACGAAGCTGTACGTGAGATACACGGAGATCCGGCCGCGCTGCAGGACGGCCACGATCGCGGTCAGCCGTTCGACCCAGCGCGCCACCGGCAGGTAGCACCAGTGCCACAGATGGTCTTCGACGATCACCCGGTAGCGCGGGGCGCGGTCGAACGGCGACGGAAGCTCGCGCGTCATGCGGAAGAACGGCTCGAACACGTGCCGAACCGGCATTCCGAAACCCTCCGCCGTATCCTGCATGCGCGGCGTCTGCAGGGGGAAACCGCAATCCCAGGCCGGCGCTCTCCTCACTCGGCCGTGGTAGACGCGCCGCACCGCGAACCACACTGCAAAGGTCGCCACGACGATGCCGAGCAGCACGACCAGGGGGCTGTAGCTCGCGCGGTCGGTTTCGATGGGTGCGAGCAGCAGCCACGAGCCGGTGGCGGTCTCCGCGAGCGTCCGGCCGACGAGCGGACCGGTAACGTGGTCGATGAGCGAGATGACCTGCACCGGGACTACGCCGAGCGTGACGCAGCCCGCTGCGAGCCATACGAGCCCGACGCGTTCCCACGGGCCCGCGTCGTGCGCCTCCGTCAGTCTTTCCTCGCGCGGCTGACCGAGGAAGATGACGCCGTAGAACTTCACCATGACGTAGCCGGACAGGGCGGCCGCGAGCGCGACCGCCGCCGCGGCGACCGGGATGAACATGTTGAGGTAGCCGTCCGGCAGCCCCGGCGTGAAGAGAAACGCCTGCAGCAGCAGCCACTCGGATACGAACCCGTTCAGCGGCGGAAGCCCGGCGATGGCGAGGGCGCCCACCAGGGCGAGCCACGCCACCCAGGGCATCTTGTGGATGAGGCCCCCGAGCTTGCCGAGCGCACGCTCCTTCGTCGCGTGCAGAACCGAGCCCGTCGCGAGGAAGAGCAAACTCTTGAAGTACGCGTGATTGAGGCAGTGATACAGCGTCGCGGTCAGCGCCAGCGCGGCGAGCGAGCGCATCTCGTAGGCCTGGAACGTGACCGTGAGCCCGAAACCGACCACGATGAAACCGATGTTCTCGATCGAGGAGTAGGCGAGCAGGCGCTTCATGTCGCTCTGCACCGCGCTGAACACGACGCCGAACAACGCGGTGGCGAGGCCGATCGCGAGCGCGAGGACGCCCCACCACCAGACCTGCGCATGCAAGAGGTCGAACGTCACGCGGAGAAGGCCGTACACGGCCGTCTTGAGCATGACCGCGCTCATCAGTGCGGACACCGGAGAGGGTGCCGCCGGATGCGCCTCGGGAAGCCACACGTGCAGCGGCAGGATGCCGGCCTTGGCGCCGAAGCCGAGCAGCGCGAGCAGGAAGCCGATGGTGGCCCAGAACGGGGGCAGGCTCTGTGCGCGCATGTTGGCGAACGTGTAGTCGCCGGTCCCGCCCTGGAGCACGCCGAAGCACAGGAGGATGGAGAGCGCGCCGATGTGCGCGATCAGGAGGTAGAGGTAGCCGGCACGACGGATCTCGGCGATGCGGTGGTCGCTCGTCACCAGGAAGAACGAAGAAAGCGCCATCGTCTCCCACATGACCATGAAGGCGTAGGCGTCGTCGGCGACGAGCACCAGCGCCATGCTGGCGAGGAAGACGTGGTAGTACAGACACTGCAGGCCCGGCGGCGTGCCCTCGCCCTTGCGCAGGTAGCCGGCTGCGAACGTCGACACGCCCGCGCTGACCAGGCCGAGGATCGCGAGGAAGAAGGCCGAGAGCGAATCCAGGCGGAAGTGGAAAGGCAGATCCGGGAGGCCCAGCGGGAGCACCGTCTCGGTGGGCGGCGACGCGATCGCCATCAGCGCAACCGCTGCTACCGCGAGGCCAATCGCCGCGCCGGCCGGGAACAGGACCTTCGCCACCAGCGTCAGGCTGCGCGCCCTTGCGAGGCCGATGACGCCGAGCGCGAGCCAGGCGCAGGCAAGGAGGAGCACGGACGGGAGGGGCACGAGGCTCATCGAGTCTCGCCCGCGCGAGGGGGCTCCCGGGTCGTCATCGTGCGTCTTCGAGTTGCGCAGCCGCGTCGTGCCGGCTGCTGGCCGCGGCGTGCCGCCGCGCCATCAACGGCGAGCAACGAGAAGCGCAATGGTAACACCCGCTGCGAGCGTGAGCCGCTCTTTTCCCTGCGCGCGCGGGCCGGTCACGCCGCTACGACTCGTCGGCCGCAACGCGCACACCGCGGAACGCTGTCTCGTCTCGGCCGAATCGAGCCGCCTCGCGCGCCGCACGCAACGGGCCGCCCGGCGTCGGCTGTGACCCGTGCTCGCAACGCTACTTGACCCGCATACCCGGCTGCGCGCCGGAGTCCGGGGCAACGAGGAAAATGCCGGGCCCCTGGTCCCCGCTCGCGGCGAGCACCATGCCCTCCGACAGGCCGAACTTCATCTTGCGCGGCGCGAGGTTCGCGACCATCACGGTGAGCCGGCCTTCGAGCGCCGCCGGGTCGTAGGCCGACTTGATGCCCGCGAACACCGTGCGCGTCTCGCCGCCGAGGTCGAGCGTGAGCTTGAGCAGCTTCTCCGCGCCTTCGACATGCTCTGCCTTCGCGATGCGCGCGACGCGCAGCTCGATCTTGCCGAACTCGTCGATCGAGATCGTCGGCGCCTGCGTGGCCGGCGCCTCGGCGGCCGGTTTCGCGTGTTTTTCCTCGGCGTGCACTTTGGCCTCTGCGTGTCGTTGTTGCGAATGCGCCGGCGCCGGCGCGGCGGGCGCCGGGTGCAGGCTCTCCCGGTTGGCTGCGACCAGCGCCTCGATCTGCTTCGGCTCGACGCGGGTCATCAGGTGCCGATACGTGTTGATCGCGTGGCCCTCAGGGAGAAGACGCGCGGCGTCGGACCAGGCGAGCGGGGCGACACCGAGGAAGCCCTCGACGTCTGCGGCGAGCTGCGGCAGAACGGGCTTCAGGTAGAGAGCGAGGAGGCGGAAGAGATTGACCGCGATCGAAGCAACTTCGTGCAGCCGCGCCTCGGCGCCGCCTTGCCGCGCGAGGTCCCACGGCTTCTGCTGGTCGACGTACTGGTTCGCGAGATCCGTAAGGCGCATGATCTCGCGAATCGCCTTGCCGTACTCCCGCTCTTCGTAGAGCGCGGCGATCCCCGTCGCCGCTCCGCGCACCTCGGCAAGCATTGGATGATCGACGCCGACGAGCCTCCCGCCGAAGCGCTTGACCACGAACCCCGCCGTGCGGCTCGCGATGTTCACGAATTTTCCGACGAGATCGGCGTTCACCCGCGCGACGAAGTCATCGAGGTTGAGATCGATGTCCTCCATCGTCGGGCCGAGCTTCGCCGCGTAGTAGTAGCGCAGCCACTCGGGGTTGAGCCCGAGCTTCAGGTAGCTCTCGGCTGTAATGAACGTGCCGCGCGACTTCGACATCTTCTCGCCGTTCACGGTCAGGAAGCCGTGGGCGAACACCTTCGACGGCGTGCGGTAGCCGGCCATCTCCAACTCGGCGGGCCAGAAGAGCGCGTGGAAATAGAGGATGTCCTTGCCGATGAAATGCACCATCTCGATGCCGTCGTCGCCGTCGACAGGCGCTTTCGTCCAGGCGTCGAAATCGAGGCCCTTCCTTGCGGCGAGATTCTTGAAGCTCCCGAGGTAGCCGATCGGCGCGTCGAGCCAGACGTAGAAGTATTTCCCGGGCGCGTTCGGGATCTCGAAGCCGAAGTAGGGCGCATCGCGCGAGATGTCCCAGTCGGCGAGGCCCTGGTGGAACCACTCGTCGAGCTTGTTCGCCGCCTCGGGCTGCAGCGTGCCCGAGCGCGTCCAGCGTTTCAGGAACTCCTGGCAGCGCGTGTCGGAGAGCCGGAAGAAGTAGTGGTCGGAGCTCCTGCGCACCGGCTTCGCACCCGAGACGACCGAGTAGGGATTGATGAGATCGGTCGGCGTGTACGCGGATCCGCACACTTCGCACGAGTCGCCGTACTGGTCCTTCGCGCCGCATTTCGGACACTCGCCCTTGATGAAGCGGTCGGGAAGAAACATCTCCTTCACCGGGTCGTAGAACTGCTCGACCGAGCGCACCTCGACGAGACCGGCCGCCGCGAGCTTGAGGTAGATGTCGTTTGCGAGCGCCTGCGTCTCGGGCGAATTCGTCGTGTAGTAGTTGTCGAAGGCGACATGAAAGCCCGCGAAGTCGCGCGTGTGCTCCTCGTAGACCCGGGCGATCAGCTGCTCGGGGGTAAGACCCTCCTTCTCTGCGCGCAGCATGATCGGCGTGCCGTGCGTGTCGTCGGCGCACACGTAATGCACTTCTTCCCCGCGCATCTTCTGGAAGCGCACCCAGATATCGGTCTGGATGTACTCGACCAGATGGCCGAGATGGATCGCGCCGTTGGCGTACGGCAGCGCGGACGTGACGAGGATCTTCTTCTGGGGCATCGGTGCCGGCGGGCGCGGAAACCCTTGATTCTATCGTGGTGATAAGGACTTAGGGCCGCGGCGAGTGATAAACTTCGGAACTCCAGACGGCGAGGGCCTTCTCAGAGGCACTCACTGCAAGCCGCATCCGACGCCATTCCCGGAGGAAACCCCGCAATGCCGATCAGCGAAGCCGAGGTCCAGGGCGCTCTCAAGGAGGTCGTGGACCCGAACTCGGGCAAGGACTTCGTTTCGCAGAAGTCAGTCAAGAATCTAAAGGTGAGCGGCGGCGACGTGTCGCTCGACATCGAACTCGGCTATCCCGCGAAGAGTCAGTTCGAGGCGATCCGCCGTCTCGTCGCTGGGCGGCTTCGGCAACTCACGGGCGTAGGCAACGTCACGGTCAACGTGCACTCGAAGGTGGTGTCGCACACCGCGCAGCGCGGCGTGAAGCTCATCCCGGGCGTGAAGAACATCATCGCCGTCGCCTCGGGCAAGGGCGGCGTCGGCAAGTCGACCACCGCGGCGAACCTGGCGCTCGCGCTCGCCGCCGAGGGCGCGACCGTGGGCATGCTCGACGCGGACATCTACGGCCCGTCGCAGCCGATGATGCTCGGCATCACCGGCCGGCCCGAGTCGCGCGACGGCAAGACGCTCGAGCCGATGACCGGACACGGATTGCAGGCGATCTCGATCGGGTTCCTCATCGACAACGACACGCCGATGGTGTGGCGCGGCCCGATGGTGACGCAGGCGCTCGAGCAGCTGCTCAAGGACACGCGCTGGCGCGACGTCGACTATCTCGTGATCGACTTGCCGCCCGGCACCGGCGACATCCAGCTCACGCTCGCGCAGAAGGTGCCGGTCACCGGCGCCGTGATCGTGACGACGCCGCAGGACATCGCGCTGATCGACGCGCGCAAGGGTCTCAAGATGTTCGAGAAGGTCGGCATCCCGATCATCGGCATCGTCGAGAACATGTCGATCCACATCTGCTCGAACTGCGGCCACGAAGAGTACATCTTTGGTTCCGGCGGCGCGGAGAA
The DNA here is from genome assembly GCA_025458245.1 of Burkholderiales bacterium. Classification (GTDB taxonomy): domain Bacteria; phylum Pseudomonadota; class Gammaproteobacteria; order Burkholderiales; family SG8-39; genus JAOAEA01. The sequence continues at coordinate 14,082 of JALOSW010000051.1, forward strand.
GATGTGCAAGGACTACGACACCGAGTTCCTCGGCGCGTTGCCGCTGGACATCGGCATCCGCGAGCAGGCCGACAGCGGCAAGCCGACGGTGGTGGCCGACCCGGATGGCCGCATCGCGGAGATCTACAAGCAGATCGCGCGGCGCGCGGCGGTGAAGATCGCGGAGCAGCAGAAGGACATGAGCTCGAAGTTCCCGAGCATCGTGATCCAGAATACCTAACACGCAGGAACCGCGAAGGCGCAAAGCACGGAAAAGGGACGCGAAGAAAAGGATGATTGCGAGGAACGTTGCGACGCCGGCGCCTCGCTGCGCAGCGCGGCTGACCACGCCGATCTCACCCGTGCGTGGATCTACCTTTCTCCCTGCGATCCTTTGCGCCCTTTGCGCTTTTGCGGTTCTGATCGGGAGAGAGGCGTGAGCATCAAGAGCGACAAGTGGATCCGCCGGATGGCGGAGGGCCACGGCATGATCGAACCCTACGAGCCCGGACAGGTGCGCTCGGTCGACGGGCGTCGGATCGTCTCG
>JALOSW010000183.1 GCA_025458245.1 Burkholderiales bacterium
GCGCTCGGCGCCGCGATCCGGCGCGTCGCCTGAGGCGCGCGGCATGTCCGATCTCGTCTGGCTCCCGGCGACGACCCTCGTTTCGCATTACCGCGTGAAGACGCTCTCGCCGGTCGAGGTCACGCGCGCCGTGCTGGAGCGCATCGCCGCTGTGAACCCGAAGGTGAACGCCTACGATCTCGTCGACGAGACATCGGCGCTGGCGTCGGCGCGCGAATCGGAGGCGCGCTGGCAGCGGGGCGCGCCGATCGGGCCGCTCGACGGCGTCCCGACGTCGATCAAGGACATCGTCCTCACCCGGGGCTGGCCCACGCTGCGCGGCTCGAAGACGGTCGATCCGGCAGGCCCCTGGAACGACGATGCTCCCGCGACCGCCCGGCTGCGAGAGGCCGGCGCAGTGCTGATCGGCAAGACGACCACGCCCGAGTTCGGCTGGAAGGGCGTCACGGACAGTCCGCTTACCGGCACCACGCGCAACCCCTGGAATCTCGCCATGACGCCCGGCGGATCGAGCGGAGGCGCGTCCGCGCAGGTCGCCGCCGGCATGGGCCAGCTCGCGATCGGCACCGACGGCGGCGGCTCGATCCGCATCCCGTGTGCCTTCGCGGGCATCCCCGGTCTCAAGCCCTCGTTCGGGCGCGTGCCCGCCTGGCCGCTGTCGCCGTTCGGCACAGTCGCGCATCTCGGCCCGATGGCGCGCACGGTCGCCGATTGCGCGCTGATGCTGAACGTCCTCGCGCGGCCCGACCCGCGCGACTGGTTCTCGCTGCCCTACGACGGCACCGACTGGACGAAGGATCTGCCGCTCGGCGTGAAGGGCCTTCGCATCGCGTTCAGCCCGCGCCTCGGCTATGTGAAATACGTTCATCCCGAAGTCGAGGCGCGCGTCGCGGACGCCGTGAAGGTGTTCGAGAAGCTCGGCGCGCGCATCGGCGCGGCCGATCCCGGTTTTCCCGACGCGGAGAGCGTTTTCACGGCGCACTGGACGAGCGGCGCCTGGAACCTGCTGCGCAGGCTGCCGCCCGAGAAGCTCGCGCTCGTCGAGCCCGGTCTTCGCGCCGCCGCCGAACACGGCGGGCGCTACTCGCTGGCCGACTATCTCGACGCGGTCGCCGCGCGCGGCGCGATGGGGGAGCGCATGAAGCGCTTCCACACCGATTGGGATCTCCTCGTCACGCCGGCCGTGGCCGTCCCCGCCTTCGAGGTTGGGCGTCTGGAACCCCGATCGCACGCGGAGCGCGAGAACTGGACCTGGTGGACGCCGTTCTCCTTTCCGTTCAACCTCACCCAGCAGCCGGCGATGTCGGTTCCCTGCGGCTTCACTTCCGATGGCCTGCCGATCGGCCTGCAGATCGTCGGGCCGATGCATCGCGACGATCTCGTCCTGCGCGCCGGGCACGCCTACGAGCAGGCGACCGATCATCACAAGCGGCGTCCGATCGTCTGAACGTATCCATGAGCGACCTTCTCTCGCGCGTCGCGCCCGGCCTGAAGGGAAAGGCGGGGCTGGTCGTGACGCATCAGCAGACCGCTCCGCACGTGGGCAGCGGGCGCGTGCCGGTGCTCGCGACGCCGGTGATGGTGAACCTGCTCGAAGCGGCGGCGCTCGATGCGCTGGAGCGGTTCCTCCCGGAGGGGCATCAGTCGCTCGGCACCGACCTCAACGTACGCCACCTCGCCGCGACGCCGGTGGGCATGCGCGTCACGGCTCATGCCGAGGTGACTGCGGTCGACGGCCGAACGGTGACGTTCCGGGTGTGGGCCGAGGACGAGGTCGAGCCGATCGGCGAGGGCACGCACGTGCGCGTCGTCGTCAACGTCGCGCGCTTCGACGCGCGAATGGACAGGAAGGCGACGCGCCCGTGACCGCGCCGTTCAAGGGCAAGCGACTCGTGATCACGGGCGCGTCCGATGGCATCGGGGCGGAACTCGCCCGGCAGCTGGCGGCTCCGGACGTGCGGCTCGCGCTGGCGGCGCGCAGCGCCGACAAGCTCGAGCGCGTTGCCGCCCAGGTGCGCGAGCGCGGCGGCACCGCGATCGCCGTGCCGACCGACGTCGGCGTCGAAGCGGACTGCGCGCGTCTCGTCGAGCGGACCGTCGCGGCCCTCGGCGGCATCGACGTGCTGGTCAACAACGCCGGCGTGTCCGGGCATGCGCTCTTCGAGGAAGTCACCGACTTCGCCTGGTACGAGGCGATGATGCGCGTGAACTTCTTCGGCAGCCTCTGGTGCACGCGGCACGCGCTGCCTCATCTGCGCCGCTCGAAGGGACTCGTGGTGGGCGTGTCGAGCCTCGCGGGCAGGCAGGGCGTGCCGGGGCGCACCGCCTATTCCGCGAGCAAGTTCGCGATGACCGGGTTCTTCGAGGCGCTGCGGATCGAGCTCGCCGGCTCGGGCGTGGACGTGACCATGGTCTACCCTGGCGTGGTCGCGACCGACCTGCGCGTGGTCGGCTACGGCGCGGACGGAAAGCCGCGCGGCAAGACGGGACTCGACGAGCGGGACGCGATGCCGGTCACGGAATGCGCGCGGATCATCCTCGACGCGATGGCGGAGCGAAAGCGCGACGAGGTCATGACGCTCAAGGCGAAGATCGGCCTGTGGCTCAAGCTGATCGCGCCGCGATTCGTCGACGGGATGGCCCGCGCCGCGCTCACGGCGGAGGAGAAGTCGAAGCTCTCGCGACGGGAAGCGTGACTCGCGCGGCGCTCGCAGCGCGTCGCTCCGCACCCGGTTCGACGTCCGCGATCCCCCGCGGCTCACAGCAGGCCGCGCGCCTCCAGCGTCTCGCGCAGCTTTTCCGGGCCCTCGAACACCACCGCCTCGATGCCGCAGGCGCGCGCGGCTTCCACGTTGGCCGGCATGTCGTCCACGAAAAGAGTCTGTGCCGGCGCGAGCGCGAGCCGCTCGATGGCGATGCGGTAGATCGCCGGGTCGGGCTTGGCGACGCCGACTTCGCCCGAGATCACCACGCCCTCGAACCATTCGAGGAAAGGAAAGCGTTCGGTCGCCCACGGCCAGGTCTCGGCCGAGAAGTTCGAGAGCGCTGCGATGCGCCGCCCGCGCACGCGCAGTTCGTCCAGGAGGGCGACCGTGCCGGCGATTTCGCCGCGCAGCATCTCGGGCCAGCCGGCCTTCCACGCGCGAACCCGCTCCGCGTGCTCCGGGAACTCGCGGCTGCGCTCCTCGATCGCGACGTCGATCGGTTTGCCCGCATCGACCTCCCGGATCCAGTCCGTGCCGACGACGTGCGTCAGGAAATGCGCGAGGCCGGGCTCGTCGTCCGGGAAATGGCGCTCGTAGTAGTAGCGCGGATCCCAGTCGAGGAGCACGCGGCCGATGTCGAAAAGAACGGTGTTCATGGATGCGGCGAATTCTACGCGGCGACGAGTTCACCACCGAGGCACGAAGGACATGAAGGACCACGGAGCAAGGACGCGGGTGGCATCGCCTCGCAACCGGCGCTTCGCCAACTCACCGTCTTCCAACGCCAGCACCTTCCGAGTCCCGAGCCTCTGCGTGGCGCTCTGTGCTCTCCGTGCCTCCGTGGTGAAGCTTCGACTTACAGAGGAAGAAACACCGCCGTCGCCAGCGTCTGCGACACCCGCCGGATGGTGCGGTTCGTCCGCTGTGCGGTGATGCGCGACATCACATCCTGATACGCGATGATCTTGCCGAACTCCCGCTCGAACGAGAGGTTCGCGACGTCGCCGCCCATCTCGTTGGAAAGGAGATAGAGCTGGCCGTTCGCGTCGCGCGCGTTCGAGAGCTTCCAGGCGGCAATCTCGACGTTGCGGGCACTGTTGTAGAGCTTCTGCGCGTCGAGCGAATCGACCAGGAAGAACTCCGTCTTCCCGTTGTACGAGATGAGGATCATGCTCGCGAGACCCACGCCGAAGGCGAAGACGCGATCGCCGCCGTAGTCCGGCTTGAACGCGAGCACGATCGCGTCGGTGCCGCGCAGCTTGCCCAGCTCGGCGAACTGGAACTCGAACCTGGGGTCGAACGCGCGGTCGAGCGCTGCGTCCATGCTCGCGTAGCCGCCGCGCCGCCACTCGCGCGGATTGCGACGGTAGAGCTTTTCCATGACGAGCCGCGACGAGGCGAGGCTCTCCTGCAGGTGCGCCTCGGCGGCGACGTCGATGTCGGACTTCGCGAGGTCCGAGGCCTTGAAATCCTGCTCTGCAGGCGGCTTTCTGCGCGCCGTGTTGGGGGCGGCGGGCGGGTAGTAGTGCGGCGTGCTGCAGGCGGCGAGGGCGAGGGCGGCGAGCGGCAGGGGAACGCGGCCGAGGAACGCGCGGCGCGAAGGGGAACCGCAAGAACGCGAAGGGCGCGAAAGAACGCGAAAGGAATCGAACGACGCGGAGGCGGGGCGTGCCTCGGCTTTCAGGCCGGCGCAATGCGATTCCGCTCGGACGCCTCCCATCGATCCCCCTTTTGCGAACCTTTGCGTCTTTCGCGCTTTTGCGGTTTCGCCTTTTCGGCCTTACCCCAGCGCCTTGATCACCACCTCGGCGACGTCCTTCGAAAGCCCGTCCGCGTCGCGGATGCGCTCCAGCGCAGCGCGTGCGTGCGCCTGCCGCCCGGCACCGAACTTGCGCCAGCGGTCGAAGCTCCGGGCCACGCGCGAGGCCACCTGCGGGTTCAGGCGGTCGAGCTCGATCACGCGCTCGGCGACGAACGCATAGCCCTTGCCGTCCGCGGCGTGGAAGCGCACCTGGTTCGACGCAAACCCGCGGATCAGCGAATACACCTTGTTCGGGTTGCGGATGTCGAAGGCGGGGTGCGCGGTGAGCCGCTTCACCTCGGCAAGCGTGTGCGGCAGGCGCGAGGTCGCCTGC
>JALOSW010000184.1 GCA_025458245.1 Burkholderiales bacterium
GTGGCCCTCCGTGCTCTCCGTGCCTCCGTGGTGAACTCTCCTTCCGCCGCGCATCCTTGGTGAATAATGGCGACCACCATGGCCAAGACCTACGACGCGTTGATCATCGGCGCCGGCCACAACGGCCTCGTCTGCGCCTGCTATCTCGCCGCGGCCGGCCTGAAGGTGCGCGTGCTCGAGCGGCGTCATGTCGTCGGCGGCGCGGCGGTCACGGAGGCGCTCCATCCCGGCTTTCGCAACTCGACCGCGAGCTACACCGTCAGCCTGCTCAACCCGAAGGTGATCCGCGATCTGCGCCTCGCGGAGCATGGCCTGCGCGTCGTCGAGCGGCCGTTCGGCAACTTCCTGCCGCTGCCCGATGGGCGCTATCTGAAGGCGGGCGGCGGACTCCGCGGAAGCGCTGCCGCGCTACTACGCGATGATCGACCGCATCGGCGACGTGCTGCGCGACATCGTGCTGGAGACGCCGCCGAACGTGGGCGGCGGCATCGCCGACGCGCTGCGCGCGCTCCAGCTCGGCGGCCGTCTGCGCAAGCTCGACATGCCCGCGCGCCGCGATCTGCTCGAGCTGTTCGCGAGGAGCGCCGGCGAGATGCTCGACGACTGGTTCGAGTCCGACCCGATCAAGGCGGTGCTCGGCTGGGACTCGGTGGTCGGCAACTTCGCGAGCCCGTACACACCCGGCTCGGCCTACGTGCTGCTGCACCACACCTTCGGCGAGGTGAACGGCAAGAAAGGCATCTGGGGCCACGCGATCGGCGGCATGGGCGCGATCACGCAGGCGATGGCGAGGGAAGCCGAAGCGCGCGGCGTCGAGATCAGCACGTCCGCCGCGGTCGAGCGCGTGCGGGTGAAGAACGGCCGCGCGGCGGGCGTCGTCCTTGCGAGCGGCGAGGAGATCGGGGCGAGCGCCACGATCGCGAACGTCGGTCCGAAGATGCTCTATCTGCGCCTGATGGATTCGGCGGATCTCGATCCGGAGTTCCGCGGCCGCATGGAGCGGTTCAAGGGCGGCTCCGGGACGTTCCGCATGAACGTAGCGCTCGCGGAGCTGCCCGATTTCCGCGCCCTGCCCGGCACCCAGGCGCAGCCGCATCACGGCTCGGGCATCGTGCTCGGCCCTTCGCTCGCCTACTTCGACCGGGCCTACACCGACGCGCGCGAGCACGGCTTCTCGAAGCAGCCGATCGTGGAAGTGCTGATCCCGAGCACGCTCGACGACACGCTCGCGCCGAAGGGGCAACATGTCGCGAGCCTCTTCTGCCAGCAATTCAGCCCGACGCTTCGCGACGGGCGCAGCTGGGACGACGAGCGCCAGCGCGCCGCCGACGCGGTGATCGACGTGGTCGATTCGTACGCGCCGAATTTCCGCCGCAGCATTCTCGGCACGAAAATTCTCTCGCCGCTCGACCTCGAGCGCGAGCTCGGACTCGTGGACGGCGACATTTTCCACGGGCGGCTCTCGCTCGAGCAGCTCTTCAGCGCGCGGCCGCTCCTCGGCTACGGCGACTATCGCGGCGCGGTGCGCGGGCTCTATCTCTGCGGCTCGGGCGCGCATCCGGGCGGCGGCGTGACCGGCGCGCCGGGGCACAATGCCGCGCGGGAAATACTCAAGGACTGGAAGCGCGGGAGGATTCGATCATGAGCGAAGGCGAGCTTCCCCTCGGCCCCGAAGTCGATCCGCGTCCGGCCCCGCGTCCGCAGCACACCGTGCTCGCGGGCCGGTTCTGTACGCTGCGTCCGCTCGAGGTCGTGCGCGATTCGCCGGGCCTCTACGCCAGCACCCACGGCGGCGGGCGCGAGCGGCTCTGGGCCTACCTCTTCTCCGGCCCGTTCGCGGGCGAGGGCGAGTTCTCGCAATGGCTCGCCGGGCGCGCGGCGTCGGAGGATCCGCTCTTCTTCGCGATCGAGGTCGCGGGCGAAGCGCTCGGCTGGGCAAGCCTGATGCGCATCACGCCCGAGCATCGCGTGATCGAGGTCGGCAACATCCTCTTCACGCCGCGCCTGCAGCGCACGCCCGCTGCCACGGAGGCGATGTATCTCCTCGCGCGCCACGCGTTCGACGCGCTGGGCTACCGGCGCTACGAGTGGAAGTGCAACGCGCTCAACGCGGCGAGCCGCGCGGCGGCGCTGCGCCTCGGGTTCTCGTTCGAGGGCATTTTCCGCAACCACATGATCGTTAAGGGCCGCAGCCGCGACACCGCCTGGTTCGCGATGACCGATGCCGATTGGCCCTCGCGGAAAGCCGCCTTCGAGCGCTGGCTCGACCCGGCCAATTTCGACGGCCAAGGCCGCCAGCGCGCCGCTCTCGCCGCCGCGCGCCTCAACGCAGCCTGAACCGGCGCCGCGGGCGCCGATCCGCTAAACTCCCGCGCGGCCCGCGCCCGGCGGCCGAGAACAAGAGCGTCCGATGACCCCCTCCCCCTCCTCCGCGCAGGCGAACGGCGCGCCCAAGCATGTCCTGACGACGCGCGACACGATCGCGATCATCGTCGGCCTGGTCATCGGCGCAGGCATCTTCCGGCTGCCGCAGCTCGTCGCGATGAACAGCGCGAACGAGTGGGTGTTCTACGGCCTCTGGATCGCCGGCGGCGTGATCTCGGTGATCGGCGCGATGGTGTACGCGGAGCTCGCCACGGCGTTTCCGAGCGCGGGCGGCGACTATTCGTTCGTGCAGCGCGCCTACGGCCGCAGCCTCTCGTTTCTCTACGCATGGGCGCGCATCGCGGTCATCACCACCGGGTCGATCGCAGTGCTCGCCTACACGTTCGGGGACTACGCCTCGAACCTCGTGCGCCTCGGGCCGGCCTCGTCGTCGCTCTATGCGGCGCTCGCGGTCATCGCGCTCACCGCGATCAACCTCGCCGGCATCCGCGAGACCAAGGGCACGCAGAACTGGCTCACGGTGCTCGAAGTGGCGGGTGTGGTCGCGGTCATCGTCACCGGCATCCTGCTCGTTGCGCCGGCGGCACCGGCTGCGGCCGCGGCGCCCGCGGAGCCGAAGCCGTGGATGGCGGGCGTGCCGCTCGCGATCCTGTTCGTGCTCTTCACCTACGGCGGCTGGAACGAGAGCGCCTACATCTCGGCGGAGCTGAAACAGCGCCGCAGCATGGTGGTGGCGCTCGTGTTCGGCCTCGCGGCGGTGACGCTCCTCTACCTCGCGATCAACTACGCCTACGTCCGCACCCTCGGCCTCGAAGGGCTCGCGAAAAGCCAGACCGCCGCGGCCGACGTGCTGCGGCACTCGTTCGGCGATGCAGGCTCGAAGATCATCAGCTTCATCATCGCCGTGTCGGCGCTCACGTCGATCAACGCGACCATCATCGTCGGCGCGCGCTCCAACTACGCCCTCGGCCGCGACTGGCCGGTGTTCGGCTGGCTCGGCCACTGGCACGAGAAAACCGACGCGCCGCGCAACTCGCTGCTGGTGCAGGCGGGCGTGGCGCTCGCGCTCGTGATCGCCGGGGCGTTCACCGACAAGATCGAGACGATGGTGAACTACACCATGCCGGTGTTCTGGTTCTTCATCATGCTGGTGGGCGTGGCGCTCTTCGTGCTCCGCGCGAAGGAGCCGAATGCGCCGCGACCATTCAAGGTGCCGCTCTATCCGGTCACACCCATCATTTTCATCCTGACCTGCGCGTACCTCTTCTGGTCGAGCGTGACCTACGTGAAGGGCGGCGCACTCGTGGGTCTCGGCGTGCTCGGCGTGGGGCTGATCCTGCTGCTCGTGGGCAAGGGCCGGCGCGAGACGCGGTAAGAGCTGAACCGCCAAGACGCGAAGAGCGCAAAGGAACGCAAAGGAAGACCGTGCGGAGAGTCGTTGCAGCAATTCGGGCGGACGGGTGCCGCGAGCACGTCGGATCGCTTGCGGGAGTGACGGGACCTCTTCGCATCGGGACTCCGAAAGTTTCTCCTTTGCGGATCTTTGCGCCCTTTGCGTTCTTTGCGGTGATGCTTCTGACGGTTCTTCCGTTCCCGCCGGCGTTCGCGCTCACCACGCCCGAAGAGCCGGGGCTCGAGCGCGATTTCCGGGCCGACCTCGACGTTCCCTACGTCCCCACCAAGCAGGAGACGGTCGAGGCGATGCTGAAGCTCGCCGGCGTCGGGCCCAAGGACGTCGTGTACGACCTCGGCTGCGGCGACGGACGCATCGTGGTGACGGCGGCGAAGCGCTTCGGCGCCCGCGGCGTCGGCGTCGACATCGACCCCGCACGCATCGCCGAAGCGCGCGAGAACGCGAAGCAGGCAGGCGTCGCGTCGCGCGCGACGTTCGTTCTCGGCGACCTTTTCAACGCCGACATCCGCCAGGCGACCGTGGTCATGCTCTACCTTCTGCCGTCGGTGAACCAGAAGCTGAAGCCGAGGCTGCTCGCGGAGCTCGCTCCCGGCACGCGCGTCGTGTCGCACGACTTCGACATGGGCGCGGACTGGCCGCCGCAGAAGACGATCCACCTCGGCCGCGACACGATTTATCTCTGGACGGTGCCGGAGCGCCGCACCGCCAACTGACCGCATCGATCGAGAAACGGAGACCGCAATGAACCGCAGAACCTTCATCAAGCTCGGCGCCGCACTCGCGCTCGGCGGCGTGCTCGCGCCCGCGTTCGCGCAGGACAAGCCGAAGGACTACACCAACAAGATGAACCTCGAGGTCGACTACATCCCGTCGCGGCCCGAGGTCGTCGCGGCGATGCTCAAGCTCGCCAACGTGAAGCCCGGCGAGAAGCTCTACGACCTCGGCTGCGGCGACGGCCGCATCGTCATCACGGCCGCCAAGGAATACGGCGCCACCGGCGTCGGCATCGACATCGATCCCGACCGCGTGGCCGAGGCGCGCGAGAACGCAAAGAAAGCCGGCGTCTCGGACCGCGTGAAAATCGAGCAGGGCGACGTCTTCAAGGCGAACTTCGCGGATGCCGACGTGGTCGCCCTGTATCTGCGCCGCGACTACAACCAGAAGCTCCGCCCGCGGCTGCTCGAGCAGCTCAAGCCCGGCACGCGCATCGTTTCGCACGAGCACGACTTCGGCAACGACTGGGCGCCCGAGAAGCACCTGAAGGTGGGCAAGGTCGACGTGTTCCTC
>JALOSW010000052.1 GCA_025458245.1 Burkholderiales bacterium
CGCTGGCGGGGCGGGCGGCTCGGCGACTGCGGCCAATACGGGCGGTCAAGCCGGGGCTGGCGGCTCGGCGACGAACGGCAGCGCGACCAATGGCGGCGCTAGCAACGGCAGTGCGAGCGGCGGGAACGGCGGCAGCGGCGGCTCGGGCGGCGCCGGTGGTGCAGCGACCGCGAGCGGCAACGGCGGCACGCAATCGCCGAATGGCGGCCAGGGCGGCACCGGCCAGGGTGGGTCGGCGGTGGCCGGCAACGGGCAGGGCGGGAATGGTGGATCGGCAGTCGCCACCAACTCGTCGGGCACGGGCGGCAACGGCGGCTCCGCGACCAACGGCAGCGCGACCAACGGCAGCGCGACCAACGGTGCGACGACCGTCGGTAACGCGGGCAGCGGCGGGAACGGTGCCGCGGCTGGCGGCAACGGCGGCGCGGGCGGTTCGTCCGCGGGCGGCGCGGGCGGCGTCGGCGGCGTCGGCAACGGCGCAGTCGGCGGCGCGGGCGGAACCAACTCCGTCAACGCGGGCACGTTCGACATGTCGAACACCATCTCGAATTCGTTCACGAATGGTGCCGGCATCATCGTCGCGACCCAGAACAGCGGCATCGCGGCGCTCGTGCAGCAAAGCGTGAACGTTCAGGCCAACCTGACGGTTCGCTGAGCGGGGTGTGAGTGGCAAGCCTGGGGCCGGGATCGTTTTCCGGCTCCAGGCGTTTTGCTTTATCTGCTGCGAGGGAAGTACGGGAGAACGCATCATGAAACGCAGCGATTGGCGGTACGCGCTTGGGGTCGCCCTCCTTGCCGCGGGCCTCGCGCCCGCGGGCGTGCTCGCGGAGTCGGGCGGCGAGGACGGCTCGGCGACGGCCAAGGCCGTGGAGCCCCGGATTCCGGGCTTCGGCGCCGCGGTCGACGAACGTGCGCTCGAGGACCAACGCGGCGGGCAGGACGACGCCTATTTCAACGATATGCGCTCGAAGGCGCAGGTGTATCAAACCTCGACCAGCAACGTCTCGACCGGGGACAACACGATCAACGGCGGTGCGTTCGCCAACGCAAACGGGCTGCCGATCGTGGTGCAGAACTCCGGCAACAACGTCGTGATCCAGAACTCGACGATCCTCAACCTCCAGCTCAAGTAGCGTCCGGAAAATGCTCTGCCGGCGCATCCTGTACGCGGCTGCGATCTGCATCGTGGTCGGCGTGCCCCCGGCCGTGGCCAACGGCCCGTGGTTCGTCGGCGAGAGCGGCACGCTCAACATCCGCCTGAAGACCATCAAAGAGCTGCGGCAGCAACGCCTTTTCCGTACGACGCTGCACCAGAAATACGATTTCAGCTGCGGCTCGGCCGCCGTGGCGACGCTGCTCACCTATCACTACAGCCGGCCGGTGAACGAGGCCCAGGTATTCCAGGCGATGTACGACCGCGGCGACAAGGCGAAGATCCAGAAAGCGGGGTTTTCGCTCCTCGACATGAAGCGCTACCTCGAGTCGATGGGCTATCAGGCCGACGGGTTCGAGATCGGGCTCGACAAGCTGGCCGAGGCAGGCGTTCCAGGCATCGCGCTCGTCCGCGAGAACGGCTACAACCATTTCGTCGTCATCAAGGGGTTTCGGGGCGGGCAGGTCCTGCTGGGCGACCCTGCGATGGGGACGCGCGTCCTGCCGAAGGCCGACTTCGAGCGGATCTGGCACGGCGGGATCGTCTTCGTGATCCGAAACCAAACCGACAGGGCGCGATTCAACGAACCCGATCACTGGCGCGTCCAGCTCGCCGCGCCGCTCGGCGCCGAAGGCATCAACAGGCTGGGTCTCGCCGACCCGACGCTGATGATGCGCGGGCCCTACGATTTCTGAAGAAGGAGAGCACCGGTGACCCGTCTTTTCGTGCTCGTCCGGCGGCTGCCCGGCTTTGCAGCCGCAGCCGCGTTCGCGCTCCTGGCAGGCGTGGCGGTGGCGTTGATCGATCCGTTCGCGCATCGGCAGGCCCTCGACGACGAGCGGCTAGACGCGTTGCGCGGCGGGTACGAGAGCGCGCAGGGGCTCGTCTATTCGTTCGGCATCGAGCGGGCAGTGGTGGTCAACGGCGAGCTCATCGCGACGACCAAGCTCGTCATCGACAATCTCGGTGCCCTGCTTGCCGGCCAGCCGGCGAACGTGCAGATCATCAGCCAGGCGCAGAACGTGGCGCAGGGGACGCTTTCCGGCGTGTCCCCGCCGGCTCCCTCGCAGACGCCGCCGAGCGCGCCGCCGGCCACGCCGGCGCCGGTCACGAGCACCCCACCGGCCGCGCCGGCGAGCGTGCCGGTTGCCTCCGGCCCAGTCGGCACCCCGACCCAGCCGCAGGGCACGGCGGCCGGTCCCGCGGCGAGTGCCGCGCCGGTCGCATCGACCGGAGCGCCCCCCGCGTCAGCCGCGCCACCCCAGAACACGTCCTCGCCGCCCGTCGCGGTCGCGGCACCGTCCAACGGGAACGCCGGGGCGACGCCCGCGGCCGTTGCAACCGGACCCGCCGCGGCGATACCGGCCGCGACGACTCCTGTTCCGACGGCCCCGGCCGCTGCTGCGCCCGCGGCCGGAAACTCGCCCGTTGCGTCGGCGCCTCCAGCCGCCGAGCCGGTAACGACCGCAGCGCCGGCAGCGATCCCGCTATTCATCCAGGTGAACGCCGCCGGTCAGGTGATCCTCGTGCCGAACGGCGCGGCGATCGCAGCCGGCGTACAGAACCAGGCGAACAACACGACGATCGCGACACTCACCCAGTAGCGGCGGTTCCGGCGGCGGTCGCGGGTTGGACGGCGCGCCACGCAAGTTCGGACCGCATGGGTAGCCGACGATGCGCGCGGCCTAGCGAGACATCCCTCGCGCGCGTGCCGAGCTCGCACCGAACCCGGTGCGTGCGCCGACCAGTCCCCCCGCCCCCCAAGGGACCGCGCGCTCTCGGGGTTTACCGGCCACGGGGCGCGCGGGCGGGGGGACCGCGGCGAACCTCCTAGAAGAACGAGATGGGCACGCGAACCGTGAGCTCGAGGTCCGGCGTGTTCTTGGTGACGCCGATGCCGAGCGTGAAATTGACCGCCGTCTTCGGCGTGACCTGGTAGGTCAGACCGAAACGCGCCGTCCCGAGGATCGTCGTTCCCGTGGTCGAGATGGTCTTGCCCGGGGACGCCGGGCCCTTCTGCTCGAACGAACTCACGACGCTCTGCTGGTAGCCGAAGCTGAACGACGCCTTCTCGTTGAGCGCGAGGCCCATGCCGACGTTGAACTGCGCCACGTTGCCAGGCTTGATCGTGCCGAAGCCGTTGCCGACGTCGCGCTCGAAGTTGTACTGGTAGTTCAGGGCGCCGAAGAACACGGCGGGATCCGACGGGAACACGAACTGGACGCCGCCCTCGACGCCCCAGAACCCCGAGCCCGTCGCGAGCTTCGTCTGCAGGTTCGTGACCGGGCTGTAGTCGACCTCGAACGGGCCCGTCCCCGTCGGGGCGCGAACGCGCAGCGAGCCGATGTACACCATGTTGTCGCCGCGGAACGCGTTGATCTGATAGCGCGTGCCGAATTCGATGTCGCCGAGCCCCTGCCCGTCCGCCTCGAACGATTCGTCGGTGACCGACGGCGTGGCGAGCGGCCGCGTCAGCGTCGTCATCGAGTTGTACACGTACGGGACCTTGATGTCGGCATCCCACCGGCTCGCGAACCCCCACCGCGCCGTGATCGCGGCATACCACGCGTCCCGGCTCACCTCGCGGATGTCGATCAGCCCGATGGTGATCGCCGGAATGATGGTGAAGCCGACCAGCGCGACGCGATTGTTGCTCGCGTGGATGTACTGGAGCGAGGGCTCGAGAGTCACCGTTCCCGTGCGCGTGAGGACCGTCGGTTCCGAGAAAATCTGCGCCGCCTGTGGCGGTTGTTCGGCCTGCGGCGGCGCCTCGCCGACGGGCCGCTGCTGCTGCTGCTGCGGACTCTGCGCCTGAGCCTGTTGCAGCGGCGGCGGCTCGAGCGCGCCGGCGCCGGCCCGCGCCGCGCTCTCGGGAGGCGCGAGCCCGCGCCCGGTCATCTGCTGGAGCAGCGAATCGATGCGGCGCCGCTGCTCGTCGATCTGGCGCCGGTTCGCGTCGAGCTGGCGCTGCTGCTCGTCGAGCGCCCGGTAGAGGTCGTTCAGCCGGGCGCCCTCTTCGCGCAGCTGGCGTTGAAGGTCCGCATCGCTATCCCCCTGCTGCGCCGCGGCGCTCGCCGCGAACGCCAGCGCGATCGCTGCGCCGATCGCGTTCGCCCGTCGCCGGGCACTACGGGACTGCATCGGCATCATGGCCCTTCCCTCCTTGATGGCGCCGCACGGTCCGCGAGGCCTCGGGCTGACTAGACCGAGTCGGTGCGCTCCGCACGCGGGACGCCGAACCGTGCGGCGAGCGCGGCGTCCTTCGCGATCTCGAACTTGTGCATCAGCCGGTACAGCGTCACTCGCGAGACGCCGAGCGCTCGCGCCGAAGCGGCGATGTTGAAGCGATGCTGCTCGAGCGTCTGCCGGATCAGGTCGCGCTGGGACGCCGTGCGCACCGCGGCGAGCGAGCCGGCCGCGCTCGCGTTCTGCACCCGCTCGAGCCCGAGGTCGTCGACGCCGACGAGCGGCCCGTCGCACATGATGATGGCCTTCTGCACGCGATTGACGAGCTCGCGCACGTTGCCCGGCCATGCATAGGCCTCCATCGCGTCGATCGCCTGCGGCGAGAACCCGAGCACCTCGGCTTCGCGCCCGGCGGAGTTCGTCTCGAACACCCATTGCGCCAGCAGGCCGATGTCCCCGGGTCGTTCGCGCAGCGAGGGGGCGTGCACGTGAAGCACGTTCAGGCGGTAATACAGGTCCTCGCGAAACAGATTGCGGCGCACGGCCGCGCCGAGGTCCACATGGCTCGCGGCGACCACGCGGGCGTCGACGCGGATCGGCCGAGTCGAGCCGACGCGCACGACCGTCCGCTCCTGCAGGAAGCGAAGCAGGCTCGCCTGCGATTCGAGCGGCAGGTCGCCCACCTCGTCCAGGAAGATCGTCCCCCCCTCGGCACACTCGATGCTGCCGACGCGCCGCTGGTGCGCGCCCGTGAACGAGCCCTTCTCATGGCCGAACAGTTCGGCCTGGACGAGGTTCTGCGGCAGTGCGCCGCAGTTCACGGTGACCAGCGGCCCACGGCTTCGCTGCGAATGCTGGTGAATCGCGCGCGCGACGAGCTCCTTGCCCGTGCCGCTCTCGCCGCTGATCAGCACCGGGGCATCCACGCGCACGATCTTGTCGAGCGCCCGATAGAGGTCGAGCATCTTCGGACTGCGCCCGACCATGCCGTAGCGCCCGGCGTTCGCCGCCTCGGACGTGCGGGCGCTTCGCAGCAGATCGGCTTTGCCGAGCGCGTGGCCCAGGACCACGAGCAGCCGCGAGTAGTCGACCGGCAGGGTATGAAAGTCGTGGAAGCTCGCCGCAAGCGCCTGTGCGTCGGCCGGGCGGGCGGTTGCCTCGCGCGGAAGCACCGCGATCCACTCCATCGGATCGTCCGCCCTGATCCGCCGCAGGTCGGCCGCCGTGACCCGGGCGGCGGAGTCGACCACGGCGAGCCCCACCCGGCACCCGTGGCCGCGTTGAAGGGCCGCTGCCTCGTCGATGCCGCGCGCCAGCCTGACTGTCCAACCGGCTTCCGCCAGATGACGCGAAAGCGCGGCGTCCAGCGACGGCGGGATTTCGAGCAGAAGGACCTCTCTTGCCTGCATGTGTGCTTCCGAATGCTGAAGGGGGGCGACTGTGCGTGCCGTGCGACGTGACGCGCGTGTTACGTGCCGTAAGTTCCGGGCGGGCGGAGAGGTCTGCGCGCACGGGCGTGCGGCGGGACCCAAGTCGTTGAGCGGATGCACTCGCTGCGGGACTCGCTGCGGGGCGCGGCGCCGGTCGATCCGACCGAACGATCGATCGTCGCGGATGCGCGAGTGCGGGTGAAATCCGCGCGACGCGCCACGGACTCAACCCGCGCGCGCCGGCCGCAGCTACCGAAGCGAAGGCGACCCCGCTGCCGACTGCGCGAGGCTCGGCTCCCGCCGCGTGCCATCGGATCGCTCTCCTCCGGCGTCTGCCACTGACAACTCTGGATCGATATGCATACGGCATATCGAGACGGTGTTGTTGTTTGTTTGCGTTCAAAGCAATGCTCGTGCCCGTGCGAATTTACCTTTCTAAAACATCGTCATAGATTCGACAGCCGATTCCGGCTGAGCCGATGTGTAAATCTCGTCGACTCACCCGAATGGACTATGTATCGGAACTGAAACATTTTTTTGGGCGTCCGTCGCGACACGAGGCCGACCTCTCGGAGCGCTTCCGCAAGCTTCGATCAGCCCGGGAAGCAGCTGCAGCGCGTCGGCGAAAGCCCGCGCGTCGCCCGGCGCCGGAGGTCGGCGCCACGGGCGCTGGCCGCGGCCGATCGGGCCGCGCGGGGCTTGCCGCGCCGAGCGTAGCGAACGCTTCGCGGAACGCGCGACACCGCAGGCGCGACGCGGCAAGGCTCCGCCCGGGGCGACGCGCCGCCGCGCTTGCTTCACCACCGACGTCCACTATCATGGCGGCCCCGGTGCCGCGAGCCAGTCACCGGATGCAACATCGGTTCGACGGCAAGGGGAATGCACATGGCGGACAACGCCGCCACTTTCGATTCGAAGGAATATCGCCGCGCTCTCGGAACGTATCCGACCGGGGTCACGGTGGTCACGACGCTCGCGCCGGACGGAGCCCCCGTCGGCATCACCGTCAACTCCTTCGCCTCTCTCTCGCTCGACCCGCCGCTCGTGCTCTGGGCGCTCAATGTCCGCTCGCCCAAGCTGGCGGCGTTCGATGCGGCGTCCCGTTTCGCCGTGAACGTGCTGCGCGACAGCCAGATCGATCTGTCGCGGCGCTTCGCCTCGCGGCACCCGAACCTGTTCGACGGCGTGGAAACGAAGCCGGGGCTCGGCGGGGTGCCGCTCGTCTCGGGCGTGGCCGCGCACATCCAGTGCCGGGCGCATGCGCGCCATGAGGGAGGCGACCACGTCATCCTCGTCGGCCGGGTCGAGCGCTTCGACTTCCACGAACGGACGCGACCCCTGGTGTTCCGGGCCGGCCGTTACCACGTGCTCGGGGCCGAGCTGCCGTGACGCGCCGCCCCGCACGGGCGAACGCCGAACCGGTCACTTGTCACGCGCGATGACTCGCCCTCGCCGTCCTGCCCGCCCGACCGGGCACGCGCCTCGCTTAAAGCGCGAGGACAGCCCACCGCAGGACGACGAGATGAATCAGCGTTTGCAGGACACCGAAGCCGAGCGCCTCGCAGGAGGCGGGCCGGTGCGCTCGCTGTTCCGCTGGTTCTCGACCGCGCGCACGACCGATCTCGCCAAGGCGCAGCCGGCTGCCCGCCTGCCGCGGCTGCGCGCTACGCTGCACGAAGCGCTCGCCGGAAGCGGCGGCGAGGTGTCGGCGCGCCAACGAATGGTGTCGCTTGCCCAGCAGTATCGCGCGCTCGACGACGACGGCCGGCAGGACTTCCTGTCGCTGCTCGCGACCGAGTTCGGGCCGGACGAATCCGGCGTGAGCCGCGCGATCCAGTCCTATCTCGCGCAGGACAGCGAATCCGGGCGCCGGCGCGCCGAGCAGACGCTGCGGCTCGCGCTCTCCTCGCCGCGGATCCGGATCATGAGGCAGTTCAACCTGCTTCCGGAAGGCGTGAAGTTCCTCGTCGACCTGCGCGCGGACGTGTTGCGCTATCGCGCGGAGCTTCCCGAACTCGAAGCGCTCGACGACGAACTGCACTCGCTCTTCGCGAGCTGGTTCGACGTCGGCTTCCTCGAACTCCGGCGCATCTCGTGGGACTCGCCCGCGGCGCTGCTCGAGCGCCTGATCCAGTACGAGGCGGTGCACGAGATTCGTTCTTGGAACGACATGCGCGACCGCCTCGACTCCGACCGGCGCTGCTACGCGTTCTTCCACCCGCGGATGCCCGACGAGCCGCTCGTGTTCGTCGAGGTGGCGCTGGTGAAGGAACTCGCCCCGAACGTGCACAGCCTGCTGGACGAGTCGAAGCCCTCGGCCGATCCGCAGGGCGCGAGCACCGCGGTGTTCTATTCCATCTCGAATACGCAGGCCGGCCTGCGCGGCGTGTCGTTCGGCGGCTTTCTCATCAAACGCGTGGTCGAGCAGCTCAGGGCGGAACTGCCGCGCCTCAAGACGTTCGCCACGCTCTCGCCGCTTCCCGGATTCCGGCGATGGCTCGATGCGCGCCTGACGATCCGCGACGAGACGCTTTTCACCGCGGCCGAGCGCACCCGGCTGGCGGCCGCGTCCGGCGCGAGCGACCCGTACGAAGGCCTGCGCGGCCTGCTCGCAACCCCCGAGTGGCACGAGCACCCGGAGCTGCGCGATGCGCTTGCCCCGGCGCTCACGCGCCTCGCGGCCCGGTATCTCGTCAACGAGAAGGAAGCGGGCCGGCCGCTCGATGCAGTCGCGCGCTTCCATCTCGGCAACGGCGCGCGGCTCGAGCGCGTCAACTGGATGGCGGACGTCTCGTCCCGCGGACTGCGCCAGTCTGCGGGCGTGATGGTGAACTACCTGTACAAGCTGGACGACATCGAATCCAACCACGAGGCGTTCGCGCGCGATGGACAGGTGATCGTGTCGAATGGGGTGCTGCGGCTGGTGAAGCAGCAGCGTTGAGGCGAACGCCTCAGCCGGCCGTTCGCGCCATCTCGCGCAGCTTGAATCGCTGCAGCTTGCCGGTCTCGGTGCGCGGGAGCGCGCCGACGAACTCGACCGCGCGCGGATACTTGTAAGGCGCGATCGCCGATTTAACGAAGTCCTGCAGCGCCTTGGCCATCGCTGCGTCGCCGACGTAGCCGGGCTTCAGCACGACGTAGGCCTTCGGTATCTGGCCGCGCTCCTCGTCGGGCGCGGCCACCACGCCGCACTCGGCGACCGCTTCGTGCTGCATCAGCGTGCCCTCGATCTCCGGTCCGGCGATGTTGTAGCCGGCCGAGATGATCATGTCGTCCGTGCGCGCCTGGTAGAAGAAGTAGCCGTCGGCATCCATGAGGTAGGCGTCGCCCGTGACGTTCCAGCCGTTCTGGACGTAGACCTCCTGCCGCGGGTCGGCGAGGTAGCGGCAGCCGGTCGGGCCCTTCACGGCGAGCCGGCCGACGACGCCGGGCGGGCAGGGCTTGCCGTCTTCGTCGAGCACTGCGGCGCGATAGCCCGGGACCGCGTAGCCGGTCGCGCCGCGCCGCACCGTCTCGGGGGTGTGCGACACGAAGATGTGAATCATCTCGGTCGAGCCGATGCCGTCGATGATTTCGATGCCGGTCGCGGCCTTGAACGCCTGCCGCGTGGCGTCGGGCAGGGCCTCGCCCGCCGAGACGCACGCGCGCAGGCTCGACAGATCGAACTTGGCAGCGAGCGGCGCCATCTGGCGATAGAAAGTAGGAGCCGTGAAGCACACCGTGGCGCGGAAGTCCTCGATGGTCTGCATCAGTGCCTCCGGCGTGAGGCGCTCGACGAGCACGGTGGACGCGCCGACGCGCAGGGGGAAGCACAGCATCCCGCCCAGCCCGAAGGTGAAGGCGAGCGGCGGCGTCCCGCAATAGATGTCGTCGCTCACGGTGCGCAGGCACGACTTCGGAAAGAGATCGCACATTGCGATCACGTCACGATGGAAATGCACCGTGCCTTTGGGCTTCCCCGTCGTGCCCGAGGTGAAGGCGATGAGCGCGACGTCGTCGGCGGCGGTCGGGCAGGTCCGGAACTCGCCGCTCTGCCGGGCCGTGAGCGCGTCGAGCGAGTCGGGGGCGTCGTCGTACCAGTAGCGGACAGTCTTCAGCGTCGGGCACGCAGGCAGCGCGGCCTGCAGCTCCTCGGCGAGGCGGCGATCGCAGAGGGCGTGCGTGACCTCGGCCTTGGTGACCACGTCGGTGATCTCCTTCGCCCGAAGCAGCGGCATGGTGGCGACGACGATGCCGCCTGCTTTCATCACGCCGAGCCAGCACGCCGCCATCATGGGGTTGTTCGGGCCGCGCAGGAGCACCCGGTTGCCTGGCACGAGCCCCATGTCCTCGACGAGCACCGCTGCGATGCGATTCGCCTGCGCCATGAGCTGGCGATAGGTGCACCGGCCGTCCGGCGCGCGAATCGCGATGCGCTCGCCCCAGCCGCGCGCGACCGCGCCGTCGAGCAGTTCGCCGGCGCAGTTCATGCGTGCCGGGTAATCGAGCTCCGGCAGCTCGAAGAGGAGTTCGGGCCACGCGCTGCGCGGCGGGAGGTTGTCCCGGGCGAACGTGTCGACGTGCGCGGTGTGGGCCATCGTGTCACCTCCTCGAACGACTCGTTGATGCCGCTTTCCGTCAGGCGATCGTCGTCGCCAGGAACGCCAGCGACCGGCCGCGCGCCAGCGCCGCCGCCGGCTGGCGATACGCCGCCCGCTCCCAGCAGTTGAAGCCGTGGTCCGCGCCGGCGTAGACGTGCACGGCGCTCCCGACGCGCCCCGCGAAGGCCGCTTTCACCTTCTCCACGCCTTCGAGCGGGATGTGCGCGTCGTTCGCCGCGAAATGAAACAGCACCGGCACGCGAATGTCCGCGGCGGCAGCGAGCTGGTTCGGAATGCCGCCGCCGTAGTAGCAGACCGCCGCATCGACACCCGCATGCGCGGCTGCGAGGTAGGCCAGCAGCCCGCCCATGCAGAATCCGAGCGACGCGACCCTGCCGGTGCAAGCGGGCAGCGCGCGCAGCACGGACACGACTGCGCCGAGGTCCGCGACGGCCATGTCGAAATCCATGCGCTGCATCAGGCCGATCCCGGTTTCCATGTCCGCCTGCGAATAGCCGATGTCGAGTCGCCGTTGCATACGCCAGAAGACATCCGGCGCGATCACCGTGAAACCATCCATCGCGTACTGGTCGGCGACCGCGCGAATGTGCGCATTCACGCCGAAGATCTCCTGGATGAGCACGATGCCCGGCCCGCGTCCGGCGGGCGGCAACGAGAGATAGCCTCCGAAGCTGCCGCCGTCGGGCGCGGCGATGTCGATCCACTTCGAGTTCATTCGGGTCTCCACGTGATCGTCAGAAAAAGACTTGCAGCGGCCGCGAGCAGGCGCGCGCGAGCGCTCGCCGCCTTTTGGTGCCATGGCCCCCGCGGGGCGCTCACACAGCCTCGGTTCCTTCGTCGGCCTGCCGCGTCGCCGCGAGGAGGCCCGTCTTCAGTTTCGCGAGCAGCGCGTAGAGCTGCCGGCGTTCGCTCGCAGGTAGCGCAGCGAACAGCTCGACGATCCATGCTTCGTGCGCCTGCGCCATGCGCTGAAAGCTCTTGCGACCCGCCGGCGTGAGCCGGACCACGAAGGCGCGCCGATCGTCCGGGGGCGCTTCGCGCGTCACGAGGCCCTCCTTCACGAGCTGGTCGGTGATGCCGGTCACGTTGCCGCCGGTCACCATCATGCGCCGCGAGAGCTCGCCCATTCGCAGTCCCTCGGGATGCCGCTCGAGCTGCGCCATGAGATCGAAGCGCGGCAGCGTGCAGTCGAACGACTGACGCAGCTCGCTGCGAATGGCCCCCTCGACGAGATTCGTGCAGGTGAGAAGCCGCAGCCAGAGCCGCAGCGCGTCGTGGTCGGTGTCCTTCACCCGCGATTCGCGATCGACGCTCGTATCCGTCGTTTCTGCCGCGCTCATTGAATCTCCCCGCCGGCGACGGCGATGGCCTGCCCCGTGATCGATGCGGCGCCGGTGCTGCACAGCCAGAGCACCGCGCTTGCGACCTCCTCGGGGCGGATCATGCGCCCCTGCGGATTGCGTGCGGTGAGGGCCGCCCGGGCGTCCGCTTCGCTCCTGCCCGTCTTGGCGACGATGTTCGCCACGGCGTCGCGCACGATGTCGGTCTCGGTGTATCCCGGGCACACCGCGTTCACCGTCACCGACGTCTTCGCGAGCTCCAGCGCGAGCGCCCGCGTGAGCCCCACGACGCCGTGCTTGGCGGCGCAGTACGCGGCGACGTAGGCGTAGCCGACGAGGCCCGCGGTGCTCGCAACGTTGACGATCCGGCCGAATGGCTGCTTCGCCATGGCCGGCACCACCTCGCGCGTGCAGAGATACGTCCCGGTGAGGTTTACGCCGAGCATCCGGTCCCAGAGCGCGCGGTCGGATTTCGCGAACGGGGCGCTGTCGGCGAGGCCCGCGTTGTTGACGAGAATGTCGATGCGCGGGAAGCGCTCCCGGATCGTCGCGAACGCGTTGGCGACCGATGCCTCGTCGGCGACGTCGACCGCGACCGTGATCGCCGGGCGGCGCAGCGTCGCGGCGTGCGCCGCGAGCCGCGTCGTGTCGCGGCCGAGCAGGGCCACCTGCGCGCCCGCTTCGTCGAGCGCCGACGCGATGGCCGCGCCGATGCCCCGCCCGGCTCCGGTAACGACGGCGTAGGTGCCTTCCAAGGGCAGCGCGTGCACGGTGCGATCTGCTCGAAGATGATTCAGATCTCAATATATGAGGCCTCAATCAATGCGTCAACCTGCGCAAGGCCGCCGGCGTCGGCGCCACGCTCGCGCGTCGAGGCCGATTCGCGCAGATCCATTGGCGGCGGGGCAGGAAGTCCGTTTGCGGACGCCCGCTTCGGGGGTCTCGCGCGAGACGTCGACGCCGCGAGCGGGCTTCGACCGGCGCTGCAAAGGGCGGGCGAGGGGATCTATCGCCCGCTTCGCGACAGCCTGTTAGCATCCGCGGCCGGAGGTGAACCATGTCGCGTATCGCAGCGCTCGCCGCACTCGCTCTTTTTTCCTCGATCGCTCAGGCCCAATCCGCGAATCCCGTGGGCCTGTGGAAGACCATCGACGACGCCTCCGGCGAGCCCAAAGCGCTCGTGCGGATCTCGCTGGACGGAGGCGGTGCCCTGACCGGGACGATCGAGAAGCTGTTCCGCAAGCCCGGCGAGGATCCGAACCCGAAGTGCGACAAGTGCGAGGGCGCGAAGAAGGATCAGCCGATCACCGGCATGCAGATCCTCTCGGGGCTGAAGCTCGACGGCGACGAGTGGACCGGGGGCGAGATCCTCGACCCGAACAACGGCAAGGTCTACAAGGCGAAGGCGCGACTCGCCGACGGCGGCAAGAAGCTCGAAGTCCGCGGCTTCATCGGCGTGGCGCTGCTCGGCCGCACCCAAACCTGGATGCGCGAGTAGCCGTCGCCGCGGCGCGCGCGCTCAGTCGACGATGCGAGCGTAGAAGCGGTCGAGCGCCGCGCCGAACGCCTCGGGCTGTTCCACGTTCGCGAGGTGCGCCGCTCGCGGGATCACCACGAGTTCCGAGCCCGGCAGGGCGTCGTGGATTTCGCGCGCCATCGCGACGGGCGTGCCGGGATCGTCTTCTCCCACGATCACCAGGGTCGGCACGCCGATCTCTTTCAGGCGCGTGGTGAGATCGATTTTCGGGATCGCGTGGCTGCAGCCGACGTAGCCGGCGACCGGCGTGGCGCGAATCGCTGTAGCGATCGGCGCGACGCGTTCGGGATGCGCCTTGCGGAACGGCTCCGTGAACCAGCGCTCGAGTGTCGGCGCGACGAGCGGCTCCATCCCCTGCGATTCCACGAGCCGGATGCGATCCTGCCAGATCGGCCCTGCGTCTTTCGGATAGCGGCTGGTCGTGTCGGCGAGCACGAGACTGCGCAAGACGCCCGGGTATCGCAGCGCGAAGGTCTGTCCGATCATCCCGCCCATGGAAAGGCCGACCCAGTGCGCCGCGCGGATGTCGAGCGCGTCGAAGAGGCCCTTGACGTCGTCGGCTAGCATTTCGAGGGAGTAGGGCCCGGCCGGCGCGCCGCTCTGCCCGTGGCCGCGCGTGTCGAACCGCAGCACCTTGAAGCGCTTCGAGAGCGCGCGCGCTTCGTTGTCCCACATCGAAAGGTTGCACGCGAGCGAGTGGCTCATCGCGAGCCACGGCCCTTCGCCCTCGATCGCGCAGTGCAGTTGCACGCCGTTCGTTTCGATCTTCATGCCTCGACTCCGGTCAGCGGGGATCGGTCGCGGCCGAAGCTTATGCCAGGCGAGTGTCGTCGGGGCGCGCTTTTCGGGGGTCCGATGTCGGTCGACGGAGACGCGTCATCCCGCGTCGAAACAGGATCTTGCGCGATCGTCTCTGGCGCGCGTCGGGTCCGGCCGACATGCGCGGGGCCTGTGTGCCTGTCGCGGTTGGCGGATTTCCATATGTATTTCATGGCATTGCGCGCAGAGTTTCGCGCAAGGTACGACCTTTGCGTAAGAGAGGGCGCCCCGCGCAATCCGGCGCGGCCGGCTCGCCAGCCCTACACACGCCCAAAGGAGGCTTCATGCTCGGCAAGGATCGGCTCTTCAACAAGGACTCCAACATCCGCCGCGACACGCGGTTCGCGCCCTACGCGCCCACGCCCGCCGGTGCGAGCCCGGCCGGCGCCGAAGCGAAACCCGAGGAAGCGCCGACGGCGGTCGCCGCGCCCGCCGAGATCGAGGAGCCGAAGGGCAGCAAGCTCATCGTCGGCCCGAACATCAAGCTGAAAGGGGTGGAGATCACCGACTGCGACACGCTGGTCGTGGAAGGGCGCGTGGAAGCGACCATGGACAGCCGCGAAATCCAGATCGCGGAGCAGGGCGCTTATGCGGGCACGGTCGGCGTCGACGTCGCGGAGATCCGCGGCACCTTCCAGGGCGAACTGACCGCGCGCAAGCGCCTGATCGTGCACTCGACCGGCAAGATCACCGGCAAGATCCGCTACGCGAAGCTCGTGATCGCCGAGGGCGGCGAGCTCTCGGGCGACGTCAACCTGATCGGACAGCCCGCCTCGATCGCGACGCCGTTCGCCGAGAAGCGCGTGGTGGCCGGGCAAGGCTGAACAAGCTCTCCGAACCGCGAGGGCGCGTCGGAAGCCTGTCGACGATCGGCTCTCCGGCGCGCGGGTCGGGACCGTCACGAGCCTGCTCCCGAGGGAAACCGGGTTTCGACACGCGCTGGAACAGGTGGCGGGGGACGTATTCCCCGTTCTTCAACACCCTGTTTCCCGCGAAGGCTCGCGAGCGGAGGGCGCTGTTCTCCCCCGATGCGCTCGTCGACGCGGGGCGCCGGGATGCGCCGACCGCACCGGCGTCTCCCGTCGACGGCCCTCTGCGCTCCTTCGCGCCCTTGCGTTACAGGGAAACCCCGAACCACGGCCGCTGTGCGTCGCGCGGCAGCGAAGCGGGACGAGCGCTGGTGCCTAAACCGACGGCTCGCGCGCTCGGGGTCGCGCGATGGCTTTTTCGCCGAGAACGGCCGATCGGAGCTTCTTAGTCCCGCACTCGATCTTTGGTGCGCCCGATGCGGACCACCTCGGGGATGCGGCGCAGGCTGCGCATCAGCTGGGCGAGATGCATGCGGTTCTGGATCTGCACGGTGAACTGCATGGCCGTGTAGATGCCGCGCTCCTCGTCCATGCTGACGTTGTCGATGTTCGATCCGGCGTCGGCGATCGCGGCGGCGACCTTCGCGAGCACGCCGCGCTGGTTGGCGGCGATCACGCGGATCGAAACATCGAACATGCGGCCGGTGTCCGGGTCCCAGTCGACGTCGATCCACTTCTCGGGATCGGTGCGCGACTTCTGCGCCGTCGGGCAGTCGTGCGTGTGCACCACCAGCCCCTGCCCCTTCTTGATGAAGCCGATGATGGGGTCGCCCGGAATCGGGCGGCAGCAGCGCGCGAACTGCACTGCCATGCCCTCGGACCCGCGCACGGTGATCGCGCCGCCGGGCTTGAGTTCCGGCGCGGTCTGATCGCCGAGCGCGAGCAGCTGCCGCGCGACGATCGCCGCGAGCCGCTTCCCGAGGCCGATGTCCGCGAGGATCTCCTGCCGCGACTTCGCGCCGGCATCGCGCACCAGCCGCTCCCAGCGCCACGGGCCGAGCGCCGACGGGTCGCTCTCGAGGGCGCGAAGCGCCTGTGAGAGCAGCCGCTCGCCGAGCGCCGTCGACTCCTCGAGCTGCATGGTCTTGAGGAAGTGCCGGATCTGCGACCGCGCCTTGCCGGTCTTCACGTACGAGAGCCACGCCGGGTTCGGGTGGGCGTGCGCCGCGGTGATGATCTCGACGCGGTCGCCGTTCTTGAGTTCGGTTCGCAGCGGCACGAGCTCGTAGTTCACCTTGGCCGCGATGCAGCGGTTGCCGATGTCGGTGTGCACGGCGTAGGCGAAGTCGACCGGCGTCGCGCCGCGCGGCATCGACATGATCTTGCCCTTCGGCGTGAACACGTAGACCTCGTCGGGGAAGAGGTCGACTTTCACGTGCTCCAGGAACTCGGCCGGGTCGCCGCTCGCGTTCTGGATCTCGACGAGCGACTGCAGCCAGCGATGCGTGCGCTGCTGCACCTCGTTGAACGCCTGATCGTCCTTGTAGAGCCAGTGGGAGGCGACGCCGGTCTCGGCGATGCGGTTCATGTCCCAGGTGCGGATCTGCACCTCGACCGGCGTCCCGTAGGGGCCGATGAGCGTCGTATGCAGCGACTGGTAGCCGTTCGCCTTCGGGATCGCGATGTAGTCCTTGAACTTTCCGGGCACCGGCTTGTAGATCGCGTGCAGCGCGCCGAGCGCGAGGTAGCACGACGGCGTGTCGTTCACGATCACGCGAAAGCCGTAGATGTCGAGCACCTCGGAGAACGAGAGGTTCTTCTCGACCATCTTGCGGTAGATGGAGAAGAGGTGCTTCTCCCGTCCCTGGACAGTCGCCTCGATCTTCGCGTCGGCGAGCTTCGCCTTGATGCCTTCGGCGATCTTGCCGACGACCTCGCGCCGGTTGCCGCGCGCCGAGCGGATCGCCTTCGCGAGCACGCGGTGGCGCAGCGGATAGGTGTGCTGGAACGACAGATCCTGCAGCTCGCGGTAGAGCGCGTCGAGGCCCAGGCGGCTCGCGATCGGCGCGTAGATCTCGATCGTTTCCTTGGCGATGCGGCGCCGCTTCGCGGGGCCCACCGCGTCGAGCGTGCGCATGTTGTGCAGCCGGTCGGCGAGCTTGATCAGGATGACGCGCACGTCGCGCGCCATCGCGAGCAGCATCTTGCGGAAGTTCTCGGCCCTTGCCGAAGCGCGACGCGAGTTCGTCCTTCGAGACGTGCGTGTCCTCCATCACGTCGTGGAGCAGCGCGGCAGAGAGCGTCTGCGCGTCGAGCTGCCACTCGGAGAGGATCCCCGCGACGGCGACGGGATGAGAGATGTAAGGCTCGCCGCTCTGCCGGAACTGGCCCTGGTGGGCGGCGTCGCTGAAGCGGTACGCTTCTTCGATGCGGTCGAGGTCGACCGGCTTCAGGTAGGCGGAGAGGCCCGCCTTCAGTCCGTCGAGAATGCCCGCGGTGTCAACCTGCACGGCTGCGCCCCTCGTGCCGAACCGATCGCGGCGCGGAGGGGGAGCACGTCACGCGGGCGCGATCGGTTTTCAACCCAGCGTGGTGACTCGCTGGAGCATTTCGATGCCGACCTTGCCCGAGGCGACTTCCCGCAGGGCGATGACGGTCGGCTTGTCGCGCTGCGTGTCCACGAGCGGCGAGCCGCCATGGGCGAGCTGGCGCGCGCGATAGGTCGCGGCGAGCGTCATCTGGAAGCGGTTGGGGATGCGCTTGAGGCAATCGTCGACGGTGATGCGAGCCATGGCTATCTCTTTGCGGCGAAAAGGTCGGAGTGGAGCGCGCTCTGCCGGGCCAGCACCAGCCGGGAGGCGCGGACGACCGCGGCCAGATCACGCCGCGCCTCGTCGAAGTCTTTGTTGATAATAACATAATCGAACTCGGCAGCATGCCCGATCTCGGCGGCGGCGGCGGCGAGACGGCGCCGGATGACCTCGTCCGAGTCTTGACCGCGGCCCCGCAGCCGGCGCTCGAGCTCCGCTACCGACGGCGGCAGGATGAAGATGCCGATGGCATCGGGAAAGATGCGGCGCACCTGCTGGGCCCCCTGCCAGTCGATCTCGAGGACCACGTCCCGGCCGCCTGCCCGCACCGCCGCGATCTGCTTCTGCGAGGTCGCGTAGAGGTTGCCGTGGACCTCCGCGCTCTCGAGAAACTCGCCGGCCGCCGCCATCGCGAGGAACGCGTCCCGGGCGACGAAGAAGTACTCGCGCCCGTGCTGCTCGCCGGGCCGCGGCGCACGCGTCGTGTACGAGATCGACAGGGCGAGGCGCGGATCATCCGCGAGCACGGCGTTCACGAGCGAGGACTTCCCGGCACCGGACGGAGCGGAAACGATGAAAAGGAGGCCGGTCACGTGAGGATCGAGGAGGTTGAGGGCTGAGGATCGAGGAACGAGGAATGAGGAACGAGCGCTCGATCCCGAATCCCGGGTCCTCGATCCCTACTCGAGGTTCTGCACCTGCTCGCGCATCTGCTCGATCGCGAGCTTGAAGTCGAGCGCGGCGTCGGACACCTGCTTCGAGACCGACTTCGAGCCGAGCGTGTTCGCCTCGCGGTTCAGCTCCTGCATCAGGAAGTCGAGGCGCTTGCCGACCTGGCCCCCCTTGGCGAGCACGCGCTCGACCTCGTCGAGGTGCGCCGCGAGGCGCGACAGCTCCTCGGCGACGTCGATCTTCACGCCGAACATCGCGATCTCCTGCCGGATGCGCTCTTCCTCGCCGCCTGCGAGCACTTCGCGCAGGCGCGACGCGAGCTTCTCCTGGTATGCGGCGATCGCCTGCGGCACCGCCGGCGCGATCTCGGCAAGCTTCTCGCGCATCAGCGCGACGCGGCCTCGGATCATGTCGGCGAGCTTCGCGCCCTCGCGCTTGCGCGTCGCTGCGAGCTCCGCGAGCGCGTCGCGGGCGAGCGCGAGCACCGATTCCCGCAGCGCCATCTGCGCGTTCGGGTCGTCGCCGAAGATTCCGGGCCAGTGGAGCACTTCGGATACGCGCAGCGCCTGCGCATCCGGGATCGCCGCGCGCACCGCGCGCTGCAGGCTCGCGAGCCGCTCGAGCACCGTGCGATCGAGGGCTGCCTCGCCGCCTGCGCCGATCGCCGGCGTGAAGTAGAGGCGGAAGTCGACCTTGCCCCGCGCGACGGCACCGCCGATCAGCTCGCGCAGCTGCGGTTCGGCGGCGCGCAAGTCCTCGGCGATGCGAAACTGCAGGTCCAGGAAGCGCGAGTTGACGCTGCGGATCTCCATCGCGAGCGTTCCCAGGGGGACATCGCGCGACACCGCGGCGTAGCCGGTCATGCTGTGAATCATTGTTGTTTTCCGCTCCGGCCGCGCTTTACTTTGGCCGGGCAAGCTCCGAAAATGGGGCGCAAATCAGACCGTTATCATACCATCCGCGCCTCCCCGCCCCGAACGCCGCCGATGCCGTCGCAAGCGAACCAGCCGCTCCCGGATGGCTATCAGCTCCAGTCCTACCGTGAAAGTGCTCTCGTGCGGGGGCTTTTCGATCGTGTATCTCGCGCACGACGAGAACGACCAGCCGGTCGCGATCAAGGAATACCTGCCGTCGTCGCTCGCGCTGCGCCACGAGGGCGATGCGCTGCCGTCGATCGCCGAGGACAACCTCGCGACGTTCCGCTACGGCATGAAGTGCTTCTTCGAGGAGGGCCGGGCGCTCGCGCGACTCTCGCACCAGAACGTGGTGCGAGTGCTCAATTTCTTCCGCGCGAACGAGACCGTCTATCTCGTGATGCGCTACGAGCGCGGCCGCACGCTGCAGGAGTACATCCAGGCGCGCAAGGGCTCGATCAAGGAGAACTTCATCCGGCGCATCTTCACGCTCGCGCTCAACGGGCTGCGCGAAGTGCACGCCAACAAGCTCCTGCATCTCGACCTGAAGCCCGCGAACATCTACATCCGCAACGACGGCACGCCGGTGCTGATCGATTTCGGTGCGGCGCGCCAGACGCTCGTGCAGGGCGGCTTCAAGCTGAACCCGATGTACACGCCGGGGTTCGCCCCCCCCGAGCAGTACAAGAACCGCGAGCTGCTCGGTCCGTGGAGCGACATGTACTCGGTGGGCGCGAGCATGTTCGCCTGCATCGCCGGCGTCGCTCCGCAGGCCTCCGACCTGCGCGTCGAGAAAGACCGGTTCGTGCCGGCCACTCAGCTCTTCGCCGGCCGCTACTCGGAGCAGCTCCTCGAGACCATCGACTGGTGCCTCCAGCTCGATCACATGAAGCGGCCGCAGAGCGCGATGGCGCTGCAGAAGGTGCTCCTGCGCGAGCGCGATCCGGAGATCGCGAGGCGGAAGTCTTTCGTCGTGAACCTGCGCGGGGCGCTCGCCAAGCTGGCGCGGCATTGAGCGTGCGATGAAGTTCTCGATCTACCAGGAGAGCCGCGTCGGCGGACGCAGGGAGAACCAGGACCGGGTCGCGTATTGCTACAGCCGCGACGCCGTCGTGATGATCGTCGCCGACGGCATGGGCGGACACCTGCACGGCGAGGTCGCCGCGCAGATCGCGGTGCAGTTCATCGCCGAGGCGTTCCAGCGCGAGGCGACGCCGAAGCTCGCGGACCCGGTGCGCTTCCTGCTCGACTCGATCACGAACGCCCACTTCGCCATTCTCGACTACGCCGAAGTGCGCCGGCTGCTCGAGACGCCGCGCACGACCTGCGTCGCGTGCGTGGTGCAGGATGGCGTCGCCTACTGGGCGCACGTCGGCGACTCGCGGCTCTACCTCCTGCGCGAGGGCCGCGTCGAGGCGCAGACGAAGGACCACTCCCGCGTGCAGATGCTCGTGGACCTCGGCCGCATCCGCGAGGAGGCGGTGGGCGTCCACCCCGAGCGCAACAAGATCTTCAACTGCCTCGGCCAGATGAACCCGCCGAAGGTCGAGCTGTCGCGGCGCGCGCTGCTCAAGCACGGCGACACGATTCTGCTCTGCTCCGACGGATTCTGGGGCCCGCTCAGCGGGCGCGTGATCGGCGAACAACTCGCCGACGGGAACGTCGTGCGCGGCGTCCCCGAGCTCCTCGACCTCGCCGAGGCGCGCGCAGGCCGCGACAGCGACAACCTTTCGGTGATCGCGCTCACCTGGGCGGAGGAAGTGGCCGGCGCGGGCGAGTGGATCTCGACGCTCGCGATGGACGCGAACGAGAAGACCACGAAGCTCTCCGACTGGGGCAAGTCCGACGCCCAGGCGCACAGCCATCTCACCGACGACGAAATCGAGCGCGCGATCGACGAAATCCGCACCGCGATTCACAAGCACTCCGGGTGATCGGTCCGCGGGGCCTGGCAGAGGGCTCGCCGGCCGATACGACGCGTGAGCCGCCTCGACGCCCGGGCCGCCGCGCCCGCTCCCGACAGCCGATTCCACTCCCCCCGACAGCCGCAGGCCGAACGATGCGCCCCTCCAACCGCAAATCCGACGAAATGCGCCCGGTCGCGATCGAGCGCGGCTACACCAAGCATGCTGAAGGGGCCGTGCTCGTCGCCTTCGGCGACACCCGCGTCCTCTGCACCGCGAGCGTCGACGAGCGCCAGCCGCCGCATCTGCGCGACACGCAGCGCGGTTGGGTGACGGCCGAGTACGGCATGCTCCCGCGCTCGACCAACACGCGCACCGACCGCGAGGCGGCGCGCGGCAAACAGACGGGCCGCACGCAGGAGATCCAGCGGCTCATCGGCCGATCGCTGCGCGCGGTGACCGATCTGGAGCGCCTCGGGCCGCGCACGATCCAGATCGACTGCGACGTGATTCAGGCCGACGGCGGCACGCGCACCGCATCGATCACGGGCGCCTTCGTGGCGCTGTACGACGCCTGCTCGAAGCTCGCCGCCGCGGGGAAGATCGCGGCGCTGCCGTTCCGCGATTTCGTCGCGGCCGTCTCCGTGGGCGTGCACGCCGGCGAGCCCGTGCTCGACCTCGATTACGCCGAGGACTCGGCCGGCGACACGGACATGAACGTGGTCATGACCGGCTCGGGGGGCTTCGTCGAGATCCAGGGGACGGCGGAAGGACATCCGTTCACACGCGCGCAGATGGAGGCGATGCTCGCGCTGGCCGAGAAGGGCATCCGCGAACTGGTGGCCGCGCAGCGGCGCTCGCTCGGGGGCTGACCGAGACCGCGAAAGCGCGAAGGGCGCAAAGGAGCGCGAAAGGAAAGGCGTGGGGAAAGCTAGCCCCGCGAAGTCATCGCAAGCGGGGAGCGCCGCCGGCCTTGGAGACGGACGGCGTCTTTTTGCGTACCTTTGCGTCCTTTGCGCTTTCGCGGCTCCCGGCTCACGCATGAAAACCCTCGTCCTCGCCTCCGGCAACCCCGGCAAGCTCCGCGAGTTCCGCGAGTTGCTCGCGCCCTTCGATTTCGAGATCGTCCCGCAGGGCGACCTCGGTATCCTCGAAGCCGAAGAGCCGCACGACACGTTCGTCGAAAACGCGCTGGCGAAGGCGCGCCACGCGTCGGCGCTCTCGGGCCTTCCCGCGCTCGCGGACGATTCCGGCATCTGTGTCCGGGCGCTCGGCGGCGAGCCGGGCGTTCACTCGGCGCGATTCGGAGGCGAGCCGAGATCCGACGCGCGCAACAACGAAAAACTCGTGCGTCTGCTCGCCGGCGTCGCCGACCGCGCGGCGCATTACTACGCAGTGATCGTGCTCGTTCGCCATGCGCACGACCCCGAGCCCCTGATCGCACAGGGCCGCTGGCATGGCGAGGTGATCGACTCGCCGCGCGGCACGCGGGGGTTCGGGTACGACCCTCATTTCCTGCTTGCCGATCTGGGCAGGACGGCGGCAGAACTCGCCCCCGAGGAGAAGAACGCGGTGAGCCACCGCGGCCAGGCGCTCAGACGGCTGATCGAGTTGCTTCGGGAAAGCGCCTGAGGCCGCACCCCGCGGGGTGCGACGTCGCTACCGCCGACGCTCGTATCGGAGCTGCACCAGCCCGCTCTCGTACGAGGTGACGCCCGAGAGCGTCAAGGCGATCTCGCGGCCCTGCCTGGGAAAGAGCGGGATGCCCGATCCGAGCACGACGGGATGGACGGAGACGATGAAGTCGTCCACGAGATCGTGGTCGAGAAACGCGGCGACGAGTCCCGCCCCGCCGGCGAGCCAGAGATCCTTCCCCGGAAGCCGGCGCAGCCGCGCGACGAAGTCCGCTGGCGACCCGGACACGAAAGTCACGCTCCCGGCCGCTGCCGGCGGACGCGAGTGCGAGAAGACGTAGCCGGTCTTGTCGGCATAGGGATACGGGCCGAACCCGAGCACGTCGTCGTAAGTGCGCCGCCCCATGATGACCGTGTCGATCGAATCGTAGAACGCGGCGTAGCCGTAATCGGCATCGTGGTAGAGCCAGTCGATCCGGCCGTCGGCGCGCGCGACATGGCCGTCGAGGCTCGTCGCGATGAACAGCTCCACGCGGCGCATCGGCTTGCCGCGCGCCGTCATACGGTGCGCGCGAGCGCCGCGCTGTCGGGCTCCTCGGCCTCGGGAAGCAAGGTGAACGCGCTCGTCACCTCCGTCGGAATGGCGCGCAGCTTGCCGGTGGCGGCGTCGACGAACACCCAGTCGGTCTCTCCCTCCGCGAGCAACGCGCCGTCGTCGACGCGCACAAAGCGGTATTTCCGCAGCGAGCGCACCCTGCGGAAGTTCGAGACCCAGGTCACCGCGACGACGCGGTCGCCGGCGAACGCGGGGCGCAGATACTCGATCCAGTGGCTGCGTGCGACCCACGTCGCCCCGGCGGCGTCGGTGGCGGCCGAGCAGCCGGCGGCGTCGGCATGCATGACGGCGACATCCTGCATCCACTGGACGTACTGCACGTTGTTGACGTGGCCGTTGCGGTCGAGGGCGGATTCCGGCACCTCGAACGCGTGGCGGTAGATGCGGAGCATTGCGGCGTCCGGCAGAGGGTTTGAGAGTTTCTTCGCGATCTGGCACTCTAAGTTCACGCCGATCAAGGGTCAATCGCGATCGGCGCGACCGCGGGTCGTTCCGGCCCTCCCGATCGAGCTCGTCCGCCATGGCATCGGCAGTCATCCAGGCACCGTCGTCCGCGCGCGGCATCCGCCTCGCCGCGCTGCCGCCGCTCTCTCTCTACGTGCACCTGCCCTGGTGCGTGCGCAAGTGTCCCTATTGCGATTTCAACTCGCACGAGGCGCGCGGCGTCCTGCCCGAGGGCGACTACGTCGATGCCCTCGTCGCCGATCTCGAAGCGACGCTGCCGTCCGTGTGGGGACGGCGCGTGTACACGGTGTTCTTCGGCGGCGGCACGCCGAGTCTGTTTTCGGCGCGCGCGATCGAGCGGCTGCTCGCGGCGATCCGTGCTCGCCTCCCCCTAGACGCGAGCGCCGAGATCACGCTCGAAGCGAATCCGGGCACGTTCGAAGCGGAGAAGTTCCGCGATTTCCGCGGCGCCGGCGTAAACCGCCTGTCGATCGGCATCCAGAGCTTCTCCGCGGCGCATCTGCGCGCGCTCGGACGGATTCACGACGAACGCGAGGCGTGGCGCTCGGTCGAGATCGCGCAGGCGCACTTCGAGAACTTCAACCTCGACCTGATGTACGCGCTTCCGGGCCAGTCGGAGGCCGAGGCGCGGCGGGACGCCGAGACCGCGATCGCGAGCGGCGCGCAGCATCTGTCGGCCTATCACCTCACCATCGAGCCGAACACCTTCTTCGCCAAGCATCCGCCGGCAGTGCCGGGCGAAGACGCTGCCGCGGCGATCCAGGAGGCGGTCGAGAGCACGCTGACGGGCGCGGGCTACTCGCACTACGAGACCTCCGCTTATGCGAAGCCCGGGCGCGAGAGCCGCCACAATCTCAATTACTGGCGGTTCGGCGACTACCTGGGCATCGGCGCGGGCGCGCACGCGAAAATCTCGTTCCCCGATCGCATCGTCCGCGAAGTGCGCTCGCGCACGCCGGCGGAATACATGCGGCGCGTAGCCGACGGCACCCACGTCGTCGAGCGGCGCGAGGTCGCGCCAAGCGAGCTGCCCTTCGAGTTCATGATGAACGCGCTGCGGCTCGCGGATGGTTTCGAGACGGCGCTCTTCGCCGAGCGCACCGGATTGCCGATCTCGGTCGCGGAGCGACCGCTCGTCGCGGCCGAAGCGAAAGGCCTCGTCGAGCGCGATGCCTTGCGCATTCGGCCGACCGAGCGCGGCCGTCGCTTCCTCAACGACCTGCTCGAACTCTTTCTCGAACCCGACACGGAGGGAGCCCGATGAAGCACGCACTGGAGGAAGTCAAGGCCCTCACCTTCGACGTCTTCGGCACGGTGGTCGACTGGCGCGGCAGCGTGATTCGCGAGGGCAGGAGGCTCGGCGCTGCCAAGAAGCTCAAGGTCGACTGGGCTGCGTTCGCGGACGGGTGGCGGGCGGGCTACGGCCCCGCCATGGACCGCGTGCGGCGCGGCGAGCTGCCGTGGATGCCCATCGACGCCCTGCACCGGATGATCCTCGACGATCTTCTCGCACAGTTCGGCGTCGCGCAGGCGTTCGACGATGCCGAGCGCGCGCACTTCAATCTCGTGTGGCACCGGCTGAGGCCGTGGCCCGATGCGGGCGCCGGGCTCAGGCGCCTCAAGAAGCGCTACGTGATCGCCACGCTCTCCAACGGCAACGTGGCGCTGCTCGTCGACCTGGCGAAGCAGGGGCGGCTGCCTTGGGACACGATCTTCTCGGCAGAGATCTTCAACCACTACAAGCCCGATCCGCAGACCTACCTCGGCGCGTGCGAACTCCTGGGGCTGCGCCCCTGGCAGGTGATGATGGTCGCGGCGCACAAGGGAGACCTCGACGCAGCCAAGCGCTGCGGGCTGAAGGCCGCGTTCGTGCAGCGGCCCCTCGAGTTCGGTCCCAAAGGGAAGAAAGACACCGCGCCGGAGCCGCGCTTCGAGGTGAATGCGAGAGACTTCCTCGACCTCGCAAAGAAGCTCGGCGCGTGAACACTGCCACGTAAGGGCGCGGGCGCACGGTTCGCGTAAGCGGCGGGTCAGAGCGTCCGTGCTAGATTTGCGCGCCATGTCTGCCGCACGCCCGAACGCGCTCGCCCTGATCGCCCGGATCCGCGAGCTCGCGCGTGCGGAGCTCGTCGCGGGCGTGAAGTCGGGTCTGGACGCGCTGCCTCAGGCGCTGCACGAGCAGGAGGCGGCCGCCACGAGCATCGTCGAACAGCGCCTGCTCTTCGATGCCGCCGGGCGCGCACGCGCCTCCCGCGACGCGATCCTCTCCGGCTTCGAGCGCCGCTTCGTCGAGGGCTTCGACCGGCGGCTGGATAGCGGCAGGCCGGGCGCGCCGAGCGCGCCTCTCTCGCTCGACCAGCTCACCCTCGTCGACGACGGCATGATCGAGGACCAGATCGCCATCGGCAAGCTGCGGTCGAAGACGCTCAACGAGCTCGATTCCGACGAGTTGCTCGGGGTGGAGACGCGCATCGGCGATCTTCTCGGCCGCGGCGGCCCGGTCGAGCGCGAGGAGAATCCGCTCGATCCCGACGCAGCGCTGTCGGCGCTCAAGCACGCGATCGACGCTGTCGCGGACGAGGGCGCGGTACGCGCGACGATCCTCAACGTCCTGCAGCCGCATCTCGCGCTGGCGCTGCGCAAGCTCTACTTTGAGGTGAACGAGCAGCTCCTCGCGGCCGGCGTCGTGCCGCGGCTGAAGCACGGGATCCAGCGCGCACCCGATAACCCCGCCGCGCATGCAGGCGGCGCGGGCGGGCCGGCCGCGGGCGCGGGGACGAGCGCCGGTCCCGGCGCGCGCAAGCGGCCCGACCTCACCGTGAGCCAAGTCCTCTCGCTGAGGGAGCTGCTTCCGGGCGCGAGCGGCATGCCGCTCGACCTGGGCGCAGTCGTTTCGTCGATGCTGGGCGGCTCGGCGGGCTCGCTG
>JALOSW010000053.1 GCA_025458245.1 Burkholderiales bacterium
TGCCACCAGACGACGGCGACTGCGGCGCAAGGTCGGCCCGTCGACGCCGCCCGACCCTCTCCCCACACGAGTCGCTCCCGTCAGCACGCGCCGCCCTTACGCTCGAGATTCCTCACGAGCACGAGCGCCTCGCCGTCGCAGACGACGCGCCCGTCCTCTCCCCTCACCTGCGTCGCGAGGTTCACGAGCTCCTTGTCGGCGCGAAGCCGCGTGATCGCGACGGTCGCGCACAGCCGCTCACCCGGATAGGCCGGCGCGGGAAAGCGCAGCGACTGTTTCATCCAGCCGGTGCCGCGCCCGGGGAGCTTCGTGCCGAGCAGATCCGAGAACATGCCCGCCAGCAGCGGTCCGGGGACGATCCGCCGCGCGAACCCGCGCTCGCGCGCCGCGCCGTCGTCGCGAAAGATCGGATTGCGATCGCCCGTGAGATCGCCATATTCGTCGAGATCTGCGAGCGAGAGCGCGCGCTCGGCGCTCGCTGCCATGCCCGGGCGCAGGCCGTACAACTGCGCGTCGCCCGGCCCGGTCGCCGCGCCGGCGCTCGCGATGCGCGGCACCGCGACGCCGGGGGGCACGACGCGCGTGCGACCGGTGGCCGTCGCAACCGGCGCCCCGCCGCGCGCGGACTTGCTCACCACCGTCGCGACCTCGAGCACGCCGCCCGCCTCGCCTTCGACCGACAGCGAGACCGTGATGCAGTCGCCGACGAACGTCGGGTTGGGAAACATGAGTGTCTGCTCGAGCTGCACGGCGCCGGGGCCGGGAATCGACTCCGCGAGGCCCTTGGCGATGCAGCCGTAGAGCATCATGCCGTGCGCCACCGTCGCGCCGAAGTGCGTCGTCTTCGCGAACTCCGGGTCGCAGTGGATCGGATTGTCGTCGCCCGTGAGGCGGGCGAAGCGGTCGAAGTCCTGCTGCTGCAGCACCCGCCGGTATGCGAACTTCACGCTCTCGCCCCAAAGTGCTCGCGCAGCCGCGGCTTCTCGACCTTGCCCGCGGCATTGCGCGGCAGGAGCGGCACGAACTCGACGTGCTTCGGCACCTTGAAGCCCGCGAGCTTCGTCTTGCAGTGCGCGATCACGTCGGCCGCACTGAGCGCAGCGTCCGGCTTCAGCGCGATGATGGCTTTGCCGACCTCGCCCCATTTCTCGTCGGCGACGCCGATCACGGCGGCCTCCGCGACGCCGTCGAGCTGGAAGAGAACGTTCTCGACCTCGGCCGGATAGACGTTCTCGCCGCCCGAGATGTACATGTCCTTGGAGCGATCGACGATGTAGTAATCGCCGTCCTCGTCGAAATACGCGATGTCGCCCGAGCACAGCCAGCCGTCCTGGAACGCGTCGGCGGTCGCTTTCGCGTTGTTCCAGTAGCCCGGCGTCAGCCCCGGCCCGCGCAGCAGCAGCTCGCCGCGCTCGAGCGCGCCGAGCGTGCGCCGGGTCGCGGTGTCGACGACCTTCCCCTCGACGTACATCACGGGCTTGCCGACCGTCCCGACCTTCCGGCGCGCGGTCGATTCGTCGGTGAGGAATACGGTCGGCCCGGTCTCGGTCATGCCGTACCCGAAGCAGATCGTCACGTTCTTCGCGAGGTACTGCTCTAGCAGGCTCTTCGGGATCGGCGCGCCCCCGCACGCCCAGCTGCGCACTTTCGAGAAGTCCGCCTGGGCGAACCGTGGATGCTGCGAGAGAAAGAGATAGATCGCCGGCACGCCGAACATCACGGTGACGCCGGATTCCAGCAGTTCCATCGTCTTGTCGACGTCGAACTGCCGCATGATGATCGTCGTGCCCGCGCACATGATCATCGGGTTCATGTAGAGGTTGAGGCCGCCCGTGTGGAAGAACGGCAGCACCGAGAGGAGCGTGTCTTCGCGCCGGAGCCCTGCCGCGAGGATGCCGTTGACGGCGTTGATGAAGGCCATCCCGTAGGTCTGGATCACGCCCTTCGGCTTGCCCGTGGTGCCCGACGTGTAGAGCAGATACCAGGTCTCGGTCGGATTGCGCCAGGGCATCACGATCGACTCGCCGGACGCCCGAGCGAGGCTCGCCTCGTAGCCGGCGAACCCGTCGCGCGCGGCGCCGAGCGTCATGCGGCGGGACAGCCCGAACGCATCGGCGAGCGCCGCGGCCGCCGCTTCGAACTCGGGTCCGGTCACGATCGCCGCCGGCTGCGCGTCGGCGACGATGCCGCGCAGCTCGTCGACCGACAGCCGCCAGTTCAGGCACACCATGATCACGCCGACCTTGCCGCAGCCGTAGAGCATCTCGACGTACTCGGCCGAGTTGTGCGCGAGCACCGCGACACGCTCGCCCGCCTTGATGCCCCACTGGTCGCGCAGGAGCTCGGCGAAACGGCTCGCGCGGTTCTCGAGCTCGCGGAAAGTCACCTCGCGCCCGGAGAAGAGGTCGGCGAGCGCGGTCTTCTCGGGAAAATGGTGCGCCTGCTTCACCAGCCAATCGGGTACGAACACGGAATCCTCCTAATCCTCTGCGTCGGGATAGTCGCGGAAGCGTTGCAGGAACGCATCGACGCCCGCGACCGCCTCCGCGCCCGCGACGAGATCGACGAACCGGCGCCGCTCGGCTTCCAGATCGGCCGCGAGCCGCGCGCGGTCGCCCCAGAGAAGCTGCTTGGCCGCGCGCATGGTCCCGGTCGACGACATCGCGATCCGCTTCGCAGCCGCTGCCGCCGTGTCGTGCAGCGTCTCCGCGGGCACGACTTCGTTCGCAAGGCCCCACGCGACTGCGTCGTCGGCGCGCACGGTCCGGTTTAGGAGCAGCGCTGCAGCGGCGCGACGCGGTCCCGCGATGCGCGTCATCAGGGCGGTCCAGCCGCCGTCGGGGCCGAAGCCCGCCGTGGCGTAATGCGCCTTGAAGACGGCCTGCGGCGCGACGTAGACGAGATCCGCGGCGAGCACGAGCCCGATCGAGCCGCCGGTCACCACCCCATGCACGGCGGCGACCACCGGCTGCGGCAGATCGACGAGCGCGAGGATCGCGTCGTTCAGGAGCCCGACGAGCCGGTGCGCATAAGCGCGGAGATCCCGCTCGCGTTCGCTGCGGAAACGCCGCATGTCGCCGCCGATCGAGAACGCGGAACCCTCTGCGCCGAGGAGCACTGCACGGCATCCGGCGTCGCCGCGCACCGCGGCAAGCGCCGCGAGCAGGTCCTCGAGCAGCACCGGCACCAGCGCGTTCTGCATCCCGGGCCGCGCAAGATCGATGCGCGCGACGCCCTCGGCGTGCGTCACCCGGACGAGGCTCACGCCCGCCTCGTGCCGCCGAGCGCCCTCGTGCGCAGCTTGCCGACGATGCCCGTCGGGAAGTAGTAGACCGACAGCACGAACAGGACGCCGAGCCAGAGCAGCCAGCGGTCCGGCGAGAGCAGCGCGGAGAGGAAACCGCCCACCGCCGGAAGATGCGCCACGCCGCCGCTCGCGAGCTTCATCAGATCCTGCAGGTACGACTGCGTGAGGATGAAGACGGTGGACCCGACGATCGCGCCGTACATCGTGCCCATGCCGCCGATGACGACCATCAGCAGGATGTCGAGCATGATCTCGAAGGAGAGCGACGTGTCCGGCCCGTTGTAGCGCAGCCACAGCGCGAGCATCGCGCCCGCGAGGGTCGCGAAGCCGGCGCCGAGCACGTTCGACAGCGTGCGGTAGATGACCGTGCGGTAGCCGAGCGCCTCGGCGCGGAAGTCGTTCTCGCGGATCGCCTGCAGCACGCGCCCGAAGGGCGAATTGACGATCCGCAGCATCACGAGGAACAGCGCGACGGCGACGAAGAAAAGGAGGTAGTAGGAGATGAGCTTGCCGTCGAGCGAGGCGCCGAGGAACGGCTCCTCGGCGAGCGAGAACCCCGGGGAGAGCATTTCCGGCACCTTGAAGGTGAGCCCGTCCTCGCCGCCGGTGAAATCCGAGAGCTGCGAGGCGAGCGTCTGGAACGCCGCGGCGACGGCAAGCGTGATCATCGCGTAGAAGATCGCCTTCACGCGCAGGCTGAAGAGCCCGATGACGAAGGACAGGACGAGCGAGACCGCGAGGCCGGTCACGACGCCGACCGCGACGGCGCCCCAGGTCGGCCCGAG
Source organism: Burkholderiales bacterium (assembly GCA_025458245.1). Taxonomy (GTDB): domain Bacteria; phylum Pseudomonadota; class Gammaproteobacteria; order Burkholderiales; family SG8-39; genus JAOAEA01. Next base: position 4,093 of record JALOSW010000053.1, read on the forward strand.
GCGCGCGAGCGCAATGGCGATGCCGTATGCGCCGATGCCGAAGAACATGGTGTGCGCGAACGAGACGATGCCGGTGTAGCCGAGCAGCAGGTCGTAGCTCGCCACCAGCACGATGAAAACGAGGATCTTGGCCGCGACGCTTAGGGACTTCGCCCCGGGAAACAGGAACGGGGCGAACGCGAGGCCGAGCACGATGACGACGAGCAGCGCCGTGAGGACGCGGCTCCGCGGAAAGTCGTTCGAGAGCACGGACCGGAGCATCAGCGCTTCGCCACCGGGTACAGCCCCTGCGGGCGCCAGAGCAGCACCATCACCATGAGCAGGATGTTGGAGAAGAGCGCCACCTTCGGCGCGAGGAAGCCGGTGTAGTTCGCGAGCAGCCCGACGAGCAGCGCGCCGACGAAGCTTCCGCCCGCCGACCCGAGCCCGCCGATGATGATCACGATGAAGATCAGGATGTTCACCTGCGCGCCGATCTGCGGAATCACGCTCTGCTGGAAGAGCCCCCAGAGCACGCCGCCGATTCCCGCGAGCGCCGACCCCGCAACGAACACGCCGACGAACAGACGCCGGATGCGGTAGCCGAGCGCTTCCACCATTTCGCGATCCTGCACCCCCGCCCGGATGAGCAGGCCCGCTTTCGTCCGGTTGAGCACCCAGAAGATCAGACCGAAGATCGCGAGGCCGACGACCACCGCGACCAGCCGGTATTTCTCGATCGCCGCATCGCCGATGAGCACCGCGCCGCGCAGCCCGGCAGGCAGCGGCAGCGGAATCGCCTGGGGTCCCCAGATCGCCTTGATCAGTTCCTCGCCGACGATCATGCCGCCCATCGTGATCAGGATCTGCTTGAGATGCTGCCCGTAGACCGGCCGGATGATCACGCGCTCGAACGCCATGCCGACGGCGCCCGCGGCGGCCATCGCCACCAGCATCGCCGCGAAAATCGCCGTGAGGTTGGCAAAGATGTTCTGCGAGCCGGTCCAGTCGGCCATCCCGCCGAGCACCGTGGTTGCCAGGAACGCGCCGAGGGCGATGAACACACCATGGCCGAAGTTGAGGATGTCCATCAGGCCGAACACGAGCGTCAGGCCCGACGCGATGATGAAGACGATGAGCCCCATCGCGATGCCCGCGACCGTGAGCGTGACCCACGTCGGGAACGAGCCGACGAGCGGCAGGGCGACGAGCGCGAGCGCCGGCACCAGCAGGAGCGGCAGCAGGTCGGTGCGCACCTTCGGCAGCGCATCGGGCTTGGCCGCAGCGGCGGTGGTCGCAGGCGCGTTCATCGGGCGGCCCTCACTGGTGCGCGGCGAGCGAGAGGCCGAGCAGCCGCTGCTGCAGCGACTCGTCCTCGGCCAGCGCGGCCATCGTGCCCGCGTGCACGATGCGCCCGTTGTCCATCACCGCGACCGTGTCGCCGAGCTGTCGCGCGAAGTTGAAGTTCTGCTCGACCAGCAGGATCGTCGTGTCGGTGCTCTTCAGCTCGCGGAACGCCGACATCATGTTCTGGATGATCGCGGGCGCGAGGCCCTTGGTCGGCTCGTCGACGATCAGGAGCTTGCGCGGCTCCACGATCGCCCGCGCCACCGCGAGCATCTGTTTCTGCCCGCCGGAGAGAAGGCCCGCGGGATGCAGCCAGAATTTCTTCATCGCGGGAAAGAGCCCGAACACCCATTCGAGCCGCGCGCGGTCGATCTCCTCGGCGGTGCGCGCCTCCCGGGCTGCAAGGGCCATGTTCTCCTCGACCGTGAGGTCCGAGAAGATGCCCATGTTCTCGGGGACGTAAGCGATGCCGAGCCGGGCCACGTCGGGGGTCGGGAGCGCGGCGATGTCGGCACCGTCGAAGCTCACACGGCCGCGCGAAGCGTGCCAGAGGCCCATGATCGTGCGCAGCGTCGTGGTCTTGCCCGCGCCGTTGCGTCCCAGCAGGACGGTGAGCCCGCCTCGCGGCACCTCGAGGTCGACGCCGTGCAGGATGTGATAGGCGCCGATGTGGGTGTGCACGCCCTCGAGCGCGAGAAGGGCTCCGCTCATGCCTTGACCTCGACGCCGAGATACGCCTCCTGGACCACCGGCGAGGCGATCACCGCCTCGGGCTCGCCGTCGGCGACGAGCGCGCCGTTGTGCAGCACGATGATCCGGTCGGCGAGCTCGCGCACCACGTCCATCTTGTGCTCTACCAGCAGAATCGTCTTGTCGCGCTCCGCCTTGAGCTTGCGGATGAGGTCGAGGATCACCGGCACCTCGTCGACGCTCATGCCCGCGGTCGGCTCGTCGAACATGAACACCTCGGGCTCGAGGGCGATGAGGATGGCGACCTCGAGCTTGCGCTGGTCGCCGTGAGGCAGCGCGCTGGCCGCGACATCGCGCTTGTCGGCGAGCGCCACCATCTCCAGCACCTCCTCGGCCTTGCCGAGCAGCTCCCGGTGGTTCGACCAGATGCTCCAGAGGTTGAGGCCGAGCCGAGCGCGCGACTGCACCGCGAGCCGGACGTTCTCCATCACCGTCAGGTTGGGGAACAGATTCGTGAGCTGAAACGCCCGCCCGAGCCCACGCCGCGTGCGCAGCGGCGCGGGCAACGAAGACAGGTCCTCGCCGTGCAGGAACACCTCGCCGGCGCTCGCCTTGAGCTGGCCCGAGATGAGATTGAAATAGGTGGTCTTGCCCGCGCCGTTCGGCCCGACGATCGCGGTGAGCGTGCCGGGCACGAACGCGCACGAGACCGAGTCGACGGCCACGTGGCCGCCGAATCGGATCGTGAGATTGCGCGTTTCGAGAGAAGGAGTCATCGCGTGCCCGCGGGCCGCCGGCCCGCTGCGCCAGTGACCCGCGGTCGAGAATCGAGGATCCAGGATCTAGGATCGAGTGCTCAATCCTCAATCCTCAATCCTGAATCCTGAATCCTCGAGAAGCTACCGCTTGTTCCGGATCGGGATGTTCATCTCTTCCGGCTTGATCTCGCGCACGAGCACCGGCACGGCCCACGGCACGGCCGGGTCGTTCTTGATCTTGAAGTGGTACATGGACTGCATGGCCTGATGGTCTTCCTTGCGGAAGGTCATCTTGCCCTTGGGCGTGTCGAAGCTCATGCCTTCCATCGCGGCGATCAGCTTCTCGCTGTTGGTGCCGCCCGCCTTCTTGATCGCTTCGACGATCGCCATCCCCGCGGCCATCCCGCCCGCGGTGAAGAAATCCGGCGGCGTCTTGAAGCGCTTGTAGTGCTCGGCGACGAGCCACTTGTTCGCCGCGTTCTGCGGGATCTCGTAGTAGTAGTACGCGGCGCCTTCCATTCCCGGCGCGACCTTGAAGTTCGCGAGCGCGGGCAGGATGTTGCCGCCGCTCGCGAGCTCGATGCCGTAGCGCTCGGGTTGCAGGTTGGCGATGTTGAACGGGTTGGCCGCGCCCGCCCAGATGATGAAAATCACCTTGCGTCCCTGCTTGTCCTTGAGCGCATCGAAAATGCGCTGCGCGCCGGCGGTGAAGTCGGTCGTGTTCTGCGGCAGGTACTCTTCGTGGACGACCTTGGCCTTCTTGAGGAACTCCTTGACCGCCTTGGCGCCGTCGCGGCCGAACGCGTAGTCCTGCGCCAGGATCGCGACGTTGGTGCCTTCCTTGTCGAGAACGACGGCGTTCGCGGCAGCGTCCTGCGACGAGTTGCGGCCGGTGCGGAAAATGTAGCGATTCCACTTGTCGCCGGTGATCGCATCGGCGACGGCGGGCTCGACGAGCAGAACCTTTTTGTATTCCTCTGCGACCGGCAGCATCGCGAGCGCGACGCCCGAGCCGGTCGGGCCGACCGCGATGTCGACCTTGTCGTCGGCATACGCGGCGGCGAGTTGCGCCTTGCCCACGTCGGGCTTGCCTTGCGTGTCCTTCTCGATCACCACGATCTTGCGGCCGTTCACCATCATCGTGCCGCCGGTGGCGTAGTCGAGCCCGAGCATCAGACCGGTCTGGGTCTGCTTCGCGTAGGCCTCGAGCGGGCCGGTCTTGTCGTACACGTGCGCGATCTTGATGTCCTGCGCCTGCGCGACGCCGGCCGCAAGACCAAAGGCACCGGCCAGGAGACCGGCTAGAAAACGCTTCGAAATCATGACTCCTCCTCCGAATTGCTGCGAATATGGCGCGGCCTCGGACGCCCGATCGGCGCCCTGTCCTCCCCGCTCCAAGCCCTGGCGAGATCCCCCGCCCGATCGGAGCCTGCCCATATAATGCTGCCGAATCAAGCCTTACGGATCACCCCCCGAAAGGGTGGAACGCTCGTCCGGCCGCGAGAACATGACCCGAAAGCGCCCCGCCAATCCACCTGTCACCAAGCTCACCCCGCCCTCGAGCGAATCATCGGCGCTCCCGCGGCCGCACGTGCTCGCGCGGCTCTCGGAGCTTGCGACGAAGAAGCTCGCCGTCGTCACCGCCCCCACCGGGTCGGGTAAGTCGACCCTGCTCGCACAGGCCTTCGTGGATCTCGCGAGCCGCGGCTGCGACGCGTGCTGGCTCTCGCTCGACGCGACCGACAACGAGCCCCGGCGCTTCTTCGCGAACCTGGTGGCCGCGATCCGCAGAGCGCGGCCCCACGCGGGCACGAACGCGCTCGACCTCGTGCGCTCGACCGCCGACGTGCCGACCCAGGATCTCGCCGCGGCGCTCATCAACGATCTCACCGTCGGGGACACACCGCTCGTGGTGTTCCTCGACGATTACCAGGAGATCGCGAACGCGGAGATTCACGCGGCGGTCGGTTACCTGCTCCAGTACTCCCCCGCGAGCGTCCGCTTCGCCATCGCTAGCCAGGCGCGCGTGCCTCTCTCGGTCGCGCGCATCCGCACCCGGAACGCACTCGTCGAGCTCGACTTCGACGACCTGCGGTTTTCGCGCGACGAGATCCGGGCGTATCTCGCGGCGAGCGGCACGGACGCCCTTTCGGAGCCGGAGCTGCGCGCGCTGGAAGAGCAGACGGAAGGCTGGATCTGCGGCCTGCAGCTCGCGACCATCGCGCTCGGCGAGCGCTCGCCGCGCGACGTCCTCGCCGGGCCGGGGCGGGCCGAAGGCTTCGCCGACTACCTGCTCGAGGACATCCTCGCGCGGCAGCCGGCCGACCTGCAGGCGTTCCTGCTCGATTCGTCGATCCTCGACCGCTTCTGCGCCCCGCTCTGCGACGCCGTCTGCGGCCCCGGGAGCGCCGCGCGCATCGCGGCGCTCGAGCGCGCGAATCTCTTCGTCCTGCGCACCGACGCGGAACGGGTCTGGTACCGCTATCACCACCTCTTCTCGGGTTTCCTGCGAACGCGCGTGCACGCGCGCGGCGACGCCGCCGTGAAGGCGCTTCACGAGCGCGCGGCACGCTGGTTCGCGGCAGCGGGCAACCCCGGCGAGTCGCTGCGCTACGCCCTCGCCGGCGAGCTGACGGATCTCGCCGTGGAACTGCTCGCGCGGTGGGGACGCGTGCTGTTGCGCGAGGGCGATCTCAAGGAGCTGAACTACTGGCTCGAGCGTCTGCCGCGCTTCGCGATCCGCCGCTCGCCGGAGCTCTCGACGCTCGACGCGTGGACGCAGCTCTATCGCGGCGATCCCGTGGCGGCGCGCGCCGCGATCGAGGCCGTGGAGAGCGCGCTCGCCGCCCGCTCCGACGCGCCGGATGCGCTCGCCAAGCGGCTCGGGGACGAGCTGCAGATCACGCGCACGATGGTGGGCGTCACGCGCTACGACCTCCCCGACGTGGCGGGACTGCGGCGCGACCTGCCGGCCGCGTTCGGCCGCGACGATGCGCTGCAGCGCGCCTATGCGCATGTCGTGCTCGGCTATGCGGACCGGCTGGCCGGCGACCTCACGAGCGCGCGGGCCAACTACGCCGAGGCGATGCGCATCGCCGAGCCGAGCGAGCAGACCGTGGTCGCGCTCATGGCGCGCTACAACCTCGCGTTCGTAGACTATCTCACCGGACGCCCGGACGCCGCCGCCGACGAACTTCAGCGCTGGCTCGGCGATCCGCGCAACCGTCCGTGGCTGCGCACTGGCAGCGCCGCGTTCCTGCGCGCCGCACTGGGCCTGGTGTCGCTCGACCGCGACCAGCCGGCCGTCGCGCTCGCCGCGCTCGACGACGCGATCGAGGTGCTCGACAGCACGCAGACCTACGCCTATGTCGGCGTGGCGCAGGCGATGCGCGCGCAGGTGCGCATGCACCTCGGCGACGCCGACGGCGCGTTCGCCGATCTCGCGCGTGCCGAAGCGATCGGCGTGCAGCAGAATCTCGACCGCGTGCTGATCCGCGCCCATGTGACGGCGGCGCGCGCCGCGACGCGCCGGGGCGCTCTGGACGAGAGCGCGCGCCATGTCGGGGAAGCGCGCACCGCACTCGAGCGCTCCGGGCACCTGGGCAGCGCCGTGCAGACGGAGCACGTGCAGGCCTACGCGGCCGCGGCAGCCGAGGTCGACATCGCGCGTGGTCGCCCGGCCGATGCGCTGCGCACTCTCGCGCATGCGCTGCGCGACGCGCGTCGCGCCGGCCGCACGCGAATGGTGGCCGAGTTCCTCGCGCTGCAGGCGCTCGCGTGGCGCGACGCGGGCGACCCCGTCAAGGCCGGAGAGCGGATCGGCGAAGCGATCGCGGTCGCGGCGCCGGGGGGGCTTGCTTATCCCTTCACCGGCCTAGGCGCGCGGCTCGCGCCGGTGCTCGCGCTCGCGCCCGACTCTCCCGAACACGCCGCGTTCGTCGCGCGAATCGCCGACTCGGCCGTCCCTGCGCGGCCGGCCCCGCAAGCCGCCGCGCAGCGCAGCGACGCGCTCCATCAGCGCGAACTCCAGATCCTCAGCCTGCTCGGCCTCGGCCTCCGCAATCGCGAGATCGGCGGTCGGCTCTTCATCTCGGAGGAGACAGTCAAGTGGTACCTGAAGCGGATTTTCGAGACGCTCGGCGTGAGCAACCGCACGCACGCGCTCGTGCGCGCGCGCGAGCGGGGACTGATCCAGTGAGCACGACGCTCGCGGCGGCAGGAGCGCGGCGATGAACCTCGCCGAGTTGCTCGCCCGCGCGGCGCGCGTGTTTCCCGACAACCCGGCAATCGTCGCGGGAGCGCGGCTCCATGCCACCTACCGCGACTTCGCCGTGCGCGCGGCCGCGCTCGCGGGCGGATTCCGCGACGCGCTGGAGCTCGCGCCGGGCGACCGCATCGGACTCTTCATGTCGAACTGCCCGCAGTATCTCGAGGTGCTGTGGGCCGCATGGTGGGCGGGTCTCGCGGCCGTGCCCATCAACGCGAAGCTGCATCCGCGCGAGGCCGAATACATCCTCGAGCATTCCGGCGCGCGCGCGTGCTTCGTCACCGGCGACCTGCCGCCTCCCGGCGGCGGCCGCGTCGCAACCCTGGAGCGGCTGATCGACGTCGACTCGTCCGAGTATCGCAGTCTCGCCGCGAGCGACGGCGGCGCGGCGATCGCGCGGTGTGCGCCCGACGATCTCGCATGGCTTTTCTACACGAGCGGCACCACCGGCCGGCCGAAGGGCGTCGAGATCACGCACCGGAATCTGATGACGATGGCACTGTGCTATCTCGCCGACGTCGACGAGGTGGCGCACGGCGATGCGATCCTGCATGCCGCGCCGATGTCGCACGGCTCGGGGATCTACTGCATCCCCCACGTGTTGCGTGCCGCGAAGCAGGTCGTGCCGGAGTCGGGCGGCTTCGACGCCGGCGAAATCTTCGACCTGGTGCGCATGCACGACGGCGCCGCAATGTTCGCCGCGCCGACGATGGTGAAGCGCCTGGTCGAGCACGCCCGATCGCGCTCGCCCGCTCTGGACAACCTGAAGACCATCGTCTACGGCGGCGGGCCGATGTACCTCGCCGACATCCGCGATGCCTTGTCCGTGATGGGCCAGCGCTTCGCGCAGATCTATGGGCAGGGCGAGAGTCCGATGACCATCACCGCGCTCTCGAAGTGGCACCACGCGAACGATGCGCATCCGTTCTACGACGCGCGGCTTGCCTCGGTCGGCGTGGCACAGTCGGCGGTGGAGGTCCGGGTGGCTGGCGAGGACGGCGCGCTGCTGCCAGCGGGCGAGACCGGCGAGATCCTCGTTCGCGGCGACTCCGTGATGCGCGGCTACTGGGCCAATCCCGAGGCTACTGCAGCGACGCTCGCGGGCGGCTGGCTGCACACGGGCGACGTCGGCGCGCTCGACGAGGACGGCTTCCTGACGCTGAAGGACCGCTCGAAGGACCTGATCATCTCCGGCGGTTCGAACATCTACCCGCGCGAGGTCGAAGAGGTGCTGCTGCGGCATCCCGGCGTCGCCGAGGCCTCCGTGGTCGGCGAGCCGCACCCCGAATGGGGCGAACAGGTGGTCGCGTTCGTGGTGCGTGCCGCGGGCGCTTCGCTCGGCGAAGGCGAGCTCGACCGGCTCTGTCTCCAGCACATCGCGCGGTTCAAGCGGCCGAAGGCCTACCGCTTCGTCGACGCGCTACCGAAGAACAATTATGGGAAAGTGCTGAAGACGGAGCTTCGCGAGCGCCTTGCGCGCGAGCGAGGCGCAGGCTGAATTCGGGGAGCCGCGAGGGGGCTTGCCCTCTCGCGCGCAGAGGCTCCCGGGACGGCGTCCGAGGACGCCCGTCGCGCGACGGACGCAACGCTTCCGAGGCGTGATCGCCGGTGCAACCCGACGATCGCGTCGCCGATCGCTCGGTGGCACGAACCGCGGCTTTCGTTGTAACCTTCCCGGCGTGCGAGGCCATCGTCAGGAGCAAACAAGTGTCTAACGGAAGGTCGCGGTTCTGGAGCGTTCTGGGTACCCTCGTCGTGGGTGCGGTTATCGGCGTGGCGGGTGTCGCGCTCACCACGGAGATGGTTCACCAGACCAGCACGGTCGAATTCTGCGGTAGCGCCTGCCACTCGATGCAATGGGTGCGCGACGCGTACAAGCGCGGCCCGCATTACAGCAACTCCGTGGGCGTCCGCGCGGGCTGCGCCGACTGCCATATCCCCTACGAGAGCGGCCACGCAAATCCCTTCCAGTATGTCGGGCTGATGATGTACAAGGCGAAGGCGGGAACGCGCGATGTCATCGCCGAGGTGTCGGGCAAGATGTCGACGCGGGAGCAATGGGAGAAGCTGCGTCCCGAACTGTCGAACAATTACAAGACGTGGATGAAGGAGCACGGTTCTCTCACGTGTCGCGGTTGCCACGATCTCAAGGCCTTCGGCGGCGAGAATGCCGAGATGAAAGCGATGATCCACGCCGACGTGATCAAGGCCGAGAAGCCCGATTGCCTCCAGTGCCACGAGAGCGTGGGACACGTCTACGAAGAGCCGAAGAAGGCAGCGGCGGCGCCCGCGAAATAGCCTCCGAGCACACGCGAAGCAAGCTCCACGCAAACACCCGGGTCGCGTCGGCCGCCCAGGCCGCGTGACGCGGGGTAGTGGCCGTCACGCGACGGTGCGAACCGCCCAGATCCCGACGAACGTCAGCGCGATCGAGCCGACGAGATGGCTCGCGATATGCGCAGCCGCCCAGCCGAGGCGACCTTGGGCGAGCAGCGAGACGGCCTCCCCCGAAAAGGCCGAAAACGTGGTGAGCCCGCCGAGGAAGCCGGTGATGACGAAGAGCCGCGTCTCGGGCGACACGTGGCCCTTCAGTTCGAAGACCTCGATCGCGACGCCGATCAGGAAGCCGCCGACGAGGTTCGCGATCAGGGTGCCGAGCGGCAGTTCGGGGACGGCGCGGTTGAACGCCACGCCGAGCCCCCAGCGTGCCCATGCTCCCAGCGCCGCGCCGACGCCGACCGCAATAAACCCCGTGAGCGGAACGCTCACGCAGCGCTCTTCTCGCCGGCGCGCCACCGCGCGGCGGAATCGTCGTCGGCGGCTCGCGCGTCGACCCAGCGTGCGCCCTCTGCGGTCTGCTCCTTCTTCCAGAAGGGCGCGCGCGTCTTGAGGTAATCCATGATGAACTCGCAGGCGGCGAACGCCTCGCCGCGATGCGCGCCGGCCACGACCACCAGCACGATCTGGTCGGTCGGCTTCAACTCGCCGACGCGGTGGACTACCGTCACGTCCATGACCGACCAGCGCGCCATCGCCTCGTCGACGATCTTCGCCAGAGCCTTCTCGGTCATGCCCGGATAGTGCTCGAGCGTCATCGTCGCGACCGTATCCCCCTCGTTCAGGTCGCGGCATACGCCGACGAAGCTCGCCACCGCGCCGATTTTCGCGTCGCCGGCGCGCAGCCGCGCCATCTCGGCGCCTGCGTCGAAGTCCTCGGTCTGTACGCGGATGGTGGGCATGCGTGTGTCCTTCAGTCTGGGTGCCTGTCCGAGCCGCGGGCTCGGTTCAGGGGTGGGGGGTCGTCGTGCCGTCCCTTTCACTCTTGCCCCCTCCCCCCGCAGAGGGGGAGGGTCGGGGTGGGGGGACG
>JALOSW010000185.1 GCA_025458245.1 Burkholderiales bacterium
GCCGCGCTTCGCGGCGTTCTTCATCCACGTCGCGGCGACCGGATGGTTCACGGTCGGGTTCGCGCCGATCACGAAAATCACCTCGGCCTTCGCGACGTCCCGGACCGGATTCGAGACCGCGCCCGAACCGATGCCCTCCAGCAGCGCGGCGACCGACGAGGCGTGGCAGAGCCGCGTGCAGTGGTCGACGTTGTTCGTCCCGAACCCCGTGCGCACGAGCTTCTGGAAGAGATACGCCTCCTCGTTCGACCCTTTGGCCGAGCCGAACCCGGCAAGCGCATTGCGGCCGCTGCGCGCACCGGCGCCGTCGCGGATGCGGGCGAGTCCGGCCGCGGCGAGATCGAGCGCCTCGTCCCAGGTCGCCTCGCGGAACGCGTCGCGCCAGTTGTCGGGATCGAGCGCGAGGTGCGGGGTCTTCGGCACGCCGGGCTTGCGCACGAGCGGCTTCGTGAGCCGCTGGCGATGGTGCGCGTAGTCGAAGCCGTAGCGGCCCTTCACGCACAGGCGCGACTCGTTCGCAGGCCCGCCGCGGCCTTCGACGAAGACGATGCGGTTGCCCTTGATGTTGTAGGTGAGCTGGCAGCCGACGCCGCAGAACGGGCACACCGAGTCGACCTTGCGGTCGACGTCGACGAGCGCGGCGCCGCGCGCGGGCGCAAGGGCGCCGGTCGGGCAGGCCTGCACGCACTCGCCGCAGGCGACGCAGGTCGATGCGCCCATCGGATCGTCGAGATCGAAGACGATCTTCGAGTGATCGCCGCGAAACGCGTAGCCGATCACGTCGTTCGCCTGCTCCTCGCGGCAGGCGCGAACGCACCGCGTGCACTGGATGCACGCGTCGAGGTTCACCGCGATCGCCGGATGGCTGAGGTCGGCGGCAGGCTGGCGGCGGCCGGGGAAGCGCGGTCGGCCGACCTCCAGGCGCTTCGCCCAGTAATCGAGCTCCGAGCCCAGCGTGTGCGGCTCCTGCGCGACGTCCGACAGGAGCAGCTCGACGACCGTCTTCTGGGCCGCGCGCGCCCGCGGACCGTCGGTCGTCACCTCCATGCCGTCTTTCGGATAACGGCAGCACGAGGGCGCGAGCACGCGCTCGCCCTTCACCTCGACCACGCAGGCGCGGCAGTTGCCGTCCGGGCGCATCCCCTCCTTGTAGCAGAGGTGCGGGATCTCGACGCCGTGCTTCTTCGCCGTCTGGATGATCGTCTCGTCGGCGCGGCCGATCACCGTTCGGCCGTTCAGTTTGAACTCGACTGGAAGGGCCGCGACCTCTTCCTTGCTGATCGCTGTCATCGGCGAGGCTCCGAGAAAAACTTCACCGCAAAGACGCAGAGGGCGCAACGGTTCGCAAAAGGAGGCTGAGGGGACTCGTGGCCACTCATGCGTCGCGGCAACGCGCCACGCTCGCGCTCGGCAGCCGTCATCGGGCGCCTTCCACCGGATGCTCGCCCGGCGAAGCGCGGCGAGCGAGTCCTTTGCGGCCCTTTGCGCCCTTCGCGCCTTTGCGGTTCCTGGCTTTCATACGAACTCCTGCGGGAAATACTTCATCACGCACAGGAGCGGGTTGGGCGCCGCCTGCCCGAGACCGCAGATCGACGCATCCATCATCGCCGCCGAGAGCTCCTTCAGCAGCGGCTGGTCCCACGTCTCGCTTTCCATGAGCGCGAGCGCCTTCGCGGTCCCGACGCGGCACGGCGTGCACTGGCCGCACGACTCGTGCTTGAAGAAGCGCATCAGGTTGCGGGCCGCGTCGATGGCGCGATCCTGATCGGACAGAATCACGATCGCCGCCGAGCCGATGAAGCAGCCGTACTGGTTCAGCGTGTCGAAGTCGAGCGGGATGTCGCCCATCGCCGCGGGCAGGATGCCGCCCGACGCGCCTCCGGGCAGGTAGGCGTAGAACTCGTGTCCCGGCAGCATGCCGCCGCAGTACTCGTCGATCAGCTCGCGCGCGGAAATGCCGGCCGGCGCGACGTGCACGCCGGGCTTCGCCACGCGGCCGCTCACCGAGAACGAGCGCAGGCCCTTGCGCCCGTTCCGCCCGTGCTGCGCGAACCACTCCGGCCCCTTCTCCAGGATGTCGCGCACCCAGTAGAGGGTCTCCATGTTGTGCTCGAGCGTCGGTCGGCCGAAGATGCCGACCTCCGCGACGTAGGGCGGACGCAGGCGCGGCATGCCGCGCTTGCCCTCGATCGACTCGATCATGGCCGACTCTTCGCCGCAGATGTAAGCACCGGCGCCGCGGCGCAGGTGGATCGGCGGCAGCGGCTCCGGCGAGACGCGGGCAAGCGCCGCCAGCTCGCGCTCCAGAATCGCGCGGATGCCGTGATACTCGTCGCGAAGATAGATCCAGATCTCCGCGATCTGCACCGCCCAGGCCGCGATCAGCATTCCCTCGAGAAAGCGGTGCGGGTCGCGCTCGAGATAGAAGCGATCCTTGAACGTGCCCGGCTCGCCCTCGTCGATGTTCACCGCCATGTACCGCGGCCCGGATTGCTGCGCCACCACGCTCCACTTGCGTCCCACCGGGAACCCGGCGCCGCCGAGTCCGCGCAGGCCCGAGTGGCCCATCTTCTGCTGCACGTAGCCGCGCGGGTCGTCCTCGAGGAAATCGTCGCCGCGCAGCCCGGAGTCGCCGACCTCCCCGATCACCTCGCGCCGCGTGCTGTGGCCGCGCGTCAGGGCGAGCAGCGTCTGATAGCCGCCGCCGGCGAGGTATGCGTCGAGGTCGACGTAAGCCGGGCTCACGATGTCGGCATGCGGATGCTCGCCCGATGCCGCCGCGCTCCCGCCCGACGCGGCCGGCGCGGGCGGATGCTTCGCCTCGCCCGCGGCCACGAGGCGCTCGACCTTGTCGACCGTCGCATGCGGGCAGGGGTTCTGACCGATCACGGCGTTCGGCGCGGTTTCGCAGCGCCCGATGCACGGCGCGGCGATGACGCGCACGCCGGGACCGAGCGCACCTGCAAGCTTTTCGAGAAGCGGCCGCGCCCCGGCGAGTTCGCAGGAAATCGAATCGCACACGCGCACGGTGAGCGCCGGCGGCGCAGCCTCGCCCTCGCGCACCACGTCGAAGTGGTGATAGAAGGTCGCCACTTCGTACACCTCGGCGAGAGCGAGCTTCATCTCCTGCGCGAGCGCGACCAGGTGCCGGTCGGCGAGGTGGCCGTAGCGGTCCTGGATCTTGTGGAGGTGCTCGATCAGCAGGTCGCGGCGGCGCGGCGCGGCGCCGAGCAGCGCCTGGACCTCGGCGACGGCCGCCGGATCGGGCTGGCGGCCCTTCGGCCGCGGACGGAAGTTGAGGGGGCGAATCTCGACGCCTCCCGCTGGAACGTTCGCGCGATCGTTCATCACATGGGCCTCGGTTGCGGACGACCGCGGATGCGATCGCCGGCTCCGGCACTTGTGACTTGCGTGGCTGCAACCCACAACCCGCCGCGGCGCTGCTTCTCGCGGGCGCGCGCGTCGGTGGAGACGACGCGGTCGATGATACACCGCGCCCTTCGCGCCAAACCATTGACGGCAGTCAACGAAGCGAGAACGCGGTGACGCGCTGCAGCAGCGCGCGAGGGCCTAATGCGGTGCGGACAGAAACGCGAGCAGGGCCGCGTTGACGCTCTCAGGCGTCTCGAGGGGCGATGCGTAGCCCGCGGCGGCGAGCGTGGCGCGGCGCGCGTTCGGGGCCCCGGCCACGAGCGCCTCGGCCATGCGGTGGACGTCCGGCACGCCCCGCTCGCCGACCAGCGCGAGCGTCGGGACGCGGAGTTCCTCGAATCGCCGCACCGCCGGCGGGGTCAATGGGCGCTCGGGGTCGACGTGCGTGAAGTGCCAGCCCGAATAGTCCCCGACCATGCGCTGCACGCGCGTCATGACATCCGGCCGCGCGCGCGCCGTGGCAAAAAACGGCTGCTGCAACCACGCGGCTTTGGCTGCCGCGACGTCGCCGCGCCGGCCGGCCTCGAGCACCGGGCGGTAGGCGTTCTGGAACGCGGGCGACCACGTCCAGCCGCCGACCACGCCCTCGACGAGGACGATGCTCTGCACCCTGTCCGGATACGCGAGCGCGTAGTCGAGCGCCACTCTGGCCCCGAGCCCGAAGCCGACGAGATGCGGACGCGACGCACCTGTGCGCGCGGCGAGCGCGGCGAGGTCGTCCGCGTGCGAATAGAGCATGCCGGGCTGCGGCAGCGAAGAAAGCCCGTAGCCGCGCAGGTCGTAGCGCACGATGCGATGACGCGCCGCGAGCGGCTCGACCTGCGCATCCCACATGCGCAGATCGAAAGTGAAGCCGTGCAGGAGGACCACCGGCTCGCCGTCGCCGGCGATGTCGACGTTGAGCCGAGCACCGTTGACGTCGATCGGCGTACCCGCACGGCGCGGCTCTCCGCCGAGGACGGACGTCCCGGCGCATCCCGAAAGCGCTGCGAGCCCGAGCGCCGCGCCCGTTGCGGCAAGGAAGCGGCGGCGGGTCATGAGAAAAACCTCACCGCCAAGGTGCGAAGGGGGCCAAGGGACGCAAAGGGCTGGGTGTGCTCAACGCTCCGACGTGCGCGGAGGTCAGTCGTTGAGAGCATCCGCAGCCTCCCGCGAGCGAGTGGCGGGCCCGGGCTCTCTTCCCTTGCGAAACTTTGCGTCCTTCGCGTCTTCGCGGTTCCGCCTTAAAGGACGGACTTCAGCAGCTTCCCCATCTCCGCCGGGTTGCGCGTCACCTTGATGCCGCACGCGTCCATCACCTCGAGCTTCGCCTGCGCGGTGCCCTGTCCGCCCGAGATGATCGCGCCCGCATGCCCCATGCGCTTGCCGGGGGGCGCGGTGACGCCGGTCCTTGATCCAGTAGGCCGCGGCCTCCTCGTCGCCGCCGCCAATCTCGCCGATCATGATGACCGCGTCGGTGTCGGGATCGTCGTTGAAGAGCTTCATCACGTCGATGTGCTTGAGGCCATTGACCGGGTCGCCGCCGATGCCGACAGCCGAGGATTGTCCGAGCCCGAGTTCGGTGACCTGCGCCACCGCCTCATAGGTGAGCGTGCCCGAGCGCGACACCACGCCGATGCGGCCCTTCTTGTGAATGTGGCCCGGCATGATGCCGATCTTCACTTCCTCCGGCGTGATCACGCCCGGGCAGTTCGGCCCGAGGAGCAGCGTCTTCGACCCCCGCTTCTTCATGCGGTCGCGCACCTCGATCATGTCGCGCACCGGGATGCCTTCGGTGATGCAGATGACGAGGTCGAGTTCGGCCTCCACGGCTTCCCAGATCGCCGCCGCCGCGCCGGCCGGCGGGACGTAGACGACCGAGGTGTTCGCGCCGGTCTTCGCCTTGGCGTCCTGCACCGACGCGAAGATCGGAATCCCCTCGAAGTCCTCACCGGCCTTCTTCGGGTTCACGCCCGCGACGTAGCAGTTGCGGCCGTTCGCATACTCGCGCGAGGTGCGGGTGTGGAACTGCCCGGTCTTGCCGGTGATGCCCTGCGTGACCACGCGGGTGTTCTTGTTGACGAGGATCGACATGGTTACTTCGCCCCCTTCGCCGCCGCGACGACCTTCTCCGCCGCCTCGGCCATGTTGTTCGCCGAGATGATCGGCAGCCC
>JALOSW010000186.1 GCA_025458245.1 Burkholderiales bacterium
GGACTTCGGGAAGTTCAAGTATCGCGAGGCCAAGAAGGCGCACGAGGCGAAGCTCAAGCAGAAGCAGATCCAGGTCAAGGAGATCAAGTTCCGCCCCGGTACGGACGAGGGCGACTATCAGATCAAGCTGCGCAACCTGATCAAGTTCCTCGAAGAGGGCGACAAGACCAAGGTGACGCTCCGGTTCCGGGGCCGCGAGATGGCCCATCAGGAGTTCGGGTTCCGTCTCCTCGAGCGGGTCAAAGGCGACCTCGAGCCCTACGGCGCGGTCGAGCAGTTCCCCAAGATGGAAGGCCGCCAGCTCGTCATGGTGCTGGCGCCGAAAAAGACGGGTGTAGTGAAGAAGAAGTCCACCGAGAAGCCGGCCGAAGCCGGAGGCGGAAAGCCCGCCGCGAAATCGTCGGCCGCGCCGCAGTAGGGGCGAAGCCGGGCAAGGATTCCCTGCCTCGTGCAGGGTGCAGGTCCCGCGAAAAGCGGGTTTAAAAACAAGTGATGCCGCGGTCGGGGTCTCCCCCTGCCAAGCGCTCCTTCCGGAGCCACCCGGCGTCAAGCTAGACGGGAGTCGTCATGCCCAAGATGAAGACGAAGAGCGGCGCCGCGAAACGGTTTCGCGTGCAAGGCTCGGGCGGCATCAAGCGTTCCAGGGCGAACCTTCGCCACATCCTCACCAAGAAGGCCCAGAAGCGGAAGCGCCAGCTTCGCGGCACCACGCAGGTCCACGAGTCGGACCGCGCGGCCGTCAAGGCCATGCTTCCCTACGCCGGGTAAAGGAGGAACGCCATGCCCCGAGTGAAACGCGGCGTCACTGCGCACGCCCGACACAAGAAAGTCATCGACGCGGCCAAAGGCTATCGCGGCCGCCGCAAGAACGTCTTCCGCGTCGCCAAACAGGCGGTGATGAAGGCGGGCCAGTATGCCTATCGCGACCGCCGGGTGCGCAAGCGCGAGTTCCGCGCGCTGTGGATCGCGCGCATCAACGCGGCGGCGCGTGAGAACGGCATGTCCTACAGCACGTTCATGAACGGGCTGAAGAAAGCGGCCATCGAAGTCGACCGCAAGGTGCTCGCGGATCTCGCGGTGTTCGACAAGGCGGCGTTTGCGCAGCTCGCGAGCCAGGCGAAGTCGAGCCTCGGCTGAGCCGCCCCGGCGGCGCTGCGAATCCAGGGCCCGCCTTCGTGCGGGCTCTGCATTTGATCGACTCCCCGCCCGGCCTCGGTCCCCGCTTCCGTGACCGAGAAGGCGGCTCGAGTGAAACGCGATAACGCATCCTGAGCACCCCGCGATGGAATCCCTCGAATCGGTCGTGAGCCGCGCGCTCGCCGAGTTTGTGTCGACCCAAGACGCCGCCGAACTCGAGCGCGTCAAGGCGCAGTACCTCGGCAAGCAGGGCCGCCTCACCGAGCTCCTGAAAGGCCTCGGCCAGCTCGCGCCGGAAGCGCGGCGCGAAGCCGGCGCGCGCATCAACGAAGCGAAAGACCGCATCGAGGCGGCGCTCGCCGCGCGCCGCGGCGAGATCGCCAATGCCGCGCTCGAAGCGCGGCTTGCGGAAGAGGCGATCGACGTCACGCTCCCCGGACGCGGGCGCGGCCGCGGCAGCATCCACCCGATCATCCGCACGTGGCAGCGGATCGAAGAGATCTTCGGCTCGATCGGGTTCGACGTGGCCGACGGCCCGGAGATCGAGACCGACTGGCACAACTTCACCGCGCTCAACCAGCCGGAAGACCATCCGGCGCGGTCGATGCACGACACGTTCTACGTCGAGGGCCACGACTCGACCGGCAAGCCGCTCCTTCTGCGCACGCACACCAGCCCGATGCAGGTGCGCTACGCGCGCATGCACAAGCCGCCGATCAAGGTGATCGCGCCGGGGCGCACGTATCGCGTCGACTCGGACGCGACGCACTCGCCGATGTTCCACCAGGTCGAGGGCCTCTGGATCGACGAGGACATCAGCTTCGCCGACCTGAAGGGCGTGTACACGGACTTCCTGCGCCGGTTCTTCGAGACCGACGACCTGCAGGTGCGCTTCCGCCCGTCGTTCTTCCCGTTCACCGAGCCCTCCGCCGAGATCGACATGATGTTCGCGAGCGGCCCCCTGAAGGGTCGCTGGCTGGAGATCTCCGGGTCCGGCGAAGTGCATCCTCAGGTGGTGCGCAATTACGGCCTCGATCCCGAGCGCTACATCGGCTTCGCGTTCGGTTCCGGCCTGGAGCGCCTCACGATGCTCCGCTACGGAATTGGCGACCTGCGGCTTTTCTACGACGGCGACCTGCGGTTCCTGCGGCAGTTCGCGTAGGGCGTTCAACGCAAAGACGCGAAGAACGCAAAAGGCCGCAAAGAGAGCTTGATGGAGGCGTTCGGGTGACGTCGCGTTTTGGCACGCAAGCTGAACAGGGCGAGGCGGACATTTTCAGATCCTTCGCGATTCTTTGCGTCCTTTGCGCCTTTGCGGTGAAGGTCTAGCGGAATGCAATTCTCCGAACAGTGGCTCCGCTCGATGGTCGACCCCGGGTCGACCACCGACGAACTGGCGCATCTGCTCACGATGTCGGGCCTCGAAGTCGAGGAGGTGAAGTCCGTCGCGCCGGATTTCGCCGGCATCGTCGTCGGGCACGTGCTCTCCGTCGAAAAGCACCCGAACGCGGACAAGCTCTCCGTATGCCGCGTCGATGCGGGCCGCGGCGAGCCGCTGCAGATCGTATGCGGGGCGCCGAACGTCGCGGCGGGCATGAAGGCGCCGCTAGCCGTCGTCGGCGCGCGGCTCGCGGGCGAGTCGCCCGACAAGCCGTTCGAGATCCGCACGGCGAAGATGCGCGGCGTCGAGAGCCAGGGGATGCTCTGCTCGGCGCGCGAGCTCGGCCTCTCCGACGATCACACCGGGCTGCTCGCCCTGGAACCCGATGCCCCGGTGGGTGCCGACGTGCGCGAGGTGCTCGGCCTGGGCGACAGGCTCATTACCATCAAGCTCACGCCCAACCGCGCCGATGCGCTGTCGGTGCTCGGGGTCGCGCGCGAGGTCGCCGCGCTCACCGGAGCGACGCTGACGCCGCCGGCCGTCCCCGCGATCCCCGCCGGGTGCGACCGGACCCACAAGGTGCGCATCTCGGCGCCCGAAGGCTGCGGTCGATTCACCGGGCGCGTGATCCGCAACGTGAACGCGGCGGCGCCCACGCCCGAGTGGATGAAGCGCCGGCTCGAGCGCGCCGGCCAACGCCCGATTTCGGCGCTCGTCGACGTCACCAACTACGTGATGCTGGAGCTGGGGCGGCCGCTTCACGTCTACGACCTCGCGAAGCTGCGCGGTGCGATCGACGTGCGCTTCGGCCGCGCAGGCGAGCAGGTGAAGCTCCTGAACGAGCAGACGGTGAGCGTCGACGACACCGTCCTTTGCATCACCGACGACTCCGGCCCCATCGGCCTTGCCGGCATCATGGGGGGCGATTCGACCAAAGCCGATCTCGACACGCGCGACGTGTTTCTCGAGTCGGCGTTCTTTTTCCCGCAGGCGATCGCCGGGCGCGCGCGGCGCTACAACTTCACGAGCGACGCGTCGCACCGCTTCGAGCGCGGCGTGGACTTCGACAACAACGTTTCGGGCATCGAGCGCGCGACGCGGCTCATCATGGACATCTGCGGCGGCGAGCCCGGCCCCACCACCGATCTCGTCGCGCGCCTGCCCGAGCGCAAGCCCGTGCGCATGCGCATCGCGCGCTGCCGCAAGGTGATCGGGCTGCCGGTCGCCGCCGACGAGATGGCGTCGATTTTCGAGCGGCTGGGCCTCGCCGCGGTGAGGGAGGGCGAGGGCGCGAACGAAGTGTTCGTCGTCACGCCGCCCTCTTACCGCTTCGACATCGAACTCGAGGAAGACCTCATCGAAGAGGTCGCGCGCGTCTACGGGTTCGAGCGCATTCCCGCGCATCCGCCGGTCGCGCGCGCCGCGATGCACGCACAGCCGGAGAACAAGCGGTCGCTGCACACGCTGCGCGAGCGCCTGGCGGCGTCGGACTACACCGAGGTGGTCAACTTCAGCTTCGTCGAGCCCGCGTGGGAGGCCGACTTCGCGGGCAACGACGCGCCGATCAAGCTCCTGAACCCGATCGCGAGCCAGCTCTCGGTGATGCGCTCGTCGCTCGTCGGCGGGCTCGTCGGCACCATCCGCTACAACCTCAATCGCAAGGCGGGCCGCGTCCGCGTGTTCGAAGTCGGCCGCGTGTTCACGCGTTCGCCGGAAACGCCCGACGGACCGCTCACGGTGGCAGGGCTCCATCAGCCGATGCGCATCGCGGCCGCGGCGTTCGGGCCCGCGTCGGAGCAGCAGTGGGGACAGCCGACGCGAACGGTCGATTTCTTCGACGTGAAGGCGGATCTGGAGGCCCTCGTCGAACCGCTGCGAGCGCGGTTCGAGCCGGCGGCGCACCCTGCGCTTCATCCGCGTCGCGCCGCTCACGTGCTGGTCGCGGGCAAGCCGGCCGGCTGGATCGGCGAGCTGCATCCGAAGTGGCAGCAGAAATACGAGCTGCCGGGCCCGGTGGTGCTCATGGAGCTCGACGCGGCGGCGCTGCAAACCGTGCCGCTGCCCGACTACGAGGAGGTCTCCCGGTTCCCGCCGGTGATCCGGGACCGCTCGTTGGAGCTTCCCGATTCCGTGCCCGTGCAGGCCGTGCTGGACGAGCTCTCGGCACGCAAGCCTGGGGTTGTCCGCGAGCTCCGCGTGTTCGACCTGTACCGTGGAAAAGGTGTCGAACCTGGGCGAAAAAGCCTTGCTTTCCGGGTAGTTATGCAAGATACTGCCCGGACGCT
>JALOSW010000265.1 GCA_025458245.1 Burkholderiales bacterium
TCGAGCAACATCCCGCTGCCGGGCCTGTCGGAGAACGTCTGGAACGCGACGCTGTACTACGACCTGCACGGCTTCGCGGCCCGCATCGCGACGCGCTACCGCTCGGAGTACATCGGCGAGGTGACGAACTTCGCGAACGACCGTGCGCTGCGCTACGTCGACGCGGACCAGATCACCGACCTGCAGGTGAGCTACCTGTTCAGCGAAGGCACGCTCGAGGGATTGCAGCTCCTGTTCCAGGTGAACAACCTGACCAACGAGCCGTACATCGCCTACTCGGAGAACAAGGCCCGCATGCTGGACTACCAGGAGTACGGCACGCAGTACCTGCTCGGCGCCAACTACTCCTTCCACTAACCACCACCACGGACCCGGCCGGCGCTCGCGCCGGTCCGGTCATCCGGGACCTCGAAGCCCCCGTCGGTACGCCGCCGGGGGCTTTTTTCTTTGGCGGGATTCCCCGCGTGCAAACCGCGGACAAATTGGCGATTTGCAACAAGAAAAGAGCTGTTGGGAGAGCTCATGGCGCGGCTACCGTGGCCTTCTCAAATCGCTTGACGATATACGGCAGAGCCGTATACAAAGACGATGTTCACATTCGTCGAAACACGCCTCTTTTCCCGGCTGATCCGCCAGTACCTGGACGACGAGGAGTACGCTTCGCTGCAGTCCGCACTGATGGCCGATCCCGAGGCAGGGGTAGTGGTTCCGGGTACCGGCGGGGTCCGCAAGCTGCGCTGGGCGGCGAGAGGACGTGGAAAGCGTGGTGGCTATCGCGTGATTTACTTCGTGCGTCGAAAGGACGGTGTGATCTGGATGCTGACGATCTACCCAAAGAACGTGCGGGATGACGTGCCTGCGCACGTACTCAGGCAGATCCGCAAGGAAGTCGAAGATGGCTAGACGGAAGCGTGACGTCGGGCTCGAGATCCTCGTGGGCCTGCGCGAGTTGAAGTCAGGAAGGGCCGGCAGAATCGTGAACGTTCCCGACGTCGCGCTGACGCGAGGCAAGACGGGCCTCTCGCAGGCGAAATTTGCCGCTCTGCTCGGTGTGTCGGTTCGCACCCTTCAGGACTGGGAGCAGGGACGGCGGGCGCCCTCAGGAGCCGCCCGGACCCTGATACTCGTTGCGGATCGGCATCCCGGAGTGCTCCTCGACGTCGCGTGAGCGAGAAGTCCGCGGCACCTTTCAGTGGTGCGACCGGGCCTCCATCGCCGGGTCCGACCCGATTCCGCGCGACACGCTGCGCCATGCGATCGACGCGAGCGCGAGGCTCACGGCGCCGATGAGGAAGATCGCGCCCTTGTCGGCGACGCCGTTCACGAACGTGCCGACGCCGAGGCTCACGACGAGTTGCGGCAACACGATCGAGAGGTTGAACACGCCCATGTAGAGGCCGATGCGCGAGGCGTCGACCCGCTGCGACATGATCGAGAACGGCAGGCTCACGATCGCCGCCCAGCCGATGCCCATCCCGTGCCGTGGGCGAAGAGGTAGACGCCGGCGAAGCCCGCCGCCATCACGGCGAGGCAGGCCGAGTGCACGCGCACGACGTCGTAGCGCTTCGCGAGTGGCAGCAGCACGAGCGCCGGCAGCGCGGCGGCCACCGCGTTCAGCGCGAGGAAGCTCGTCGAGAGCACGCGGCCGGTCGTGTCGCCGTCGAGGTCCGGGAAGCGCTGCTGCACGAAGGCGATCATGTAGACGAACATCGTCTGCACGCCGACCCAGCTGAGCGCGTTCGCGGCGAGCACCTTGCGGAAGTCGGTCAGGTCCTGCCTTGCAAACTCGGCGCCGAGGCTCTGCGCCGTGAGCGTCTGCCAGAAGAGGAACAGCGTGAGCACGGCCGCGCCGGCCTCGAGCCACATGCCGGGCGGCTGCACACCGGCAAGCTTGAGCGCCATGGCGATCACGTTGTAGGCGAGGATCGCCCAGAGCGGACGGATCAGGTCCATGAGTTCGCCGAGGCTCGTGCCCGATCCGTTCGCGCCTGGCGTGGCGGTCGCCTCGGCGCCCGGCAGCACGCGTGGCTCCTCGACGAGCAGGGCGGGGATCACCGAGAACAGCACCACGAGGCCGGCCGCGAAATAGATCAGCACGTAGTTTCCGAAGACGGCGCCGATCGCGTACGCGAGCACGCCGAAGGAGCCCGACACCGTCTGCATCCAGGTGTAGCCGCGCGTGCGGGAGATGCCGTCGGGCGTGACGTCGGTGATGATCGAGCGCGTCGGGTTGAAGCTCACGTTGATCGAGAGGTCGAGCGCGAGCGCGACGGCGATGGCGACGCCGAGGAGCGCGTCGGGGCCGAGCTTCGCCGAGATCGCGCCGATGTAGGGCAGGGCGAGGATCATGAGCGCCGCGAGGATGCCGCCCACGATGATGAACGGGCGTCGGCGCCCGCCCCAGAACCACACGCGGTCGCTCACCACGCCCACGAGCAGCTGACCGATGATCCCGGCGAGCGGACCGGCGGCCCAGACGAGGCCGATCTCGTGGATGTCGAGCCCGTACTTCGTCGAGAGGATCCAGCTCAGGACCGAGATCTGCACCGAGAGCGCGAACCCCATCGCG
>JALOSW010000187.1 GCA_025458245.1 Burkholderiales bacterium
CGCCAGGCCGAACCCGATGCCGACGCGCGCGAGCGAGTTGCCGATCTTCCAGCCGATGCCCTGGTCGTTCGGGCCGTTGCGGTAGAACGGATCGGCGAATACGGTCTTAGCGGCGTCGAACGTCGCAGCCGGGCCGGGGATCGAGCCGGTCTGGGCGACGAGCGCCCACACGGCGAGGAACAGCGCCACGCCGAGAAGCGGCGCGATCGCCTTGAGGGCGAGCTCGCGGCGGCGGCGCAGCGCGGCGGCGCGCGAAATTCCGGGCGCATCGGCGCTAGCGGGCCGTGCGCGGCCCGCCGGGCGCGCCGCCACGGCGGGCTCGTTCGCCGCTTCGGGCGCGGCTTCGATCGGCAGGACGGGGCGAGGCAGGGCGGCAGTCATGGTCATTCTCCCGTCACGCGTGCACGGCAAACGAGCCGGCGTACTTCTTCGGGTCCTTGCCGTCCCACACCACGCCGTCGACCAGCTTCGACGTGCGCATCGGCTCTTTCGGGAGCGACGCCTTGGCCGCCGTTGCCGCCTGCTTGTAGATCTCGACCTGGTTCACCTGCTTCGCCACGGCGAGGTAGTCGGGATCCTGCTTCATCAGGCCCCAGCGGCGGTGCTGCGTGAGGAACCACATGCCGTCGGAGTAGTACGGGAACGTGACCGCGCCGTCGCCGTAGAACTTCATGTGGTTCGGGTCGTCCCAGGTCTTGCCCAGGCCGTTCTGGTAGCGGCCGAGGATGCGCTGGTTGATGACGTCCACCGACGTGTTGACATACGCGGGCGCAGCGATCGTCTCGGCCATCTTCAGGCGGTTGGAGAGCGAGGCGTCGATCCACTTGCCGGCCTCGATCACCGCGGCAGTCAGCGCGCGCGCCGTGTTCGGATACTTCTGCACGAACTCGGCGGTCGCGCCGAGCACCTTCTCGGGGTGGTCTTTCCAGATGTCCTGGGTCGTGATCGCGGTGATGCCGATGCCGTCGGCGATCGCGCGATGGTTCCACGGCTCGCCGACGCAGTAGCCGTCCATGTTGCCGACACGCATGTTCGCGACCATCTGCGGCGGCGGCACGGTGATCACCTTGATGTCCTTCATCGGGTTCACGCCGTTCGCGGCGAGCCAGTAGTAGAGCCACATGGCGTGCGTTCCGGTCGGGAACGTCTGCGCGAAGGTGTATTCCCGCGCCTCCTTCTTCATCAGCGCGGCGAGCGAGGCGCCGTCCACCGCGCCCTTGTCGGCGAGCTTCTTCGAGAGCGTGATCGCCTGGCCGTTGTTGTTGAGCGTCATCAGCACCGCCATGTCCCTGCGCGGTCCGCCGACGCCCATCTGCACGCCGTACACGAGCCCGTAGAGCACGTGCGCCGCGTCGATGTCGCCGTTGATCAGCTTGTCGCGCACGCTCGCCCACGAGGCTTCTTTCGTCGGCACGATCTTGATGCCGTACTTCTCGTCGATTCCGAGCGCAGCGGCCATCACCACCGACGCGCAGTCGGTGAGCGGGATGAAGCCGACCTTCACCTCCTTCTTCTCGGGCGCATCCGATCCGGCCGCCCAGGCGGCGGTGCGCACCGCGTCGGGAACGAGGCTCATGATCGCGGCCGCGCCGGCGGACTTGAGGAACGAACGGCGGTCGGTCGAGGGTTCGCGGGCATCGGGCTTCTCACTCATGGCGCTCTCCGCAGGGAGGGATGTCTGAAACGAAAAAGGCGTTCGGTCTCCGGCGCGCCCATGCGCGCACCGGAAATCGAACGCCTTCGTCCAATTCTCGCGGGATCGCCGTTGACCCCGCGCTCCTTGCTATGCAAACGGCATGCCACGCCCGCGGCGCCGCCGTCGATCGCCCTGCGATCAACGGCTTAGCGGTCGGATCGCGGCCTCGAGCCGACGCGCGCAAGTGCACTCTCGCAGTGCAGCAAGGCGCCGCGATGCACGCAAATGCGGCGCGTCAGCCGAGGAGGCTGCCGAGGTCGACGACCTGCTGCGCGACTTCGGCGAGCGGCTTGCCGCGATCCATCGCGAGTTTGCGGAGCATCTCGTAGGCCTCGCCCTCGTCGACGCCGCGCGCCTTCATGAGCAGGCCCTTCGCCCGCTCGACGACCTTGCGCTCGGCGAGCTTCGACTTCGCGGCCGCGAGCTCGTTGCGGAGCCCCTGGTATTCCTCGAAGCGCGCGCATGCGACCTCGATGATCGACTTCACGCGCGCCGGATCGAGACCATCCACGACATAGGCGGCGACGCCGGCGCGCATCACGTTCCGCAGTGTCTCCGGCGCGGCGTCGTCGGCGAACATCACGATCGGGCGCGGCAGATCCCGGCCCATGACGGCGAGGTGCTCGAGCGTGTCGCGCGACGGCGACTCGGTATCGATCACGATCACGTCCGGTCGCACGCGCGCCACCACCCCCGCCAGCGCGAGCGGCGCAGCGCGCGAAACCACGACCTCGTAGCCAGCCTGCGCGAGCGCGTCGCGCAGGACGCGCGCCCTGCCGCGCGACTCGTCCACGACCAGCACGCGCATGTGCAATCCCTCGAGTGCCATGCCCTGACGCACTGCAACATGCATGCCAGCTCGCCCGAGGCTGCCGGTGCATGGGCGTCCCTGGGGCAGCGGTCCGCCGCCGCGATGGGGCGCCCGCGGCGTCTCGTGGTCAAATGCGCGCCGGGTTCGTGTTCTCGTGCGGGTGAAGTCGTTGTCCATCTACGCCATCGGCGACGTGCAGGGCTGCCTCGGCGCGCTCGAGGCGCTCCTCGAGAAGATCCGCTTCGACCTGCGCCGCGACCGGCTGTGGTTCGTCGGCGATCTCGTGAACCGCGGGCCGGACTCGCTCGAAGTGCTGCGGTTCGTGAAGTCGCTCGGCGACGCGGCGATCACGGTCCTCGGCAACCACGATCTGCATCTCGTGGCGCTCGCCGAGGGCTTCGGCAAGCGCCGCGCCGACGACACGCTCGACGACGTGCTCGCCGCGCCCGATCGCGACGAGCTCGTCGCGTGGCTCCGGCATCGGCCGATGCTGCATGCCGAAGGCGGGTATGTCGTGGTGCACGCCGGGCTCCTGCCGCAGTGGACGGTCGCGCAGGCGCGCGAGCTTGCCGGCGAAGTCGAGGCGGCGCTGCGCGGACCGCGTTATCGCAGCTTTCTCGCCGAGCTCTACGGCTCGCGTCCCGCCTATTGGGACGACGCGCTTCTCGGCGCCGACCGCCTGCGCGTCGTCGTGAACGCCATGACGCGCATGCGCTTCGTCGCCGCGGACGGCGCGATGGAGTTCCACGCGAAAGGCGCGCCGGCGAGCGCGCCGCGGGGCTGCCGTCCGTGGTTCGACGCGCCGGGCCGGCGCAGCGCCGATGCGACGCTCGTCACCGGGCACTGGTCGGCGCTCGGGCTGCGCGTCGCGCCTAATCTGCTTGCGCTGGATACGGGTTGCGTGTGGGGCGGCCAGCTTTCGGCGGTGCGCCTTCCCGATCGCCAGGTTTTCCAGGTTGCGTGCCCGAGGGGCTGACGCGCAGGAGCGCGGCGATCGCCTCGTGCGCCGCGGCGGAGAGCTCGCGCCGGGTCGCGCCCGCTGCATCGATCGGATCGGCGAAGTGGAGTTCGACGTGCATGCGCCGCATCGACGCGACGCGCCAGAGCGAGTCCGCGAGCGACATGTCGTCGATGTAGGCCGCCGCGAGCGTGAACTCGCCGTGCGCGTCGGTGTAGCGGAGCGCGACCGGCTGGACGATCGCCGCGGCGTCGATCGCCGGCTGCAGCAGCGCGGCGTGGAAGCGCTTTACGTGCCTGCCGTCGCTCGTCGTGCCCTCCGGGCACACGGCCACGCGCCGCCCCGTCGCCAGCACCTCGGCGATGCGCTCCTTCGTGTGCCGCGCGTGGCGGCTCCGGCCGCGCTCGATGAAGAGCGTGCCGACGCGCGCGACGAGGCTGCCGACCACCGGCCAGCCAGCGATCTCCGCTTTCGCCACGAAGATCCCCGGCGCCACCGCGTAGAGGGCGAAGATGTCCAGCCACGACACATGGTTCGTGACGACGAGCGTGCGCTCGGGCCATGCGGTCGGTGCTTTGTGAGGGCGCACCCGCACGCTTAGAATCGAGAGAAGCTTTCTCGACCAGCGCTCGATGGTGCGGTCCTGCTGCTTCGGCGTCATGCGCGGAAAGCGCGTCCACACGATCCAGAGCCCGTGCAACACGTGCGCCGAGGCGCGCGCGACGCGAAGCAGGCGGACGTGGAACGAGGTCGGGGTCACGAGGGCGGAAGCGAAAGCCCGCGGATTATAGAAGGTCGTGCGCCTGCGCCCTGCGCCGGCGGCGCTGCGAAGGAGGAAACGAGATGACCGACTGCGTGTTCTGCAAGATCGTGGAGCGGAAGATTCCGGCGAGCGTCGTGTACGAGGACGGTGAGACCATCGCCTTCATGGACATCGGCGCGGTGAACCCGGGGCACACGCTGGTCGTCGCCAAACCGCATGTCGAGAACGTGTTCGGACTCGACGACACGCTCGCCGCGCGCCTCGCGCAGACGACCGCGCGGGTCGCGCGCGCCGTGCAGCGGGCGTTCCAGCCGCCGGGAATGTCCGTCTACCAGGCGAACGGCGTGCCCGCGGGGCAGACGGTCATGCACTACCACGTCCACGTCGTGCCGCGCTGGGAGAAGGACGGCATGGATCTCGTTTGGCCGGTGAAGAACCCGCCGCGGGAAGAACTCGCCGCGAACGCGGAGAAGATCAAGGCGGCGCTGGCGGCGGGCTGAAAGAGCCAGGAACCGCAAAAGGCGCAGCGCGTGCCGTCGTCATGGTCGCGGTGGTGCAGCGGCGCGCGAACCTCGCGTCGCCCGTTGCTGAGACGCAGGGATCCTTCGCTTTCGCGTCCCTTTGCGCCTTTTGCGCTTTCGCGGTTGCGCCTTTCAACTCACCAGGGCGCAGCGCCGAACGCCGCCTCGTACCGCCGTGCGATCTCCGCACGCGAGGGCCGATGGTTCTGCCCGCCGCGCGACGCGATCTTGATCGACCCCATCACCGACGCGAGCCGTCCGGTCGTCGCCCAATCGAAGCCGTTCGCGATGCCGTAGAGCAGCCCGCCGCGATACGCGTCGCCGCAGCCGGTGGGATCGACCACGGCATCGGGTTTCACCACCGGGATGTCGTGCCGTTCGCCGCCGGCGAAGATCGTCGAGCCGTCCGCGCCGCGCGTCACCACCAGCGCCTTCACCTTCGTGGCGAGTTCGGCGAGCGGCCGGCTGGTCTTCTCTTCCAGCATCTTGCCTTCGTAGTCGTTCACCGCGACGTAGCTCGCCTTCTCGATGAAGTCGAGGAGCTCCGCGCCGGAGAACATCGGCAGCCCCTGGCCCGGATCGAACAGGAACGGGACGCCCGCCGACGCGAGCTCGGCCGCGTGCTGCACCATGCCGTCGCGCCCGTCCGGCGCGACGATCGCCAGGCCGATGTTCGCGCCTTTCACGATGCGGTTCTCGTGCGAGAACGTCATCGCGCCGGGGTGGAATGCGGTGATCTGGTTGTCGTCGAGGTCGGTGGTGATGAACGCCTGCGCGGTGAGCGTGTCGGCCACGCGGCGCACGTGCTCGCGCGTGAGGCCGAGGCCGTCGAGCCGCTCGAGATACGGGTCCGCGTCGTCGCCGACGGTGGCCATGATCACCGGCTCGCCGCCCAGGAGCTTCAGGTTGTAGCCGATGTTGCCGGCGCACCCGCCGAACTCGCGCCGCATCTCCGGCACCAGGAACGCGACGTTCAGGATGTGGATCTGCTCGGGGAGGATGTGATCCTTGAACTGCCCCCGGAACACCATGATGTTGTCGAACGCGATCGAGCCGCAGATGAGGACGCGCATGCCGTATGAGAGAGGAGAG
>JALOSW010000188.1 GCA_025458245.1 Burkholderiales bacterium
GCTGATGTATCTGCACCTCGACTCGAATCGCGACGGCTCGCCGTTCGTCACCGACAAGTCCGGCAAGCCGCTCGCGAAGAATCCGCTGAAGGACGTGCGGGTGCGGCAGGCGATCTCGAAGGCGATCAACCGTCCCGTCATCGTCGACCGCGTGATGGAAGGTGCGGCGGTGCCAACCGGGCAACTCATGGCCGACGGGTTCTTCGGGTACACGGCGAAACTGAAGCCCGAGCCCTACGACCTCGACGGCGCGAAAAAGCTGCTCGCCGAGGCGGGCTATCCGGACGGCTTCGCGCTCACCATCCACGGCCCGAACGATCGCTACGTCAACGACGAGAAAGTCGCCCAGTCGCTCGCCGGCATGCTCTCCCGCGTGGGCATCCAGACGGCGGTGGTCACGATGCCGTCGTCGGTGTATTTCTCGCGGGCGAACCGGCTCGAGTTCAGCATGATGCTCGTCGGCTGGGGCGCCGACACGGGCGAAGCCTCCTCGCCGCTCAAGGCGCTGCTCGCCACCTACGACGCGCCCAAGGGCATGGGCACGACCAACCGCGGCCGGTACTCGAACGCGAAAATGGACGCCGTGCTGGTGCAGGCGCTGGCCACCGTCGACGACGCGAAGCGCGAGAAGCTCCTGCAGGACGCGACCGAGATCGCCGTCGTCGACCTCGGCATCATCCCGCTCTACCATCAACGCAACATCTGGGCGACCAAGAAGGGCATCGCCTACGCGCCGCGTACCGACGAGCGCACGTTCGCGCATCACATGAAGCCGCAGTAGCGACGCGCCGCGCCCGAGGGGCGTGCCCGAGCGCGGGTTGGGCCTCTGTGGCGGTGTAGAATCGGGGCTCGCTGCGCACTTCGCTTCCCACCCATGCCCCTCTCACCGATCCCCGAGATCATCGCCGAGCTGAAAGCGGGCCACATGGTGGTCGTCGTCGACGACGAGGACCGCGAGAACGAGGGCGACCTCGTGATGGCCGCGGAGTTCGTGACGCCCGAGGCGATCAATTTCATGGCCAAGCACGGGCGCGGGCTCATCTGCCTCACGCTCACCGAGCAGCGCTGCCGCCAGCTCAACCTGCCGCTGATGGTGCGCGACAACCGCGCGCCGCTCGGCACCGCATTCACCATGTCGATCGAAGCGGCGTCGGGCGTGACCACCGGCATCTCCGCGCACGACCGCGCGCGCACCATCCAGGCTGCTGTCGCGCCCGCGGCGCGTCCCGAAGATCTCGTGCAGCCCGGACACGTGTTCCCGCTGATGGCGCAGCCGGGCGGCGTGCTGCTGCGCGCCGGCCATACCGAAGCCGGGTGCGATCTCGCGAACCTCGCCGGGCTGCAGCCGGCGGCCGTCATCTGCGAAATCCTGAAGGACGACGGCTCGATGGCGCGGCTGCCCGATCTCGTCGCCTTCGCGCGCGAGCATGGCCTCAAGATCGGCTCGATCGCCGATCTCATCCATTTCCGCAGCCGCAACGAAAGCCTCGTCCGGCGCATCACGGAGCGCGAGATCCAGACCGCGCATGGCCCCTTCCGGTTGATCGCCTATATCGAAAAGCCTTCCGGCACGGCGCATCTCGCGCTGGTGCGCGGCGAGCCCGATCCGCACACCGAGACCCTGGTGCGCGTGCACGAGCCCCTGTCGGTGCTCGATCTCCTCGAGGCCGCCGCCACGACCCACTCGTGGTCGGTCGAGGAGGCGCTCGCCGCCATTGCCGCGGCCGGGAAGGGCGTGATCGTGCTGCTGAACTGCGCCGAGAGCGGCGGCGATCTCATCGAGCGCGTCGCCTCGGCGGCGAAGCCGCGGGTGCCCGCCAAGAACGACCTCCTCACCTACGGCATCGGCGCGCAGATCCTGCGCGACCTCGACGTGCGGCGCATGAAGCTCATGGCCAACCCGCGCAAGATGCCGAGCATGGCCGGTTGGGAGCTCGAAGTCACCGGCTACATCCAGCCCACGACACGGTCGAACGCATGAAACAGATCGGCAAGTCCGTCGACGGCAACGAGATGCGCATCGGCATCGTCCGAGCGCGCTTCAACGAGGAAGTGGGCCTCGCCGAGCTGGAGGCGTGCCGCGTTCATCTCATGGAGCTGGGGGTCCACGACGACGACATCACGGTCGTCTCCGTGCCCGGCGCGCTCGAAGTGCCCCTCGTGCTGCGCGAGCTTGCTGCGACCGAGGACTTCGATGCGCTGATCGCGCTCGGCGCGGTGATCCGCGGCGAGACCTATCACTTCGAAATCGTCTCGAACGAGTCTGCCTCGGGCATCACGCAGGTGCAGCTCGACACCGGCATTCCGGTCGCGAACGGGATCCTCACGGTGGACACCGACGAGCAGGCGATGGCTCGCGCCCCGGTCAAGGGCAAGGACTGCGCGGAGGCGGCCGTCGAGATGGCGAACCTGCTTCGCCGCATCGACCACGACTACCGATGAACACCACGGCAACCGCCAAGCGGGCTCCCGGCGCGAAGTCCGCACGCCGCCGCTCGCGTGAGTACGCGCTGCAGGGCGTCTACCAGTGGCTGGTTGCCGGCGGAGATGCTCGCGCGATCGGTGCGCAGCTCGCCGCCGACGATGCATTCGGCAAAGCGGATGCGGCGTTCTTCCACGAGCTTCTGGAAGGCGCGGTCGCGGCGGCGCCCGAGCTGGAGGCCGCGCTCGGCCCTGCCCTCGATCGCAAGCCCGATGAGCTGTCGCCGGTGGAGCGGGCGGTGCTCCTCATCGGCGCCTACGAGCTGCGGAACCGGCCCGACGTCCCTTACCGCGTGGCCATCAACGAGGCCGTCGAGCTTGCCAAGAGCTTCGGCGGCACCGACGGCTACAAGTACGTCAACGGCGTGCTCGACAAGGTCGCCGCCACGCTGCGGCCGCACGAGCAGCGCGGCGCCTAGACCGGTCGGGCGATGCTCGACCGCCTCCTGAAACGGCTGATCGGAGGGCAGGCGGCGCCCGGCGCGGCTGCGCCTTCGCAACCGCGGCCCGCTTCCGCGTCGCCGGCGCGAGCGCCCCTGTTCAAGTCCGACATGGAGCGCGGCCGAGAGTGCCTCGCCAAAGGCGAGGTCGAGGGCGCGCGCACGGCGTTCGAGCGGGAGCTGACGAACGACCCGCTCTCCGGTCCCGCGCACGCCGCGCTCGCCGAGCTCGATCGGCGCGAGGGGCGCATCGACGCCGCCATCGCGCACTACATGACGGTCACGGTGCGGCATCCGGACGAGCCCGCGATCCTCAACAACCTCGGTTCGCTGTACATCGAGGCGGGGCAGTTCGACGAGGCGATCCGCCGGCTCGAGCGCGCCGTCGCCTTCGCACCCGACATGGTGCCAGCGCGGGAGAACCTGGCGCGCGCGCTCTTCAACGCGCGGCGACTAGAGGAAGCGGAGACGCACGAGCGCGTGCTCGTCGCCCGCAACCCCGACTCGGCGGCGCTCCATTTCCGGCTCGGCCACATGCTGCTCATGGAAGGCAAGCTCGACGAGGGCTGGCCCGAGTACGAATGGCGGCTGCGCAAGCCGGGCTTCGAGCGGGGCGTCGCGGGCCTGCCGCAATGGGACGGAAGTGACCCGGCGGGCAAGACGATCTGCGTGATCACCGAGCAGGGGCTCGGCGATGCGATCCTCTTCTCGCGCTTCGTGCCGAGCCTCGCCGATCGCGGCGCCGAGGTCGAGTTTCTCGTGCCGCCGACGCTTGCGCGGCTTTTCGCGGCGAGCTTCGCGTCCGAGCGCGTGCGCGTGCGGACCGACCCCGCGCCGGACGCGTCGGGCCTCGACGCCCGCGTCCATCTCCTGAGCCTGCCGTATCGGCTCGGTGTGCCGCGCGACGCGCTGCGCGCCGATGGCGCGTATCTCCGGGTTCCGCACGACGCGCGCGAGGCGTGGCGAAGGCGCATCGCACCGCTTCCCGGATTCAAGGTCGGCATCGCGTGGGCGGGCCACCCCGAGCGGCGCAGCGACGAAAGTCGCACGATCGCGCCGGAGATCCTCACTCCGCTCGCGATGGCCGCGCCCGGCATCACGTGGGTGAGCTTGCAGGCCGGACTCGCATCGGACGCGCCGCGACCGTTCCCGGTCATGACCGACCCCATGGGCGAGGTGACCGATTACGCCGACACGGCGGCGATCATCGAGGCGCTCGATCTCGTGGTCTCTGTGGACACGTCGGTCGCGCACGCGGCGGCCGCGCTCGGCAAGCCCGTCATCCTTCTCGCTCCGCACGACGTGTGCTGGCGCTGGGAGATGGCGGGCGTCGAGAGCCCGTGGTATCCGGGCGTGAAAGTGTTCCGCGCGCGCGGGCGAGGCGAGTGGGGCGCGGTGGTGGAGAACGCGTCGGCGGCGATCGCGGAGGCGGTCGCAAGCGTCCGCTAGGGAAGGTCTGCAAAAGGGCCACGTTGGGTCGCGAGGCAGCGCAGCTGGACGAGCGAGGGAGCCGAAAAACAACGGGTTGGGCCGCCCCGGTTACGCGATGACCTCTGCCGAAGAACCTTAATCAGGACTTCCCGAGGGGAAAGACCTCACCGCAAAAGCGCGAAAGACGCAAAGGGGCGCAAAGACGAACGAGCGCGTGTCCGGTCGCGCGTCGATGCGCAATAGCGCACGGCATCGCGAGGCGCGGCGTCTCGAGTCTCCCGCCCGTCGAGGCCGTCTTCCTTTGCGTTCCTTTGCGGTCTTCGCGCCTCTGCGGTGAGGCAGTAGAAAGGTATCATCGCCCGCATGCTCGGCGAGTTCGACATCATCGCG
>JALOSW010000054.1 GCA_025458245.1 Burkholderiales bacterium
TAGTTGCCGACGGTCCAGCAGCTGCGGTGCTCGATGTAGTGAACGATGCCGACCGGCCGGCCGGCTGCGAGCGCGAATGTGCCGTGCATCGGCTCGTCGGCGTCGAGCAGCCGCTGCCAGGTGACGCGACTCGTCTCTAGCGGGATGTCCACCTTGTAGAACGCCTGGTAGCCGCGCCACAGCGGATACCAGGCGTCGAAGTCGGCCGGCGCGAAGTCGCGCAGTTCGATCGCGTTCATCCCCAGGCCCCCTCAGGTTGCCGCGACGGCGCGTCGCCGATGTCCCATGCGGACCCGCCCCCGCGAAACTGCGGCCGATCAGGCGCAGCCGCCGGCGAGCACGCGCGCGAACATGTCGGAGTCGACGTTGCCGCCGCACGCTACGACGCCCACGATTCGCCCGCGCAGCCGCTTGCGCTCCTGCATCGCCGCGGCGAACCCTGCGGCGCCGGCGCCTTCGGCCGCGTTGTGCGTGTCGGCGAACAGTGCGCGCATGGCGCCGGCCACCTCGGCGTCGGTCACGCGGACGATCCGCGAGACGTTCGCCAGGATGAGCGCGAGTGCCTCCTCGTCGGGCACGCGGCACGCGAGTCCGTCGGCGAGCTCGGTCGATACGTCGTGGCTCACGGCCTTGCGCGCCGCGAACGAAAGCGCATAGGCAGGCGCGTGGTCCGACACGACGCCGACGATCTCGACGCGGCGGCCGAGCGCCGCGCGCGCAGCGATCATCGACGCGACGCCCGAGCCCTGCCCGATCGGCACGTACACGACCTCGAGATCCGGCACCGCGCGCAGGAATTCCATGCAGTAGCTCGCGACGCCCAGCACGAGGTTCCGGTGGAAGGACGGCACGAAATGCAGAGCCCGCCCGGCCGCGAGCCTCCCAGCGAACTCGCGCGCCTCCTGGAAGTCGTCGCCGTGCTCGATGAGTTCGACGCCGAGCGCGCGCATCGCCGCGTTCTTTTCGCGGCTGTTGCCATGCGGCACGACGATCGTCGCCGCCAGACCATGCCGCCGCGCCGCGAACCCGATCGACTGGCCGTGGTTGCCGCGCGTCGCGCTGACCACGCCCGGGCACGCGGGCTCCGCAGCCGCGAGCATCGCGAAATAGACGAGCCCGCCGCGCACCTTGAACGCGCCGGTCGGCGTGTGGTTCTCGTGCTTGACCCAGACCTTCGTCCCGAGGCGAGCGGCGAGGAGCGGCCACGCGTACTGCGGCGTCGGAGGCATCGCTTCGTAGACGGTGCGCGCCGCGGCGTCGAGTTCTGCAACGGACGGAAGGTTCGCGGCGTTCATGATGCGGCAACGTGACGGTGCGTCGATGTCGGGGGCGGGCTCGCGGAGGGTAGCGCGAATCCCGGGCCCGTGCGATTCGCGCAGAGTTTGATCACGGTGCTTGCCTGCCGCCACGCCCCGCGCATCATGGGCTCATGATGGCATGTCGTATGCGGAGAGAGTCATGAACGCGAACGAGCGTTGGGATGCGATCGTCGTCGGATCGGGCATGGGAGGGCTGGCCTGCGCCGCGGCGCTCGCGCGCTTCGGGCGGCGCGTGCTGGTGCTCGAGAGGCATTACGTCGCCGGCGGGCTGACGCACACGTTCAGCCGGCAGGGCTTCACGTGGGACGTCGGCGTGCACTATCTCGGCCAGTTCGGCCCGCACGGCGCCACGCGGCGCACGTTCGAGTGGCTCGCCGGCGCGCCGATCGAAATGGCCTCGATGGGACCGGTGTACGACACGGTGCACTTCCCCGATGGGTTCGAGTTCGCCTACGCGCGGCCGGTCGAGGCGCTGCGGCGCAACCTCGTCGAGGCGTTCCCGGCGCACGCGCACGAGATCGACGCGTGGCTCGCGGCGATCCGTTCGGGCGTGCAGGCGGTGCGCTCGCTGCAGGTGCTGCGCATGATGCCGCGCGGGATGGCGGCGCCGTATCGCTGGTGGAAGCAGCACGAGATCGACCGCTGGGTCGGACGTACGACCCAGCAGGTCGCCGACGAAATCCTGAGCGATCCGCGCCTGCGCGCCGTGCTCACCGCGCAGTGGGCCGACTACGGCGGCGCCCCGGCGAATGCGAGCTTCGCCATGCACGCGCAGCTCGCGAGCCACTATCTGGGCGGGGCCTGGTACCCGGTCGGCGGCGCGGCAAGCTTCGCGAACGCGCTCGTCCCGGCCATCGAATCAGCAGGCGGCTCGGTACGCACGTCGGCGGGCGTCGAGCGGCTGGTAGTGGACGAGGGCCGCGTCGTCGGCGTGCGCACCGAGAGCGGGGAAACGTTCCGCGCACCGCACGTCTTCTCCGGCATCGGCGCCCGCGAGACGGTCACGCGTCTCCTGCCGGAATCGATGCGCGGCTCGCAGTGGGTCGGCGAGATCCTCTCGTTCCGGCCCAACGTCGCGCACGTATGCCTCTATCTCGGGCTCGAAGGCGATATCCACGCGCACGGCGCGACGAAGTCGAATCACTGGTTCTTCCAGGACTGGGAGGCCGCTGCGGGCATCTGGGCCGACGCGTTCGAAGAGGCGGAGCCCAAGGGCATCTTCGTCTCCTTCCCGTCGCTCAAGGATCCTGCGCACGATCCCGGCGCCCGCAGAAAGCACACGGCCGAAGTCGTCGCGCTGGTCGAATGGGACGCATTCGCCGCCTGGGCGCAGTCGCACCACGAGTCGCGGCCCGGCGAATACGAGAGCTACAAGGACGTCCTCGAGCGCCACCTGCTGGCGATGTTCGGCCGGCTGTTCCCAGGGCTCGCGCCGCTCGTCGTGTATCACGAGCTGTCCACGCCGCTCTCGACGGTCGCGTTCACCGGCCACGCGCAGGGCGCGTTCTACGGCCTCGAGGTCACGCCGCGCCGATTTCTTTCGCGCTCGCTGGATGCCGCAACCCCGATCCCCGGTCTTCGTCTCACGGGGCAGGACACCCTGACGCCGGGCGTCGCGGGGGCGATGTTCGGCGGCGTGCTCTCGGCCGCCGGCGTCGAGCCGCTCATCTTCCGCCACGTCGGCGGCTGAGCGCCGCGTGCCGCCGCGATCGCCTCGGCTGTCGGTCAGCCCGACCGTGCGCGGCCGAGCGGCTTGACGAGTCGGTAGAGCGCCGGATCGCCGTCGGCCGAAACGGCGAACCCCAGCGATCGCGCGAGGCCGATCATCGCCGCGTTGCTCCTCAGCACGAAGCCGCGCAGGACCGCGAATCCCGCCGCGCCCGCGAGCGCGGCGAGCTGCCCGACCAGCCGCCGCCCAACGCCGCGCCCATGCCATGCGTCGGCGACGACGACGGCGAATTCGGGGCCGTCTTCGTCGGCCGCGTATTGCGCGATGGCGAGCATCTCGCGCCGCGCGTCGGCGGTCTCGGCGACGATGCCGACCGTGCCGGGAAACGCCAGCTCGGTCATGCGCTCGAGCTGGGTGCGCGAAAGCTCGCGCACCGGCGCAAAGAACCGTGCGCGCCGCGACTCGATCGACAGGGACCGCACCAGCGCCTGAATCCGATCGCCGTCCGTCGGTGACACGGCTCGCAGGTGGACGCCGGACAACGGGTCGCCTTGCCCCAGCGCGCGGATCGGCTCTGCGGACGTGGCGCTGCGGCGCCTCGGTTCCGGCGCAGCGACCGGGAGAATCGTCGACGCGGTCCGGCGTTCGCCAGGCGAGCTTTGCGGCAAAGTCATGTCGGTTCCTCGGTTACGCGCCTCGGCCCGGGGTCTGCGAGCTGATCTCGCCGGCATCGCCGCTGCGGCGAACGGACCCGGCGAAGCGCCATTGCGACGGCGGCATCAGGTACGCATGCCGAAGCGCCGCGAGGCCGAGCGGTGCAGAACGATTCCAGGGCATGAGCGACATCGTCCGGGCAAGCGCGCAATAGTCGAAGACGACGCGAACGGCGGTGCCTGCGAGCTGCAACCAGTTCACGAACCCGAGCGGCGGCCACAGCCCAGCGAGCAGCAGGACGAGGAACGCGGCGCGAACCTGCACGGGGAACGCGCGCCAGTCGCCGGTCCGAATGCGGAAATGCGTCGCCTGGAAAGCGGTGAGCGCGACGACGAGCGCCATCGCTGGCGCGCTCGGCAGCGAGAGCGCGGCGCCGAGCAGCGCGACGGTCGCAAGCCAGTACCACCAGGCCACGGACCTGCCCCAATGTTTCATCGACTCGGGTTCTCCGGATTGCGGCGGCGGCGCGGCGGCCGCCGCCGGGCTGCCGCCTATTTCACGATCGGCGCGAGCGCGGCCGCGATGCGCTCACCCTGCCCCGCGTCGATCACGCTGCCGAGAACTTCCTGGAAGCGCGCGTCCTGCACGCCGGAGCCGATGTATTGCCATCGATAGGCGGACAGGAAAGTCGCGCGGATCTGCTCCGTCTCTGCGACCGCGAACGGCCGCGCACACGCCGTCTGGAAGTAGGCCGCGTCCGCCGCCGACTGCACCTGGAGAATGCCGTCCACCGCGGCGACGAGATCGATGAGATCGGTCACCGCCTGGTCGCGTTCGGCGGGCGAGAGCTTCGCGTCTTCCCGCATCCACTCGAGCTCGTCCAGGATCGCGTGCTGCGATTCCTCCTTCCAGTGGAACAGGAACACGTCCTTCCACAGCGCGGAGAGATCGTCGTCGGGCTCGATGCTCGAGCGGTAATGCACTTGCGTGAAGAGCTCGATGTGGCAGGTGAGCGCGAGCACCGCCCAGGTCGATTTGCCGAGCACGGCGGCGGCGACGTCGTTCGGCTGCGGCAGGAACGCGTAGCCCGCGGGCATCTCCTGCGCCGCCATCTGTTCCAGCCGCCGGAACATCTCCTGGTGCTTCAGTTCCTCGTCGGTGAAGCGCACCAGCGCCTCGAGCGCGGTCTGGTCGCCGAGCCAGTGATCGCGGCTCACCTCGAGGATTTTCGCGCCGATGAAGCGCTCGACCAGACCGAACATGTTCGCGTAGGTGCGTCCCTGCACCTGGCTCGCGAGGCGCTTCTCCGCCGCGCTCAGGAACGGCAGCTCGCCCACCTTCGACAGGCCGTCGGGAAGGTATTTCCGGTCGCTGCCGAAAGTGCGGCCGCGGATCACGTCGCGGTCGATCTCCCAGCGGATGCGCTTCGACACCTCGATGCACCTGGCGTATCGCGTGGCGTCGCCTGATTGCCTTACTGCATTCACTGCCTGCTGCATGGTCTCCTCCTTCGGTTTGGGGGGTGGTGAAATCCGGCGTCGGTTACATCCCGACGAGCCTTGCTTCGAGGCCCAGGCGCCGCGCGATCTCGATGAACGACTGCGCGCGCAGGCTCGCCGGGTCGTAGTGCACGAGCACGACGCTCGCGAGCTTGAGTCCGCGCGCGACCCGGGCCACGCCCGGAAGACCGGCGATTGCCTGCACGAGGCCGTCGACGACCTCGCCGCGCGGCCGCTGCGGAAGGTGCAGGAGCACGTTGGCGGACGCGTCAGCCATGGCGTCCTCCCGGCAGATCGGCCTTCGGGGACACGAGGCGCGTCAGCACGAACCAGCCGCGCGCGAGTGAATCTCCGACCGCGGCAGCAACGGTTGCGACGAGCGCGACGAATCCGTACGCCCCCGCGTGAGTCGGAAGGCCGGGTGCCGGGTCGGACGCGACCTCCGCGTGCATCGCCCTAACGGGCGCAGGCACGACCTCGAACCGCAACGCGAGCTTGTTCGCGGGCGAGAGCAGCGTGACCGTCGCCTCCGCGAACGCCTGGGCGATGGTCCGCCCGTCGCGGTCGATGGCGAACCGATCGCCCGCTTCGAGGAAGCGATCCTTTCGGTCGTGGTGCTGGGTGAGCCAAACCAGGCCGCCGTGGACGTGGATCTCGGCGCCGCTCGCGTCGTCGATGCGCAGGAATCCGCCGCGGGGCACGATCACGGTGTCGCGGATGACGGGTGCGTCGCCGACGAGTGAGAAATCGTTGGGAATCATTTCGGGTCTCCTTTCACGCGGCCTTCGCGAGCGGCACGTCCCTCGCTGCCGGCTGCACGTTCTCGATTCGGATGTGGCAGGGAACGGCCCTGCGCAGGGTGGCGAGCACGGTGCACGCGCTCTCGGCGGCCGCGAGCATGCGACGCAGCTCGCCCGCGTCCACCGCGCCGGCGGGCTCGATTCGCACCGCGCACGCGATCGTCTGGAACCCGACCGGCACGTCTCGGTCGATGCCGAGGACGCCACGTACGTCGCTCCAGCCGCGCACGTCGACGCACAGGCCCGCGAGCGGGATTCCTGCTGCGCGCGCCGCTGCGCGGATCGACGCATCGAGCGAGGCAGCCAGAGCGGCGCAGAGCAGATCACCGCCCGACGGCGCGTCGGCCGGACCGCCGAGCTCGCGCTCCACCGACACGCGCAGGATCTCGACGTCGTCCGCGCCGACGAACACGGCGGCCCGGAACGGATCGGCCGGATCGCGATCGATGGTCGTCGCGCCGTTCTGGATGCGCCGCGATTTCGACGAAGCCGGATTCGGCGCCCGCACAACCGGATTCGGGTAAACGCCCGGCACGGTCGAGGTCAGCATCGGAGCCTCCTGTGTCCTGGGTTTCAGCGGGTGAAAAGGAAAGCGAACGCGCTGCGGACGCGGCGGGCGATACGAGCCGCCGGGCGCGGCGCCTCGACCGGCCTCGGCGTCGGCGCGAGCCAGGTTGCGAGCCGCGACCGGCTTGCCGCCGATAGCGGCGCACCGTCGAAGCCGCGACCGGGGACCGCGCGCGCCGCGAAGACGAGCCAGATGCCGGTCTCGGGGGCGAGGAAGATCTCGTCCTGCTTGCGATTCGCTGTCATGTCTGCTGCTCCTTGTCCTCGCGGGCCGCTCCGGGGATCGGGCGCCGCGACACGCTTCGCAGGCTACGGACGCGCGGTATCGCCCCGTTTTCGGTTTCGAATCGGCTTGTATCGGTTTGTAATCGCAGCGCCGCGGTTCGCGCGGCGGGGCGCGGGCCTATAATCCGGCGCTCGTCCCGAGGAGGAGCGCGCATGGCGAACGGGCGCGTGCTGGTGGTCGATGACGATGCCGAAGTGCGCGGCATGCTCGTCGAGTACCTGTCGACGAGCGGCTACGAGGTGAGCGCAGCGGCGGACGGCGCCGCGATGCGCGACGCGATCGCGCGAGCGCGGCCCGACGTGGTGCTGCTCGATGTCAATCTTCCGGGCGAGGACGGCCTCTCGCTCGCCCGGTTCCTGCGCGAGCACCACGACCTCGGCATCATCATGGTGACCGCGGCGGGCGAAGTGGTGGATCGCATCGTCGGCCTCGAGATGGGCGCCGACGACTACGTCGCGAAGCCCTTCGACCTGCGCGAGCTGCGCGCGCGCCTGAAGAGCGTCATGCGGCGCGTCCAGGGCGCCGCCGCCGCGCCCGCTGCCCCCAGCGACCGCGACCGCATTCCCATCGGGCAGTGCGTGCTCGACCTCAAGTCGCGCCAGCTCTTCGACCGTGATGGCCGCGACGTCCCGCTCACGGCGATGGAGTTCGACCTGCTGAAAGCCTTCGTCGCGCACCCGAACCAGGTGCTCTCCCGCGACCAGCTGCTCACGCTCACGCGCAACCGCGAGTGGGAACCGTTCGACCGGTCGATCGACATCCGCATCGCGCGCGTGCGCCGCAAGATCGAGGACGATCCGGACAATCCGCGCGCCATCCGCACGGTGCGCGGCGCGGGCTACATGTTCGTGCCCGGGCAGTAGCGCGCCGCCCGCCGGCCTGCAATGTAACCGGCGTGTTTCAGTGGTTTCCGGCGGGTAACCGCGCCCGCTGCGAGCGGCCGGGGCCACTACACTGCCGACCATGCGCGACACGTCCTCCAGCACCCAGCCCGAACCGGAAGCGCCCGCCGTCGGCCTGAGCGGCACCGGGCTCACCCTCGCGCAGCTCCTCGAGCAGACGGACCTCGGCCTCGTCGTCAAGGATCTCGACGGACGCTACGTGTTCGTGAGCCGCGGCTTCGAACGCATCACCGGCCTATCGCGCGAGGCCGCCGTGGGCCGGACGACCAGCGAGGTCTTCCCGCCGGAGATCGCCGGAGCGCTGCGCGGCCACGACGCGGAGGTGGTTGCCGCGGGCCGGACGATCGTCTACGAGGAGATCGTGAGCGGCCCCGGCGGCGCCCGAACCGTCCTCACCAGCAAGTTTCCGGTGCGCGGCCCGGACGGTGCGATCCGGGCGATCTGCTCCGCCGCGACCGACATCACGGAGCGCAAGCGCAACGAAGAGGCGTTGCGCCGCGCCGCGCTCGCGGTCTCCACCGCGAGCGGCGCGACGGTTTTCGCGACGCTCGTGCGGCAACTCGCGGACATCCTCGGCGCCGGCGCGGCGCTCATCTCCGTATTCTTCGACGCGCGGCGCACGCACATGCGCGCGCTCGCGGCCTGCGTGGACGGGCGGATGCTGGAGAGCTTCGATTACGCGCTCGCCGGCTCGCCCTGCGCCGGCGTGATCGGGCAGGACTTCCGCTACGTGCGCGAGGGCGTGCATCGGGAGTTCGCGCCGGGAACGCTCTTCGCCGAACGGGGCTTCGACAGCTACGCCGCATACTCGATCACCGCCACCTCCGGAGAGCAGCTCGGCCTGATCGTCGTCATGGACCGCGGGCCGCTCGCGGAGTGCG
The DNA here is from genome assembly GCA_025458245.1 of Burkholderiales bacterium. Classification (GTDB taxonomy): domain Bacteria; phylum Pseudomonadota; class Gammaproteobacteria; order Burkholderiales; family SG8-39; genus JAOAEA01. The sequence continues at coordinate 8,578 of JALOSW010000054.1, forward strand.
CGCTTGCGGAGGCGATGCTCAAGATCTTCGCGGTGCGCGCCGCGGCCGAGATCGAGAGAGCCCGCGCGGACGAGGCGCTGCGCGTATCCGAGGCGAGTTACCGCGCGATCTTCGAGGCCGCCGAGGACGGAATTTTCATTTTCGACCCCGAGACCGGGGCGATCCTGGACGTCAACCCCAAGGCGTGCGCCGCCTACGGCTACACCCCCGAGGAGATGCGGCGCCTGGCGGTGGACGACCTCGGCTCGGGCGTCTCGCCCTACACCGGGGCGGACGCGGCACGGCATCTCGCCGAAGCGCGCAAGGGCAGGCCGGTGCGCATCGAGTGGCACCGCAAGAACAAGGACGGCAGCCTCCACTGGGACGAGGTGTACATCAAGGCGGCCGTCATCAACGACGCGCCTCGGATCATCGCCGTCACCCGGGAGATCACGCAGCGCAAGCGCGCCGAAGAGGCGCTGCGCGCGAGCGAAGAGCAGTATCGCGCGATCTTTCACGGCAGCGCCGACGCGCTGGTGCTGCGCGACGCCGGCTTCCGCATCGTGGACGTCAACGCCGCCTACGAGGCGCTGAGCGGCAGGCGCCGCGAGGAGGTGGTCGGCGTGGACACGCTCACGCTCACCGCGCACGACGATCCGGCGAAGCGGCGCGAGCTGCACGCGGTCGCGCTCGCCGGCCGGCCGATCCACTTCGAGACCGAGGCGCGGCGCGGCGACGGCACGCCGTTCGTGATCGAGGTGCGCGGCGTGCCGATGAGCGACCGCGGCAGGCCGCACGTGCTCTACATGGGGCGCGACGTCACGGAGAACCGGCTCGCGGAGCGCGCGCTGCGCGCGAGCGAGGAGCAGTACCGGGCGATCTTCACCGCGTCGGCCGACGGCATCGTGCTGCGCGACGCGCAGTTCCGCGTCGTGGACATCAATCCCGCCGCGCTGGCGATGGTCGGCAAATCGCGTGCGGAGGTGATCGGCCGCGACCGGATGGTGGTCGTCGCGGAGACCGAGCGCGAGCGCGTGCGCGCGATGCACCGGCGCGTGCTCGCCGGCGCATCGATCCGCTACGAGGTCGAGGGCGTCGGCGCGGACGGGCGGCGCATGGATCTCGAGATCCGGCTGGTGCCCATGCAGCATCAGGGCCTGCCGCACGTGCTCGCCATCGCGCGCGACCTGACCGAGCTGCGCGCCGTCGCCGAGGCGCTGCGCGTAAGCGGCGAACAGTACCGCGCGATCTTCGACGCGGCGGTGGACGCGCTCGTCCTGCGCGACGAGACGTTCCGCATCGTCGACGTGAACCCTGCGTACGAGGCGATGACGGGCTACTCGCTCGCCGAAGTGGCCGGCGCGGACTACGTGGTCGCCAATCCGCCCGAAGTAGACCAGCGCGTGAAGGCGCTGCACCGGCGCGCGCTCGCCGGCGAGCCGGTGCAGCTCGAGACCCAGATCCTCGCGCGAAACGGCTCGCGCCTCGAGGTCGAGCTGCGCGGCCTGCCGATCCGGCATCAGGGGAAGCCGCACGTCCTGTACGTGGGACGCGACATCACGGCGCGCAAGCAAGCCGAAGAGGCGCGCCTCGCGCTCGAAGCGCAGCTGCGGCAGGCGCAGAAAATGGAAGCGATCGGCCACTTGACCGGCGGCATCGCGCACGACTTCAACAACATCCTCACCAGCGTAATGGGCTACGTCGGGCTCGCGTCGGAACGCGAGAGCGCGGGCGCGGACGCGAAGCTCGCGACCTATCTCGAGCAGGCGCTGCGCTCCTGCCGCCGCGCGCGCGACCTGATCCAGCAGATGCTCGTCTTCAGCCGCGGTCAGCGCGGCGAGCGCGTGCCGGTCGATCTCGCGGCGGTCGTCGACGAATCGAGCCGGCTGCTGCGCTCGACCCTGCCGGCCACGCTGAAGCTCGAGACCGAACTCGACGCGCCGCTGCCGCGCGTGAGCGCCGATCGCGTCCAGGCCGAGCAGGTGCTGCTCAACCTCGCGATCAACGCGCGCGACGCGATGGCCGGTCGCGGGACGCTGACCGTCGGGCTCGCTCACCGCCGCGTCGAGGCCGGAGTCTGTGCGAGCTGCCGCAAGCCGGTGTCGGGCCGCTTCCTCGTGCTCTCGGTGAGCGACACGGGCCCGGGCATTCCGCCGGCGGTGATGGATCGCATGTTCGAGCCGTTCTTCTCGACCAAGGAAGTCGGCAAGGGCAGCGGCATGGGGCTCGCGACCGTGCACGGCATCGTTCACGATCACGGCGGGCACGTGCTGGTCGAGTCCGCGCCGGGTCACGGCACCACCTTCCGCGTCCTCTTGCCCATGCTCGACGGCGTCGGATCGACCGGTGCGCCGGAGGCCGCGTCGAGCGAGCCTCCGCGCGCGCGCCAGTCGCTGCACGGTCGAGTGCTGGTGGTCGACGACGAGGCGTCGGTCGCCGCGTTCATGCAGGAGCTCCTCGCGGGCTGGGGGCTCGAGACCACCGCGGCGACCGATGCGAGCGATGCGCTCGAGCGTCTGCGCAGCCGCCCCGGCGGTTTCGACCTCGTCGTCACGGACCTCACGATGCCCGGCATGACCGGCATCCAGCTCGCGCGCGCGATCGCGGCGATCGATCCGGCGCTGCCGGTGATCCTCTCGACGGGCTACTCCGACGGCGTCTCCGAGGACGCGCTGCGTGGCGCGAACATCCGCGCGCTGCTGCGCAAGCCGATCGAGACGGCAGCGCTGCGCAGCCTCGTCGAAGCCGAGCTCTCGGCCCCGAAGCCCGGCTGAGTACCAGGAGCGTCGCGCCCTCGTCCTCCGTGCCGCCGATACAAACGCGCTACAAAGCGTGGCGCCGCGGCAATCGGCGGGATACCGCCCGTTCCTAGCATGGCCTCCGTTGCGCGCACGACATCGTGTCGCTGCGCCGCGAATGCGGAGGCCCTATGGACCATCGGTCCGAGAATGGCAGGCAAGCCTGGATAGCCGTTGCGGCGGCGGCGGCACTCATGGCGCTCGCGCAGGGGTCGCGCTCTTCGTTCGGGCTCTTCGTCTCGCCGCTCAACACGGCCACGGGGCTCGGACTCGCGACCATCAGCTTCGCGATGGCCGCGAGCCAGCTCGCGGCCGGGGTCGCGCAGCCGCTCTTCGCGGCGTGGTCCGGGCGCGTCGGGCTCGCGCGGTCGATCACCGCAGGCGCGCTCCTGCTCGCGCTCTTCACGGCCATGGTGCCGTTCGTGTCGTCCGCGGCGGGTCTCACCTTCGCTCTATCCGCAGGCGCGGCGGCGGCGGTCGCGGTGGGAAGCGCGCCGACGCTGCTCGCCGCCGTAGCGGCGCGCGTGCCCGCCGCGCGGCGCGACCTCGCCGCGGGCATCGTAGGCGCAGGCGGATCCGCCGGACAGCTGGTGCTCGGACCGACGACGCAGCTCGTCGCCGCTGCATCGGGCTGGGTGAACGCGATCGTCGCGCTGGCCGCGCTCTCCGCAGTCGCGATCCCACTCGCGCTGCCGTTCCGGCGGCACGGCGCCGACGCGGCGGACGCACCGTCTGGTCGCGCGACACGCGCAAGCACGGGCGACGCGCTGCGCAGCCGCGACTTCTGGCTCGTCTCGGCAAGCTTCTTCGTATGCGGCTTTCACGTCTCGTTTCTCCTCGCACACATGCCCGGCGTGATCGAGGCGTGCGGGCTCCCGCCATCGCTCGCCGGCACGTGGCTCGGCATCGTCGGCGTATGCAACATCATCGGCAGCATCGGCTCGGGGGCGCTGATCCGGCGCGTGTCGAAGCGCAGCGCGCTCGCGGTGCTCTATGCTTTGCGCGCGACCGGCGTCGCGCTCTTCCTCGCGGCACCGAAGACGGAAACGACGATGGTCGCGTTCTCGGCGTGGATCGGTCTCACTTACATGGCGACGCTGCCGCCGACATCGGGGCTCATCGCCGACCGCTTCGGCGTCGCGCGGCTCGCGAGCTTGCTCGGCGTCACGATGCTCGTCCACCAGGCGGGAAGTTTTCTCGGCGTGTGGCTCGGCGGACTCGCCTTCGCGCGGGCCGGCAGCTACGACTGGGTCTGGAAGGCCGACATCGCGCTCGCGACGCTCGCCGCGGCCTGCGTGCTGGCAGTGCGTGAACCGGCCGGCCGCCCTGCAGGCCCGCACCCGATGCCGGTCGGCGCGGGCTTCTGACCGCGCCTCAGGCGGTCGAGCCGAACCGGCGTCGCAGCGGCGGCGGCATCGGCAGCCGCGCGAACGCGGACCAGTCGATCGCGTCGAGCATGTTCTTCACCGCGAGTCCGAGCTCGGTGTCGCCCTCGATGAGGAGGCGACGGTGGAAGAAGAGCGTGTCGGGATCCTCCTGGCGCGCGAGGAGCTGCAGGAAAGCGGCGAGGTTCGCGGAGAGGCGCAGATCGGCGCTCGGGCCCGGGCGGAGCAGCGGCTTGAAGCGCCCGGCGAGAAGCGCGAAATCCGCCGCGCTGCCGGCATCGAGGATCGTCACCCGGAACGTCTTTCCCTCGAGGCCGGCAAGCGCGTCGGGCGGGAACACGCCCGCCGCGCGTGCGACGTTGAGCGCGGCGGCGAGCGCGACCGAGTGCGGCCATTGCGGCAGCCGCGCGCCGACACGCGCCGCGATCGCGGGGAGCGCAAAGCGCGGGATGGCGAACTCCTTGCTCATGGACGAGTCCTCAGGCGAGAGCGGTTTCGGCCGCCTGCCGGACGATGCCGGCCTGCCCATGCCAGAAACCATTGACGAGACCTTCAGGGTTCCATGCGGGGTCGGCGTGCGCCGGCCGGCCCGCACGCGCTGCATCGAACGCCGCGACGATCTCGGCGACGAACGAGGGCTGCGGGCTGATGCGCACCGCGTCGACGCCGAGCGCGAGCAGTTCCGGCATCTCGGCGAGCAGGCACTCGCTTTGCGCCGACATCGTCTGGATGCCGTTCAGCGTAAGGAAGCTCTGGCCCTCGCGCGTTTTCACAACGAGGCCCTCCGGGTGGTCGAGGCAGCGGAACCGGCAGTCGTCCTTGTTGAGCCCGTAGTGGCGCGCGGTGAAGCAGCGCGCGGAGAACGCGAGCGGAAGTCTGCCGAACGCGAACACTTCGGTCTCGATTCCCGCGGGCCGCGCCGCGTGGATCGCGCGCACGAGCGTGCCCGACGCTTCGAGCGGCGGCACCCACCGGATCGCGCCCTGCGCCGCGAAGAACCCGAGCGTCGCCTCGTTGTAGATGTTGAGATGCGGGCCGCAGACGAACGGCAGGCGCTTCTCGTGCGCAATCCTGACCGCGCCAAGGTCGTTCGCCTCGACGACACAGCCCGCGTCGTCGAGCAGCCGGCGCAGCATCCTGAGGTCGCCCTCCGACTCGAGTAGCGCCTGCGCGGAGAGCACGACATCCTTGCCCGCCTCGCGCAGGTCGCGCGCCAACCCGAGCCAGTCGGCGGTGCGCAGCTGCTGGCGCCGCGAACAGACGACCTCGCCGAGATAGATGCGCTCGATGCGCGGATTCTCCGCGGCCTCGGCATAGAACCGGAACACCTCGTCCTTCGGCCAGAAGAAGAGCAGCGGTCCCAGGGCGATCTTCACGCTCACCTCCAGGGCCGGTTGTAGGCGCCGAGCGTCACCTGCG
>JALOSW010000055.1 GCA_025458245.1 Burkholderiales bacterium
AGCGCCCCGAGCTGCCCGGGGTGATCCGCGAGCGCGCCGGCGTGCTGACTCGCATCCTCGAGCGCAAGTACGGCTTCGACGAGCTCTACCAGGCGGTGTTCGCCAGCGGCGCGATCGGCGTCGGCAAGGGGCTCTGGCAGATCGGCGACGTGCGCGTCATCGACGGGTTCTTCGTGAACGGCTCCGCGCGGCTCGTCGGCTTCATCGCGCGCATCGTGCGCCGCTTCCAGACCGGCTTCGTTTACCAGTATGCGTTCACCATGATCTTCGGTCTCGTGCTGCTTCTCAGCCTGTGGCTCGGCCGGATCCGGGTGCCGTCGTGAGGGGGCGGACGTGATGTCGAACGCCACGCCCTGGCTCAGCCTCGCGATCTGGACCCCGATCGTCGCCGGGCTCGTCGTGATGGCGACCGGAGACGACCGCAACGCCGGCAAGGCGCGCGTCCTGGCGCTGATCGGCGCGGTCGCCGGCTTCCTCGTGACCCTTCCGCTCTACACCGGCTTCGACCGGTCGAGCGCCGCGATGCAGTTCGTCGAGCTGACGCCCTGGATCCGCACGTTCGGGATCAACTACCACCTCGGCGTGGACGGCATTTCGGTGCTCTTCGTGCTGCTCAACAGCTTCATCACCGCGATCGTCGTGATCGCCGGCTGGGACGTGATCCGCTCGCGCGTGTCGCAGTACATGGCGGCGTTCCTGCTGATGTCGGGCCTGCTGAACGGGGTGTTCTCCGCGCTCGATGCGGTGCTCTTCTACGTGTTCTTCGAGGGCTCGCTGATCCCGATGTACCTGATCATCGGCGTGTGGGGCGGTCCGAACCGGGTCTACGCGGCCATCAAGTTCTTCCTCTACACGCTGCTCGGCTCCCTCCTGATGCTGGTCGCGCTGGTGTTCCTCTACTACGCGTCGGGTGGCAGCTTCTCGATCCTGGACTGGCACCAGGTGCGGCTGCCGATGCTCGCGCAGGTGCTGCTCTTCGTCGCGTTCTTCGCCGCGTTCTCGGTGAAGGTGCCGATGTGGCCGGTTCACACCTGGCTGCCCGACGCGCACGTCGAGGCGCCGACCGGCGGCTCGGCGGTGCTGGCGGCGATCATGCTGAAGCTCGGCGCTTACGGCTTCATCCGGTTCTCCATGCCGATCGCCCCGGACGCGAGCCTCTACCTCGCGCCGTTCATGATCGCGCTGTCGCTGGTGGCGGTGATCTACGTGGGACTCGTCGCGCTGGTGCAGGCCGACATGAAGAAGCTGATCGCGTACTCGTCGATCTCGCACATGGGCTTCGTGACGCTCGGGTTCTTCATCTTCAACGCCTATGGCGTCGAGGGCGCGCTCGTGCAGATGATCTCGCACGGGTTCGTCTCGGCGGCCATGTTCCTCTGCGTCGGCGTCATGTACGACCGGATGCACTCGCGCCTGATCGCCGACTACGGCGGCGTGGTGAACACGATGCCGAAGTTCGCCGCGTTCATGATGCTCTTCGCCATGGCGAACGCGGGCCTGCCCGGCACCAGCGGCTTCGTGGGCGAATTCCTGGTGATCCTCGGAGCGGTCAAGCACAGCTTCTGGATCGGCGCCGCCGCCGCCACGACGCTCATCTTCGGCGCCGCGTACACGCTCTGGATGTACAAGCGGGTGATTTTCGGCGCGGTGGCGAACGACCATGTCGCCGAGCTGAAGGACATCGGCGCCCGGGAGTTCGCGTTCCTAGCGCTGCTCGCCCTGGCCGTGCTCGCCCTGGGCGTCTACCCTGCGCCGCTCACCGAGGTGATGCACGTGTCGGTCGAGAACCTGCTGCGGCATGTCGCCGTGAGCAAGCTATAGGCCCGTTCCCATGAACCTCGGCTCGCTCGTTCCCGCCTACGCCGAGATCGCGATCCTCGTCGCGGCCTCGCTCATCCTGCTCGTCGACGTGTTCCTGCCCAACCGCCTGCGCGGCGTCACCTACGCGCTGACGCAGCTCGCGATCCTCGTCGCGGCGCTCGCCTCGCTCGTCGTGGTCCAGCTCACGGGGACGCGGCCCGAGTTCGCCTTCGGCGACATGTTCGTCTCCGACCCGATGGCGAACGCGCTGAAGCTCTTCGCCTACATCGCCGTTTCGGCCACGCTCGTCTATTCGCGGGGCTACCTCGCCGAGCGCGGCCTGTTCAAGGGCGAGTTCTTCGTGCTCGTGCTGTTCGCGCTCCTCGGGATGATGGTGATGATCTCCGCGAACAGCCTGCTCGTCCTGTATCTGGGCCTCGAGCTGCTGTCGCTCTGCCTCTACGCGCTGGTCGCGCTCGACCGGGACTCGAAGGTGGCCACCGAGGCGGCGATGAAGTACTTCATCCTGGGCGCGCTCGCTTCCGGACTGATGCTCTACGGGATGTCGATGCTGTACGGCGCCACCGGCAGCCTCGAGATCACCGACATCGCCCAGGCGATCGCCGGCGGCAACGCCAACCGCGTGCTCCTCGGGTTCGGCGTGGTGTTCGTGGTCGCCGGGCTCGCGTTCAAGCTCGGCGCGGTGCCGTTCCACATGTGGATCCCGGACGTCTACCAGGGCGCGCCGAACGCGATGACGCTTTTCATCGCCTCGGCCCCGAAGCTCGCTGCGTTCGCGATCGCGATCCGGCTGCTGGTGAACGGCCTGCTCCACATCGCGGTCGAGTGGCAGCAGATGCTCGTCATTCTTTCGGTGCTGTCGATGGCGGTCGGCAACCTCGCTGCGATCGCGCAGACGAACTACAAGCGGATGCTCGCCTATTCCGCGATCGCGAACATGGGCTTCATGCTGCTCGGCCTGGCGACGGGCGTGGTCAACGGCAACCTGTATTCCGCGGTGGACGCCTACAGCGCCGCCATGTTCTACGCCGTCACCTACGTGCTGATGAGCCTCGGCGCGTTCGCGCTGCCGATGCTGCTCTCGCGCGCCGGGTTCGAGGGCGAGACCCTCGACGATCTGCGCGGGCTCAACCGCCGCAGCCCGTGGTATGCGTTCCTGACGCTCCTTTTCATGTTCTCGCTCGCCGGTGTCCCGCCGACAGTGGGCTTCTACGCCAAGTTCGCCGTGCTCCGCGCGGCGGTCGCCGCCGACATGATCTGGCTCGCCGTTTTCGCGGTCGCGATGTCGCTCGTCGGCGCGTTCTACTATCTGCGCGTGGTCAAGCTCATGTACTTCGACGAGCCGACCGATACCGCGCCGCTGCGGGGCGACCTCGACCTGCGGCTCCTGCTGTCGGTCAACGGTCTCGCCGTCCTCGTGCTCGGGCTGCTGCCCGACGGGCTGATGGCCGTGTGCCTCGCCTCGATCCGCTCGCTGGTGGTTTGACCGGCCCGGGTGGCACCGCGGGACGTCACGCACGCGCATGCCCGGAAAGCGCCAGCCCGAAGTGACGAGCCCCGATCCTTCCGCCGATTTCGCCGAACGCCGGATCGACGGCGAATGGGTCTACCGCGGCGTGCTGCTCCACGTCAGGCGCGATCGCGTGCGGCTTTCGACGGGCGTGGAGTCGGTGCGGGAGTACATCGACCATCCGGGCGCCGCTGCCGTGATCGCGCTGCTCGACGACGGCGCGGTACTTATGGAGCGCCAGCACCGCTATCCGCTCGGGCGCGACTTCTACGAGTTGCCCGCGGGCAAGATCGACCCGGGCGAGGATGCCCTCGTCACGGCGCAGCGGGAGCTCCTGGAGGAGACCGGCTGGGTCGCCTCGACGTGGCGCCACGTCACGACCATCCACCCGGTCGTGGCCTACTGCAACGAGCGCATCGAACTCTTTCTCGCCACCGGGCTCTCGCACCAGGGCGTGGCCCCGGACATCCACGAGCCCATGGAGGTCTCCCGGTTGAGCGTGGCGACGGGACTCGAGTGGGTGCGCGACGGTCGCATCACCGATGCGAAGACGATGATCGGCCTCTTCTGGGCCGATCGGATCCTGCGCGGCGACTGGCTGCCCGACGCCGGGCGTTGACGCCGGGCGCGCGGCTTGCCATCCTCTGGCGGCTGCAACGTCCCTGACACGCCGCGGCGGCAGACTGCGGCCTCATAACGTCGATAATCATCCGTGTCGGCCATCGCTCTGGAAGGCGTCACCAAGGACTGGGGTGCGACACGCGCCGTCGACGCCGTGAGCTTCGACGTCGAAGAGGGCACGCTCGCCGTGCTCCTCGGACCGTCGGGCTGCGGGAAGTCGACGACGCTGCGCCTCGTGGCCGGGCTCGAGGCGGTCTCCAGCGGACGCGTCTTCATCGGCGGCGCCGACGTGACGGCCGAGCCGCCCGGGAAGCGCAACGTCTCGATGGTGTTCCAGTCCTACGCGCTGTTTCCGCACCTCAGCGTCGCCGAGAACATCCTGTTCGGGCTGAAGGTGCGCAAGGTGCCCGCAGAAGAGCGCGACCGTCGTCTCGCGCGCGTCGCGGAGCTCCTCGGCCTCACGGCGCTCGTCGCGCGCAAGCCCTCGCAGCTCTCCGGCGGCCAGCAGCAGCGCGTCGCGCTCGGCCGCGCGATCATCGCCGAGACGCCGGTGTGCCTCATGGACGAGCCGCTCTCGAACCTCGACGCGAAGCTGCGCCACGACATGCGTCGCGAGATCCGCGCGCTGCAGCAGAAGCTCGGCATCACGATGCTCTACGTGACCCACGACCAGGTCGAGGCGATGAGCATGGCGGATCGCGTGGTCCTGCTGCGGGACGGGCGAATCGAGCAGAACGCGGCGCCGGCGGAGCTCTACGCCCGGCCCGCAACCGCGTTCGCGGCGAGCTTCATCGGGACGCCGCCGATGAACATCATCCCGCTCGCCGATGCGCCGGGCGGCGCGGTGATCGCGGGAACCGGCGGACCGGCGCTCGCCGCGGCGCGCGGCGCGACGCTCCTCGCGGGCGTTCGTCCCGAAGCGCTCCGGCTCGCGACGGATGCGGGCGTCGCGGCCCTGGTCGAGGAATCGGAGTATCTCGGCGCCGACACCATGCTCGTGTGCCGCGCCGGCGACGCGAGACTCGTCGCGCGTCTGCCGGGCCGGGTCACGATTGCGCCGGGCGCGCCGGTGCGCCTCGCCTGGCAGCCGCAGGATCTGCACTTCTTCGACGCCGGGACCCGGCTGCGCCGCGACGACGTCGCGGCCGTGCCGCTCCCGTGCTGACCGATCCCACCGCAGCCCCGGAAGACCCACAAGGAGGAGAGACGATGTCCCTGAAACGAAGCCTCAACGCGCTCGTCGCGGCGGCGGCGCTCGCCGTCGGCGCGGCGCATGCGCAGCAGACGGAAATCTCGTTCTACTACCCCGTCGCGGTCGGCGGCCCGATCACCAAGATCATCGACGGGCTGGCGGCGGACTTCCAGAAGGAGAACCCCGGCATCAAGGTGACGCCCATCTACGCCGGCACGTACCAGGAGACCATCGTCAAGGCGCTCACCGCGCACAAGAGCGGCAACCCGCCGGTCACGTCGGTGCTGCTCTCCACGGACATGTTCACGCTCATCGACGAGGACGCAGTCGTCGCGGTGAGCGACCTCGCGAAGTCCGCCGAGGACCAGGCCTGGCTCTCGGGCTTCTACCCGGCGTTCATGTTCAACAGCCAGACGGGCGGCAAGGTCTGGGGCGTCCCCTTCCAGCGCTCGACCATCGTGCTCTATTGGAACAAGGAGGCCTTCAAGGAAGCCGGCCTCGACCCGAATCGTCCGCCGGCCACGTGGTCCGAGATGGTCGAGTACGCGCAGAAGCTCACCAAGCGCGACGCCTCCGGGAACGTGACGCAATGGGGCGTCCAGGTGCCGTCCTCGGGCTTCCCGTACTGGCTGTTCCAGGGCTTCACGACCCAGAACGGCGTCGAGCTGATGAATTCGGCCGGCACCGAGACGTTCTACGACAAGCCCGAGGTCATCGACGCGCTGCAGTTCTGGGTCGACCTCTCGCGCAAGCACCGCGTGATGGCCCCGGGCGTGATCGAGTGGGGCACGACGCCGCGCGACTTCTTCGAGCGCAAGACCGCCATGATGTGGACGACCACCGGCAACCTGACCAACGTGCGCAACAACGCGAAGTTCGACTTCGGCGTCGCCATGCTTCCCGCGAACAAGCGGCGCGGCAGCCCCACCGGCGGCGGCAACTTCTACGTTTTCAAGAAGAGCACGCCCGAGCAGCAGCAGGCGGCGCTCAAGTTCATTCGCTGGATCACGACGCCGCAGCGCGCCGCGCAGTGGGGCATCGACACCGGCTACGTCGCGGTCACGCCCGCCGCGTGGGAGACGCCGGTCATGAAGAAGTACGTAGAGGGCTTCCCCGCCGCGGCCGTGGCGCGCGACCAGCTGCAGCACGCGGTGGCGGAGCTGTCGACCCACGAGAACCAGCGCGTGACCAAGGCGCTGAACGATGGGCTGCAGGCGGCGCTCACCGGGGCGAAGCCGCCCGCGGAGGCGATGCGCGACGCACAGCGCGAGGCGGAGCGCATCCTGCGGCCGTTCCGGCGCTGACACGGCGCCGCCGCCGGGCCTGCGCCGTCTGCGACGGGGCGGGGCCGGGGCGGTCCGCGCAAACGGCACACCGCGCGCGATGAACCGGTTCCAGGCGAACATCCACGGCTGGCTGCTGCTCCTGCCGGCCGCGGTGCTGCTCGTCGCGTTCACGCATTTCCCGGCGGTCGCGACCCTCTGGCAGAGCTTCTTCTCGACGGGAAAGCCGAATCGTCCCGCGGTCTTCGTCGGCCTCGAGAACTACCGTACCCTGATCGAGGACGACGTCTTCTGGCAGTCGCTCTGGAACAACGTCTGGTACGCGGTCGGTACGATCCCCGTGTCGATCGCGCTGGCGCTCGTGATGGCGCTCGCCGTCAATCGCGGGCTCCGCGGCCGCGCGTTCCTGCGCATGGCGTACTTCACGCCCACGGTGCTGCCGATGATCGCGGTGGCGAACATCTGGCTCTTCTTCTTCACGCCGCAGTACGGTCTCCTCGAGCAGGCGACGGGGCTCTTCGGGCTGCCGAGCCACAACTGGCTCGGCAGCCCGTCCACGGCGCTCGTCTGCGTGATCGCCGTCGCCGTCTGGAAGGAGGCGGGCTTCTTCATGATCTTCTACCTCGCCGCGCTCCAGCAGATCCCGCCGGTGTACGCAGAAGCCGCGGCCGTCGAGGGCGCGGGGCGCTGGTACTACTTCCGCCGCATCGTCTTCCCGCTGCTGATGCCGACGACGCTGTTCGTGCTCGTCAACGCCGTGATCAACTCGTTCCGCCTGGTCGACCACATTTTCGTGATGACGCGCGGCGGCCCCGACAACGCGTCGTCGCTCGTGCTCTTCTATCTCTACGAAGTGGGCTTCAAGTTCTGGGACACGGCCTACGCCGCGGCCCTCACGATGGTGCTGCTCGCGGCGCTCGCGTCGATCGCCATCGCGCAGTTCGCGCTGCTCGAGAAGCGCACGCACTACCGATGACTCCGATCGCGCGCGGCGCCTGGACGGTCGAAGCGCTCGTCACCGCGGGCGCCTGGCTGCTCGCGATCCTGTGGGTCCTGCCGCTCGCGTACGCGGTCTGGACGGCCTTTCATCCGGGCGAGTACTCGACGCGCTTCGCCCTCGATGCGCCGCTGACGCTCCAGAACTTCCGCAACGCATGGGCGGCCGCGCCCTTCGCGCGCTATTTCGCGAACACGGTGGCCCTGGTGACCCTGGTGCTCGCGGTGCAGCTCGTACTGGGGACGCTCGCGGGCTACGCGTTCGCGCGCTACGAGTTCGCCGGGCGCGACATCGCCTTCTGGCTGGTGCTCGTGCAGCTCATGATCACGCCCGACATCCTGATCGTCGAGAACTACGACACCATGAGCCGCCTCGGCCTGGTGGATACGGTGCCCGCGATCGGCCTGCCGTACATGGCCTCGGCGTTCGGCATCTTCCTTCTGCGCCAGACGTTCAAGACCGTGCCGCGCGAGCTGGAAGAGGCTGCGCGCGTGGAGGGCGCGAGCGGCCTGCAGATCCTGTGGAAGGTCTACGTGCCGCTCGCCAAGCCGGTGTATGTCGCATGGGGACTCGTTTCGGTGAGCTTCCAGTGGAACAACTTCCTGTGGCCGCTGGTCATCACGAACTCGGTCGAGTCGCGGCCGCTGACCGTCGGCCTGCAGGTTTTCTCCTCGACGGACCAGGGCATCGACTGGTCGATCATCTGCGCGGCAACGCTGCTCACGGCCGCGCCGCTGCTCGTCGCCTTCCTGATCTTCCAGCGGCAGTTCGTGCAGTCGTTCATGAGAGCGGGGATACGCTGATGCGCGTCGTGACCTGGAACATCCAGTGGTGCCGCGGCGTCGACGGCTTCGTCGATGCGGACCGGATCGCCGAGACCGCGCGGGCGCTGGGCGATTTCGACGTCCTTTGCCTGCAGGAAGTCGCGCGCAACTACCCGGAGTTGCCGGGCTCGGGAGGAGAGGATCAGTTCGACCTGCTGGCGCGGCGCATGCCCGGTTTCGCGGCCGTCGCCGGGTTCGCGGTGGATACGCTGTCTCCGGAGGGCACGCGCCGCCAGTTCGGCAACCTCGTGCTCTCGCGGTTGCCGGTCCTGCAGGCGTTCCGCCATACGTTGCCCTGGCCGGCCGACCCGAGCGTGCCGACGATGCAACGCGTCGCGGTCGAGGTCGTGCTGGCGACGCCGACGGGCCCACTGCGCGTCAGCACCACGCATCTCGAGTACTACTCCGCCGGTCAGCGTGCGGCGCAGGTCGAGCGCCTGCGCGAGCTGCAGGCCGAAGCGGCGGGGCACGCTGCCGACCGCGAGTTCGCCGAGAAGCGCGGTGGTCCGTTCGAGCGTGCGGCCCGCCCCGTGGCCGGCATTCTCACCGCCGATTTCAACTTCCATCCGCGCGATCTGGAGTACGCGCGCCTGCAGGCGCCGATCGCGCCGGGCGTCCCGGCGTACCGCGACGCGTGGCGCATCGCGCATCGCGACGCGCCGCACGCGCCCACGCTGGGGATCCACGACCGGGTGCAGTGGCCCGCGCCGTCGACGACGGACATGATCTTCGTCACCGAAGACCTCGTGTCCCGCGTCGAGGACGTCGTCGTCGACGTGGAGACGAAGGCGTCCGACCATCAGCCGGTGATGCTGGTGCTCCGCGACTGAGCGCAAGAACCACGGGGGTACGAGAGGGCGCAACGCCGGGAACGACGCGGCGGCTCCCGGAGCGCGCTTGCAACCAGGCGGTCGCTCGCACCCGGTCGGGCGACGGTGGAACCGCAGGTGTGGAGAGAGCGGAGCACGGTCGCGAAGCGATCAAGAGTCCGCTGCCGCCGATTGCTTCGCTGCAGGGCCTGGCGCGAACCGACGTCGTGGGCGATCTCGGCAGGTGTCCCGTCGCGCGCCGTCGCGCCCTTGCAGTTCCGGGGTCTCACCGGCGGAGGAACGCTACGAGCGCGTCGAGCACCTCGTCGGGCTTTTCGGCCATCAGGTTGTGGCCCGAACCCGCGATCGTCACGACGCGCGCTCCCGCGATCGCCTTCGCGAGCGCCTCGCCCGATCGCGCGGGCGTCATGACGTCGCGCCGGCCGAGAATGAAGAGCGCCGGGCACCGAACCTGGGCCGCCCGGTCGGAGCCCGCCGCGTAGCTGTTGCAGGCGGTGAAGTCGACATGCATCACGCCGGGCTTCTGGCGCTGCATCAGTCGCAGGTTCTCGCCGATCACCCAAAAGCCCGGCCCGGGATTCGACGGGTAATGGGCGAGCGTCGAGTGCGACCAGATGTTCACCATGTCCTGCGCGAGCGGCTCTTCGTCGCGCGTCGCGGCGAGCAGCTCGTCGGAGACCTTCATCGGGAACGCGCTGCCGACCAGGACGATGCCCGCAATCCGGTCGGGGAAGCGACCGGCCGCATCCACCGCCGCGAGCGATCCCATGCTGTGCCCGACGACGGTCGCCTTCGCGATGCCCGCGGCGTCGAGCAGGGCGACCAGCCATTCCGCGATGGCCTCGACGCTCGCGAGCGGCGGCCCATCGGAGCGGCCATGGCCCGGAAGGTCGACTGCGAGGACGCCGAAACCGTGATGCGCGAGATAGCGGCTCTGCAGGATCCAGACCGAGTGATCGTGCTCGGCGCCGTGGACGAAGACGAGCGCGGGCAGCGCAGTGTCGAACGGCTTGCCGCCAGTGTACGCATAGGCCTTGCGGCCGTTGACCTGAAGCTCCATCGGCTTACCCTTTCTTCGCGGCGCGCAGGCCGCGGTTCAGGTCTTCGAGGAGATCCTCCACGTCCTCCAGGCCGATCGACAGCCGGATGGTTCCCTCGGTGATGCCGGCGCCCCGCAGCGCCGCCTCGTCCATGCGGAAGTGCGTCGTCGACGCCGGGTGGATCACCAGCGAGCGCGCATCGCCGACGTTCGCGAGATGCGAGAACACCGAGAGCGATTCGATGAATCGCCGGCCCGCCGCGCGATCACCCTGGATGTCGAAGCTGAACACCGCACCCGCGCCGCGCGGCAGGAGACGCTTCGCGAGCTCGTGGTCGGGATGCGACGGCAGCTCCGGATACGCCACGGAAGCGACCATCGGATGCGCCGCGAGGAACGCCACGACCTTGCGCGTGTTCGCGACGTGGCGCTCCATCCGGATCGGCAGCGTTTCCAGGCCCTGGATCAGCTGGAACGCGGTGGCCGGGCTCATGCACGCGCCGAAGTCGCGCAGCCCCTCGCGCCGCGCACGCAGGCTGAACGCGGCGACCGTCGACTCTTCCTGGAAGTCCATGCCGTGGAAGCCGGCGTAGGGCTCGGTCAGCTCCGGAAATTTTCCCGAGGCCTCCCAGTCGAAGCGGCCGCCGTCGACCAGCACGCCGCCGATCGCCACGCCGTGGCCGCCGAGGAACTTGGTCGCCGAATGGAAGAGCAGGTCGGCGCCGAGATCGAACGGCCGCATGAGATAAGGCGTGGTGAACGTCGAGTCGACGAAGAGCGGGAGCTTCGCCTCGTGGGCGATCCCGGCCACTTCCGGGATGTCGAGTACGTCCAACCCGGGGTTGCCGAGCGTCTCGCCGAACAGCACCTTGGTGTTCGGACGGATCGCGGCGCGCCACGCGTCGAGATCGCGCGGGGGCACGAACGTCGTCTCGATGCCGAAGCGCGGCAGGGTATAGGCGAGCAGGTTGTGCGAGCCGCCGTACAGCGCGCGCGAGGCGACGATGTGCGACCCGGCGCCCGCGATGGTCGCGAGCCCGAGGTGCAGGGCCGCCTGGCCGCTCGCCACGGCGAGCCCCGCGACGCCGCCCTCGAGTGCGGCGACGCGCTCCTCGAGAACGGCATTCGTCGGGTTGGAAATGCGCGAATAGACGTGTCCCGCGCGCTCCATGTTGAAGAGCGCCGCGGCGTGATCGGTGTCGCGGAAGACGAACGACGTCGTCAGGTAGATCGGCGTGGCGCGCGCGCCGGTCGTCGGGTCGGGACGCGCGCCGGCGTGCAGGCTGAGCGTCGAGAAGCCGGGGTACTTGGGGCTGGCCATCGGACCTCCATGGGGGAGGGCGCCATTCTACGAGAGACCCGGGCTGCTATGATCGCCTCGCCGTCGCAGGGCGGCCCACCATGACGACGACGAGCCCCGACGCCCCTTCTGACCTCCCGGCCGCCCTGTTCGCCAAGGTGTTCCTGCCGTTCGCGGCGGGCTACTACCTTTCTTACCTCTATCGCACGGTGAACGCCGTGATCTCGGCGGAGCTCACCCGCGAGCTCGGGTTGCGCGCGACCGACCTCGGTCTGCTCACCAGCGCATATTTCTTCGCGTTCGCGCTGTTTCAGCTGCCGCTCGGGATCCTCCTCGACCGTTACGGCCCGCGGCGCGTCAACGCGGGGCTCCTCCTGGTTGCGGCCGCGGGCGGCGCCGTGTTCTCGCTCGCGGAGACCGTCGCCGGCCTCACCTTCGGCCGGGCGCTGATCGGCCTCGGCGTGTCGGGCGCGCTCATGTCGAGCATGAAGGCGTTCGTGCTCTGGTTCCCGATGTCGCGGCTCGCGAGCCTGAACGGCTGGCTCATGGCGGTCGGCGGACTCGGCGCGCTTACGGCTTCGGCGCCCGTGGAAGCGGCGCTCGGCATCGCGGGCTGGCGCGGTGTGTTCGTGGCGCTGTCGCTGATGACCGTCGCCGCTTCGGTGCTGGTTTTCTCCGTCGTGCCCGAGAGGGAGCGCGCCGCCGCAGCCGAACCGCTCGGGCAACTCGCGCGCGGGCTCGGCCGGATCTACACGAGCGCGGTGTTCTGGAGGCTTGCGCTCGTGTGCATGACCGTGCAGGCCGGATTCATGGCCGTGCAGGGCCTGTGGGTCGCCCCGTGGTTGCGCGACGTCGCCGGCTTCGACCAGCGGCAGGTGGCCGACGCGCTGTCGCTGCTCGCAATCGCGATGACGGTCGGCTTCGCGACCTGGGGCACGCTCTCCGACTGGCTGGCGCGGCGCGGCGTCGAGCCGATCCGCGTCTTCAAGATCGCAATCGGCCTTTCGGTCGCGAGCTTCTGCGCCCTCGCGCTCGCGCGGCCCGGCGGCGCGATGCCGCTCTGGGCGCTGTTGAATCTCTTCTCGACGAGCGCCGCGCTCTCCTACTCGATCCTGTCGCGAGAGTATCCCAAGGCGCTCGCCGGCCGCGTCAACACGGCAGTGAACCTGCTCATCTTCGTCGCGGCGTTCGCCGCCCAGTTCGGGATCGGGGCGATCATGGACTTCTGGCCCGCCACGGCCGGTCGCTACCCTCCCGAGGCGTACCGCGCGGCGTTCGGAGTCGTCGCCGCGCTGCAGGTCGTCGCGTTCCTGGTGCTGCTGCCCGCGCGCGTGGCGCCGACAGCGTCGCAGCCGGTCTGAGCCCCGCAGCACGCTGCTATCATCGGCGGCGGCGGTTCGCGCAACGGTCCCATCGCATGAGCAAGGCATTCGTCAAGGAATCGGAAGACCTCGAGGACGAGATCGCCCCCGAAGGCGGCGACGAGGCGCGCGCGGCGAAGAACTACATCTCGCCGGGCGGCTATCGGCGTCTGCGCGACGAGTTCAGCGCGCTCTGGGAGGTCGAGCGCCCGAAGCTCGTCGAGACCATCGCCTGGGCCGCCTCGAACGGCGACCGCTCCGAGAACGGCGACTACATCTACGGCAAGCGGCGGCTGCGCGAAGTGGATCGCCGTATCCGCTATCTCTCCAAGCGCATCGAGAGTGCCGAAGTGGTGGACAACGCCGGGCAGGACCACGACCGGGTGTTCTTCGGCGCGACGGTCACCTACACCGACCGGTCGGGCAGCGCACGCACCGTGACCATCGTCGGCATCGACGAGGCCGAGCCCGCGCGGGGGCGCATTTCGTGGATCTCTCCGGTCGCGAAGGCGCTCCTGAAGGCACGCGCGGGCGACCTCGTTCCGGTGCGCACGCCTGCCGGGGTCGACGAGATCGAGGTGATCGAAGTCCGCTACGAGGCGATCGAATGAGAGGCGCGGCGCGCACGCTCTGTGTCGCGGCGCTCGCAGCAGTGCTTGCGGCGTGCGCGGCATGGGGTTTGCGCGAACCTCTATCCGTGACCGTGGCCGACATCCGGCCGCTCGACGTGACGCTCCTCGAGCAGCGCTTCGGCGTGAAGGTGCGGGTGCTGAACCCCAACGACGCCGACATCGAGTTCGATGGCGTCGTGTTCGATCTCGAGTTGAACGGCAAGCCGTTCGCCAAGGGGGTGTCGAACCAGCGCGGCACGATCCCGCGCTTTGGCGAGGCGCTGATCGACGTGAACGTCGTCTCGGGACTCTCCGGAATTCTGCGTCAGGTGAACGCGCTGCGCAGCGGCCGCGAGACCATGACCTACCGGCTGACCGGACGGCTCGCCGGCGGCGCGTTCGGGTCGGTGCCGTTCGAGACCCAGGGCGAGCTGAAGCTCTTCGGTCCCGCCGGCAGGCCCTGAGCGCGATCCTCAGTTCGCTTTCGCGCCAGCCGGCTTAGCGGCGAGGCGCGTGAAGTCGCCGGCCTTCACTACCGAGATCCGGCTGGGATCGACGTGGCGCCGGAGCGCGTCGCGCACCTCGTCGGGCGTGAGCCTGGCGAACTTCGCGTCGAGTTCCGCGTCCCAGCGGTAGGTGCGGCCGAGCGAGAGGTAGCTCGCGAGCCGGCCGGCCACCGACGCATCCTGCGTCCGCGCCACCTGCCGCGCCTCGAGCAGCCCTTTCTTCGCGGTCTCGACCTCGTCGTG
>JALOSW010000056.1 GCA_025458245.1 Burkholderiales bacterium
CATCGACGCCGACGGCTTCATGCAGATCACCGACCGCTCGAAGGACGTGATCAAGTCGGGCGGCGAGTGGATCAGCTCGATCGACCTCGAGAACATCGCAGTCGCCCACCCGGCGGTCGCCGAGGCGGCGGTGATCGGCGTGCGCCATCCCAAGTGGGACGAGCGGCCGCTCGTCATCGCCGTGAAGAAACCGGGCGCCGAGATCACGCGCGAGGAACTGCTCAAGTTCTACGAGGGAAAGATCGCGAAGTGGTGGATGCCCGACGATGTGGTGTTCGTCGACCAGCTGCCGCACACCGCGACCGGCAAGCTTCTGAAGACCAAGCTCCGCACCGAGTTCCAGGAGCACAAGCTGCCGACCGCCTGAAGTGAAGCCGATGTTCCCGGCATCGCTTTCCCTCGTTCCGGAGAGCACGAGGGGGCGTCGCGACGCGACCTCGCCCCCTCGTTGCGCGGAGACCCGACCATGAGCATCCTCACCCATCGCGACGGCCCGATTCTCCGGATCGAGATCCATCGGCCCGACAAGAAGAACGCGCTCACGCAGCAGATGTACGCGGACATCGCCGCGGCGATGTCCGCGGCCGAGGCCGACCACGCCGTCCGGGTGATGCTCATCCATGGCTCGCCGGAGGCGTTCACCGCGGGCAACGACCTGCAGGACTTCCTCTCGCGGCCGCCGCGGAACGAGGACAGCGGCGTCATGCGGTTTCTGCGAACCGTCAGCGGCGCCACCAAGCCGCTCGTGGCGGCCGTGTCCGGTCCGGCCGTCGGCATCGGCACGACCATGCTGCTGCACTGCGATCTCGTCTACGCGGCCGAGGACGCGAAGCTTTCCCTGCCGTTCGTGAATCTGGGCCTCTGCCCGGAAGCCGCGTCGAGCTATCTCCTGCCGCTCGTCGCGGGCTACCAGCGCGCGGCGGAGTTGCTGCTGCTCGGCGAGCCGTTCAGCGCCGACAAGGCGCGCGAGATCGGGATCGTCACCGCAGTCGTGCCGGCCGCGAAGCTCATGGATTGTGCGATGACCGCGGCGCGGAAGCTCGCCGAGCGCCCGCCGGCCGCCCTGCGCATCACCAAGCAGCTCATGAAGCGCGTCATGAGGGCCGAGATCCAGGAAGCGCTCGCCGAGGAGTTCGACCACTTCTCGGCGCGGCTCGAGTCGCCCGAGGCCAAAGAAGCGATGACCGCGTTTTTCGAGAAGCGCAGGCCGGATTTCTCGCGCTTCGGCTGACGGCGCGCGGCTCTTCATTCGCACGCGGGGGTGCGGCGGCGCGGGTCCGGAGGCGCCCCCCCTTCAACGACGGAGTCGGTCCGGGATGAGACGCCGCTTCAAGCAAGTCGACGTGTTCACGTCCAAGCCGTTTCTCGGCAACCCGGTGGCGGTCGTGCTCGACGCCGCCGGCCTCGCGGATGCCCAGATGCAGGCGATCGCGCGCTGGACCAACCTCTCGGAGACGACCTTCGTCCTGCCGCCCGCCGGGGACGGCGATTATCGGCTGCGGATTTTCACCCCGGCGAGCGAGCTGCCCTTCGCCGGCCATCCGACGATCGGCTCGGCCCATGCGGCGATCGAGGCGGGCCTCATTTCCGCTGGCAAGCGCGAGTTCGTGCAGGAATGCGGTGCGGGCTCGCTGCGGCTCTCGGTCGAGCAGGCGGGGCCCGAGCGGCTGATTTTCGTGGAGGCACCGCCTGCGTCGCTGACCCCGGTCGACGATACGCACCTCGACGAGATCGCCGCGGCGCTTGGCCTTCCGGGCGTGCCGGGCGTGCGGCCGCTGATCGTGAACGTCGGGCCGGCGTGGCTCGTGATAGATCTCGGCGACGGCGAGGTCGTGAGCGCCCTCGTGCCGCGCATGAGCGCGCTCGCGAGCGCGTGCAAGGCCATCGACATCACCGGGGTCACCGTGTTCGGCCGCCAGCCCGGCATCGAGGCGCGGCTGCGCGTGCGCTCGTTCGCGCCGGCCGAAGGCGTGCCCGAGGATCCCGTGTGCGGCAGCGGCAACGTGAGCGTCGCCGCGTACCTGCGCGAGACCGGCCAGCTCGCTCCGGTCGGCGCCCTCTACACGGCCAGCCAGGGGCGGGAAATCGGACGCGACGGGCGCGTGCACCTGCGCGTGGAAGAGCGCGGCACGCGCATCGCGCTCGGCGGCGCGGCCGTCACTTGCATCGAAGGGAGCATCGAGACATGACGTCAACCAGCCTCAAGGGTCGAACGCTTTTCATCACCGGCGGCTCGCGCGGCATCGGCCTCGCCATCGCCAGGCGCGCAGCGCGGGACGGGGCGAACGTCGCGGTCGCGGCGAAGACCGAAGCGCCGCATCCCAAGCTTCCCGGCACCGTCTACACGGCGGCCGAGGAGGTCGAGGCCGCGGGCGGGCGGGCGCTGCCGATCCCGCTCGACATCCGCGACGACGCGAAAGTGGCCGAAGCGATGAAGCGCGCTGCCGAATACTTCGGCGGGCTCGACATCCTCGTCAACAATGCAAGCGCCATTTCGCTCACCGGCACGCTCGCGACGCCGGCGAAGCGCTTCGACCTCATGCACGGGGTCAACGCACGCGGCACGTACGTCTGCTCGCAGGCGGCGATCCCGTATCTGCGCGAATCCGCTGGCGCCGGCCGCAACCCGCACATCCTGATGCTGTCGCCGCCGCTCAACATGAAGCCGAAGTGGTTCAAGGATCACGTCGCGTACACGATGGCCAAATACGGCATGAGCATGTGCGTGCTCGGCATGTCGGAGGAGTTCCGCGGCGACGGCATCGCGGTGAACGCACTGTGGCCGCGCACCGCGATCAACACCGCCGCCCTGCAGATGATTCCCGGCGTGGACGTCCGCATGACGCGCAAGCCCGAGATCATCGCCGATGCGGCGCATGCGATCCTGTGCCGCGACGCGCGCAAGCACACCGGGCACTTCTACATCGACGACGAGGTCCTGACCGCCGGGGGCGAGACCGATCTCGGCAAGTACGCGGTCATGCCCGGCAACAACAAATTCCTGCCGGACTTCTTCCTCGACTGATCCGGTCGAGGATTCACCAAGGAGGCGCGAAGACGCACGGATTGCCCGAGGACTCGACGGCGGGTGGCGCGCTCTGCGCGCGGACCCGCGAACCGTCGCGGCCCGTCGGCTTCAGGCGCGGCCCGGTGTCCCTGCGTGTTCGTGCTTCAAGCTCGACGAGGGCGGTGCCCCAGTGACCGAACCGATCCGCGAAGGCTACACCGAGGCGAACGGCCTGCGGTTCCACTACCTCGCCGCCGGCTCGCCCGGGCGCAAGCTCGTGCTGTTCCTGCATGGATTTCCGGAGTTCTCCGGTGCCTGGCGCGCGCAGCTCGCGGAGTTCGGCCGGGATCATCTCGCGGTCGCCCCCGACCTGCGCGGCTACAACCTCTCCGACAAGCCGCAGGAGGTCGCCGCGTATCGCGCGAAGCACCTCGTCGAGGACGTCCGCCAGATCGCCGCGCGATTCACGGACGGACCGTTCGTGCTCGTCGCGCACGACTGGGGCGGCGCCGTCGGGTGGAACTTCGCTGCGGCGCACCCCGAGCTCGTGGAACGGCTGGTGATCGTGAACTCGCCGCACGCGATCCCGTTCGCGCGCGCCCTCGGACACGATCGAGAGCAGCAGAAGGCGAGTGCGTACATGAACCTGCTGCGCGGCGCGAAAGCCGAGCGCGTGCTGTCCGAGAACGGCTACGCGCGTCTCGTGGCGATGGCACTCGAGCAATGGGGCGCCGCGCCGGTCGATCGCGGCGCGTACATCGAGGCCTGGTCGCAGCCCGGGGCGTTGACCGGGATGCTCAACTGGTATCGCGCGTCGCCGCTCTATCCGCCGACGGAGGACGATCCCGGCGCCGCCAAGCTCGCGCTCGACCCGGCCGCCTTCACGGTGCGGGTGCCGACGCTGGTGATCTGGGGGATGAGCGACACCGCGCTGCTGCCGACGCTTCTGGACGGGCTGGAGGCGTGCGTGCCCGATCTGCGCATCGAGCGCATCCCCGAGGGCACGCACTGGATCGCGCACGAGCAGCCCGAGCGCGTGAACGGGCTCATCCGCCGCTTCATCGCGGCGTGAGGACGGGTCTCTGCGGGAAGGCGCGGCGGGAGTGCGATCGGCCGCGCGTCAGGCGAACCAGATCAGGAAGTAGACGAGGATCGAAAGGGCCACCGAGACGCCGGCGAGTCCCTTCATGCGCTGCCGGTCGGTGAACGTGACGCCTCCCTTCTTCTTCGACGCCATGTTCCATTCGACGATGATCAGCAACAGCCCGAGCACGAGCACGACGCCGGGCCACTTGAGTTCCTGCAGGGTCATGGTCGCTCCCCCGAATGAGCCCGGCGCCGGGCCGGGACGGACGCGGCAAGCTTAGCGCAGGCCGTTGCGGCGGCGGCTGCGCTTGCCGCGCGCGATGCGGCAAAGTGCCGATGCCGCGCGGCGCCCGCCCGATGCTGATGCCATAGGGGTGTCCACTCCGTCACAACGGCGGTCGTGCCTGCCGGGTTAACATCGCAGCGCCGCACTCGCGCGGCGCCCGGACACCGCGTCCCATGGAGCCCTATCTCGTCTGGATCGTCGTCGGTATCGCCCTCGTGGTCGCGGAGCTCGTCAGCGGTACTTTCTACCTGCTGGTGCTCGGCGTCGCGAGCTTCGTCGCCGCCGCGGTCGCCTGGGGGCAAGGTCCGTTCATGCTGCAGATCCTCGTCGCCGGCGGGATCGCCATCGCGGGCGTGCTCTGGATCCGCGCGCATCGCCGCAGGAACGCAACGCCCGACATGCCGTCGCTCGACGTCGGCCAGCGGGTCACGCTCGACAGCTGGGTGAACCGGAACGACCGGCTCGCGCGCGTCGTCTATCGCGACGCCCTCTGGGACGCGCATGTCGAAGGCGACGTGGGCGGCGAGCCGGGCGAGGTTCTTTTCATCCGCGCCGTGGAAGGCAGCACCTTGCGCGTCTCCAGGCAGAAGCCGGCCTGACGCGCCCGTATCTCGATGGCCAACGGTCCGCAGAAGCCGCCCGACCCGGAGGAGATTCTCCGGATGGCGATGCGCTTCCTCGGCGGCCAGAAGCCCACCCAGCAGGAAGTCAGCAAACGCGTCGCCGGGCTGCGTCAGGCAGCCGCCAAGCCCGGCGGCGCAGCACCACCGCCGCAGCGCGCCGCTGCGCAGGAGATCCGCATGCTTCCGAAGCTACTCATCGCCTTCATCGTCTCGGTCCTCGCGTTCGCGTGGCAGGGTGCATCGCCCCTCGCGATCGGCGTCGCGATCGCCGCATTCGTCATCGCCTTCGTCGTCGAAGGCATCCGCGTCGTCCCGCAGCAGCACGCCTGGGTGGTGGAACGGCTCGGCAAGTTTCACGAGGTCCTGCAGCCGGGCCTGAACGTGATCATCCCGTTCATCGACCGCCTCGCCTACAAGCACTCGCTCAAGGAAGTGCCGCTCGACGTGCCCGAGCAGGTCGCCATCACCCGCGACAACACGCAGCTCGCCGTCGACGGCGTGCTCTATTACCAGGTCACCGACGCGCGGCTCGCGTCCTATGGGACGTCCGACTACATCATGGCGATCACGCAGCTCGCGCAGACGACGCTGCGCTCCGAGATCGGCAAGATGGAGCTCGACAAGGTTCTCGAAAGCCGCGACGAGATCAACCGCTCGGTGGTCTCGGTGCTCGACCAGGCCGGCCGGCCCTGGGGCATCAAGGTGCTGCGCTACGAGGTGAAGAGCCTCACTCCGCCCGAGTCGATTCTGCGCGCCATGCAGCAGCAGATCACGGCCGAGCGGGAGAAGCGTGCGCTGATCGCGAAGTCGGAGGGCGAGAAGCAGCAGGAGATCAACCTGGCGGAGGGCGCGAAGCAGTCCGACATCCTCAAGTCCGAGGGCGAGAAGACGGCGGCGATCAACAAGGCGCAGGGCGAGGCGACCGCCGTGCGGCTGATCGCCGAAGCGACCGCGGCCGCGGTGCGCTCGGTCGCCGAGGCGATGAACGAGCCCGGCGGCATGAAGGCCGCCAACCTCAAGGTCGCCGAGCTCTACATCGGCGCGTTCGCGAACCTCGCCAAGACCGGCAACACCCTGATCGTGCCGTCGAACCTCGCCGACGTCGCGAGCGTGATCGGCTCCGCAATGACCGTGCTCGACCGCACGAAGAACGACGGTACCGGGCCTGCCGCGCCGCGCTGAAAGGCCTCACCGCAAAGGCGCGAAAGCCGCAAAGATTCGCAAAGCAAGGCTGGTGTTCGGTCCGCGTGAATCGACGGAAGGCGCCAGGATGCACCGACGTCTCAGGATGTCCCGCCGAGAATCCTTTTGCGCTCCATTGCGTTCTTTGCGCTTTTGCGGTTCTCAGTGCGCCATCAGTACCGGCAGCGTCATCGACTCGAGCACCGTGCGCGTCACGCCGCCGAGCACGAACTCGGCGAGCCGCGAGTGGCCGTACGCGCCCATCACCAGGAGATCGCTCGACAGGTCCGACGCCAGCGACAGCAGATGGCCGCCGATGTCCGCGTCGGCGACGCGCTCCTCCGAAATCTGCACGCGAACGCCGTGCCGCGCGAGCCATGCGGCGACGTCGGCGCCCGGGACGGCGCCATGCGCGGGCGCCTTCGGGTTGAACATCACGACATCGACGCGCGCGGCGTGCTTGAGGAGCGGCAGCGCCGTCGTCGCGGCGTTCATCGCCTCGCGCGCGGCATTCCACGACACCAGCACGCGCTGCCCGACTACCGGGTACTCGCCCGCGAACGGGACGAACATCACCGGACGACCGCAGGTCAGCAGCACCCGCCCGGCGAACTCGCGATCGACG
Organism: Burkholderiales bacterium; assembly: GCA_025458245.1. GTDB lineage: Bacteria > Pseudomonadota > Gammaproteobacteria > Burkholderiales > SG8-39 > JAOAEA01. The sequence goes on from JALOSW010000056.1 coordinate 6,810, forward strand.
CCCGGCGTGCCGGGCGGTGACGGTTGGCCGAGGATGAGGAGATCTGCGTAGCGGGCGTGGAGCGGGACCACCGCTGCTGCGTCCTCCAGCGAACTGCGCCACTCGACCGACACCTCGCCGTCGCGGCCGGCGATGTCCGCGAAGCGCCGCTCCGCGGCCGCCGCCTCTTCGAGCGCTGCGCGGCGGCTCTCCTCGGCGATCGATCCGCCGCCCACGGCGAGCATATACCCCGGCATGGGCGTCACGGAACACGCATGCAGCCCGATCAGATGGCCATCGAACTGGCGTGCGATGCGGCGTCCGATTTCGATCCGCGTCGAGGCCCGCGGACTGCGGTCCACGTGGACGAGGACGGTCTTGTAGCCCATGTTCTTCTCCTCCGGGAGCGGGGCCCGGCGATGCGGGGCTACATGCATCGTCGCAGGCGTGCGCGCCGGACGCTTTGATCGAGATCAGCGGGCGCGGTGCGGGAGTCGTTCCGCGCGCGGCTGCGGCGGCCTCGCCCGCGGGCGGCTCAGCCAGGCGGCTCGCGCTGGGGCGCGGCGCCGGCGTAGAAGGCGTCGATCGCCGCGATGGCGTCCTCGGCCGTGTCCGCGAACGAGAAGAGGTCGAGGTCGCGCGCCGAGAGCATGCCCTCGGCGACGAGGAAGTCGAAATCGACCGCTCGGCGCCAGAACGCGCGGCCGACGAGCACGATCGGGATACGCTCGATCTTGTTCGTCTGCACGAGCGTCAGCGCCTCGAAAAGCTCGTCGAAGGTGCCGAAGCCGCCGGGGAATGCGACCAGCGCCCGCGCGCGGAGCAGGAAGTGCATCTTCCGCAGGCCGAAGTAGCGGAAGCGGAACGAGAGCCCCGGAGTGATGTACGGATTCGGGTCCTGCTCCTCGGGAAGTTCGATGTTGTAGCCCACCGAGGCGGCGCCCGCGTCGGACGCGCCGCGGTTCGCCGCCTCCATCATTCCCGGGCCGCCGCCGGTGGCGACCACGAAGTCGCGCTGGCCGTTGCCGACGAACCGGCGCGACATGAGCTCGGCAAAGCGCCGGGCCTGTTCGTAGTAGTTCGCGTATTCGACCGCCTTGCGCGCGGCAAGAACGTCGGCTGCAGCGGCGCTCGCGCCGCGTGCGAGGAGGGCGTCGAGCCGTGCGCCGGAGACGTCGGGCGGCGACACGTGCGAGCTGCCGAAGACGACGATGGTGGAGCGCACGCCGTGCTCGGCGAGATACTGATCCGGCTTCAGGAACTCCAGCGCGAGGCGCGCGCCCCGCGCGGGATCGGACTCGAGGAACGCGGGATCCTCGTAGGCGATGCGGTAGGAGGGATGCTGCTTGATTCGCGCGACCAGCGACGCGCGCGCCTCGGCATCGGCCGGGTCGGGCTTCACGCGTCGCCCGTGCGCTTCAGTTGGCCATCAGCACCGGGACGGTCATCGACTCGAGGATCGTCTGCGTCACCCCGCCGAGGATGAATTCGGCAAAGCGCGAGCGGCCGTAGGCGCCCATGACGATGAGATCCGAGCCGCGGTCGGTGACGCGGGAGAGAAGCAGGTTGCCCACGTCGATGTCCTCGGCGCGCTCGTCCATCACGTTCACCTTGACGCCGTGGCGGGCGAGCCACAGCCCGATGTCCGCGCCCGGCATCTCGCCGTGGCCCTTGCCCTCAGGGTTGAACACCGCGACGTCCACGCGCTCGGCGCCCTTGAGGATCGGCAACGCGTCGGTGATCGCGCGCGTGGCTTCGCGGCCGCCGTTCCACGCGACCAGCACCCGTTTGCCGAGCGTTTCGATTTCCCCGGCGTAGGGAACGACGAGCACCGGTCGGCCCGACGCCATCACCACTTCCGGGACGAGCCCCGGGTGCAGGCCGACGCCCAGCCCCGGCTCTGCCTGGCCGAGGATCGACAGGTCGGCGTAGCGCGCGTTGATCGTGAACGAGCGCGTGACGTCCACCGGCGACGCACGGAACTCGTAGCTCGTCACGCCCGCCGCCTGGGCCGCCGCGCTGAAGCTCTCCTCCAGCTCGATCTTCTGGCCTTTCTCGAGGCGAGACTGGTGCTCGCGGAGCGTGAGGCCGGTCTCCATCGCGAGGTTGAGCGGGATCCGCCCCGTGCTGATCGCGTGGAAACCGACGAGATGCGCGCCGAACCGTGCCGCGACCTGCGCCGCGACCGACACGCGCCGGGCGGCACGCTCGCCGTAGTTGACGTGCACGAGGATGGTCTTGTAGGTCATCGCTTTTCCCTTTTTCGTGTCAGGCGCGCGCGGCGAGCGCGCGATGCAGGCGAAATCGTATCGCAGACACCGCCCGCCGTCCTCATCGCGCGTCGCCCGCGCCCGGCTCGTGGCGCGCGGCCATGAGTCCGGCCACGATCGCGAGCGCGGCGGCCGTGCCGAGGACGGCGAGCGCCGCCACCCAGTTTCCGGCCGACGACACGGCGGCCGCGGCGGCCGGCGGCCCGACGAACTGGCCGAGATTGGCGCCCTGGACGAACAGGCCCTGGATGCCGCCGGTCTCGGCCGGGGATCGCGCGTGCACCGGCGACCCGGAGAGCACCGCGGCGGGGATCATCCCGCCGACGCACGAGAGCGCCAGGGTCGCCGCGTAGCGCGCTGCGTCCGGGAGCAGGGGAAGAAGCGCCAGCGCGGCGCACACGCCCATCGCCGCCGCCGTCGCCGCGATCAGGCCGCCTCGCGGCACGCCCCGGTGCAGGAGCCAGGTGCCCGCGAGATTGCCCGGCACGTTGATCGCGACGTAGCAGGCGGTCATGAGCGCAGCCGTGCCGAGCGGTACCCCCCGCTCGACGAGGAACGTGGGCAGGAACACCATCACGGTGGAGAACTGGGCCGTGTAGAAGGCGAACGCGAGAGCCAGCCACCATGGTCCCGGGCGCTTGAGCGGCTCCAGGACCGCGCCGATCGGCCGCGGGCCCACCGAGCGGATGCCGGCGTAATCGGACCGCGCTGCGAGTATCGCGGCCGCCGCCGCCACCGTCAGGAGCGCGATCGCAAGCCAGAGCCCGCGCCAGCCCCATAGCGCGAGGGCGAACGGCGCCGCGAGCATGACGAGACTGCCGCCGAAGGGCATGTATGCGCTCCACACGCCGAGAATGGTCTTACGGCGCGTCGCGGCGGTCGCCGCGACGAGCAGCGCCGGCGCCCCGACCACCACGGCGATGAAGCCGGCGCCCTCCACGAACCGCGAGGCGAGCAGCACGGTCTCGTTGGGCGCCAGCGCTCCCAGTGCGCCGCCGGCGGCCATTGCTGCGAGCCCGAACAGGGTGAACCTCACGGCGCCGACGCGGTCGCTCGCGAGCCCGAAGAGAGGCGCCGCGAACACGGCGAGTGCATTGAACGTCGAAACGACCCAACTCGCCGCGACGAGCGAGAGAGAGAACTCGGCCTTGAGCGCGGGCAGCGCCGCGGGAAGCTTCCCGATGTAGAACGCGCCGACGATGCCTGCGGCCAGCGCCGCCGCCACACCCCGCCGGCGAGTCGTCTCCTGCATCGGCGCGGCCAGGCCTGTGCGTTACGCCGCGCGCGCGGCTTCGCGCCGGCGCGAAGCGAGCTGCCAGGCCGCGACGACACCGATCAGCGCGAGCCCGATCAGGTCGGTCACCCAACCGGTGCTGATGAGGCATGCCGCGCCGGCAAAGAGGACCACGCGCTCGGCCATCGTGGCAGGCCGCAGGAGGTAACCGTAGAGGCTCGCTGCGAGACCGAGGATGCCGATCGACGCCTTCAGGGTCATGAGCAGAATCATGTCCCAGCTGCCGATCGCGAGGAGCGCCGGCTCGTACGCGAACATGAACGGGACGATGAAGCCGGCGGCGCCGATTCGAACGGCCTCGAGGCCGGATCGCCACAGGTTGGCCTTGGCGAGGGCCGCGGCCGCGTACACCGCGAGCGCCACGGGCGGGGTGATCGCCGAAAGGACGGCGAAGTAGAGGGCGAACATGTGTGCGGCAGGCGTGGCGACTCCGAGCTTGACGAGCGCCGGAACGAGCAGCGCCACCATGACGATGTAGGCGGGCGTGGTCGGCATGCCCATGCCGAGCACGATGCCGGCCACGGCGGTGAGCATCAGCGCGAGCAGCAGGCTGTTCTGCGACAGCGCGACGACGCCCTGCGTGAACGTGATGCCGATGCCGGTGAGCGAGATCACGCCGATCACGATGCCGGCGGCCGCCGTTGCCATCGCGATCGAGAGCGCGTCCTTCGCGCCACCCTCGAGCGCCTCGATTACCGTTCGCCAGGTGATCCCGGCGCGCGTGGTCTTGCGCAGGAGCGCCACGGGCAGTGTCGCGATCGTCCCGGCCAGGGCGCACAGCGGGGCGCTGTAGGAGAGGGCCATCCCGCCCAGCACGATGAAAATCGGGATGAAGAGATGCCCGCGGTCGCGAAGCACCGTGAAAAGGCGCGGCAGCTCGGCGCGAGGCACCCCGAGGAGCCCGACGCGCTTAGCCTCGAGGTGCACCGCCGCGAACACCGCCACGTAGAAGAGGAACGCCGGGATCCATGCCCACACGGTGACCTGGAAGTAGCTCACCGCGAGATACTCGGCCATCACGAAGGCTGCCGCCCCCATGATCGGGGGCATGATCTGCCCGCCGGTCGAGGCGGTCGATTCGACCGCCGCTGCGAACGCGGGGCGGAAGCCGGAGCGCTTCATGAGCGGAATGGTCATCGGCCCGTCGACCATCACGTTCGCGACCGCGCTGCCCGAGATCGTGCCAAAGAGGCTCGAGCTCACCACCGACACCTTGCCCGGCCCGCCCGCCGTGTGGCCGGTGAGCGCGAGCGCGAAGTCCATGAAGAGCTGGCCGGTCCCGCTCTTCTCCATGAACGCCCCGAACAGGATGAACGTGATCACGTAGGTCGCGGACACGCCGAGCGTCGAGCCGAAGATGCCCTCGGTCGAGAGATACATCTGCTCGAGCAGGATCGGCAGCTTGATGTTCGTGCCGAAGAGGGCGTAGGCGAGGAAGGCGAGCGCGGTGATCGGCAGCGCCCAGCCGATGATGCGCCGGGTGGCGTCCAGAACGATGACGAGCGCGGCGACCGCCATCGCCTTGTCCCAGAAGGTCAGCTCGTCGATGTAGATGATGCGGTTGACGATCGCGTCGTAGTTCCAGAAGAGGTAGACGACGATCGCGATGGCGCCGGCGAGGAACAGCGAGTCGATCCAGAGAAAGCGGCGATCCTCGCGCGTGCCCGCGATCGGGTAGAGGAGGAACACGAGCAGCAGCGCGAACAGGAGGTGCGTGCCGCGCAGGATCAGCGCCTCGGGCGGCGCCGAGGCGGTGACGTACATGTGATAGAGCGACATCGCGATCGCGATGCCGCTCGCGAGCCACGCGAGCGCGCGGTTCACGCGGGAGAGCGTCATGGCGGACGGGCGGGCGCGTCGCTGGCGTGCCGGGCCGGTGCGAAACCCGGCACGAGCGGCGCTCGACCGGCGCCGGGAGCCTAGAGGGCGCCGACTTCCTTGTAGAACCTCGCCGCACCCGGATGCAGCGGGACGCCGATGTCCTGCGCCATCGCCTTGGGCGTGAGTCCTTCCATCGCCTTGTTGATCGTGGCGAGATCCTTCACGTTCGCCGCCATGGTCTTCACCATCTGGTAGACCTGCTGCTCGGGCAGCGAGCACGCGCCGATGAGGTGCGCGGAATAGCCGATGACGTCGACGGGCTTGTCCTGCTTCGGATACGTGTTGGCGGGGACGGCGATCTTGCTGTAGCCCGGGTTGATCTTGCGCATCGCGGCCACCTGCGCGTCGTCGACGCCCAGCAATCTGATCTCGCGGCCGGTGGCCACGTCCATCACGGAGGAGGCCGGAATGGTCGTGCCGAGCGTGAACACCTGGGCGTGGCCGTCCTTCAACATCGACGCGGCGTCGGTGTAGGAGTTGACGAAGCTCACCTTGACGTCCTTATAGCTCATGCCGTTCGCCTGCAGCATGTGCTGCGTGATCGCCTCGGCGGTGTTGCCGCGCGGCTGCACCGCGATCGCGCGGCCTTTCATGTCCGCCACGCTGTTGATCTTGGCGTCCGCGAGCACCACCACCTGGAAGTACTGCGGATAGAGGTTCGCGATCTGGCAGACCTTCGTGGTCTTCTGCGGAAACGGCGCGACGCCGTTGATGCCGTCCACGGTCGAGATCGAGTTGCCGAAGCCGATCTCGGCCTTGCCCTCGTCGACCCCGCGCACGTTGGCGATTCCCGCGCCGGGCAGGGTTTGCGCCTGCAGGCCGGGGATGGCTTTCTCCCACATGTTCTTGAGCGCGCCACCGAGCGGGACCCATACGCCGCCCTGGGGGCCCGTCATGATGCGGATCTCCTCGGCTGCGGCGGGCGCCGCGGCGAAAGCGGCGGTCAGAGCGAGCGAAAGCGCGAGCTTGCGTTGCATGATCTCCTCCAAGGGTGAATGGCCGCCCGGATCTTGGTTGCCCGGACTGGCCGCGGGTGAGTATCGCACAGCGCGCGGCGCGTCCCGCGCGCGAGATTCGCTGCGGTGCGGCACCGGCGGCCGGGCGAGGCGACCCGCTCCCGGCGCACGGCGCGCGTCGCGAATCAGCCGCCGAGCAGCCAGGGCGCGCCGGCCTCCTTCGCCACGTCGCACACTTGGGCGAGCAGGCTGTCCGGCACCGGGATGCCGATCCGCGTGCGCTCGGCCATCGCCTTCTCCTCCGGATCGCCCGCGACCAGCACGGGTTGCTTCGGATCGACCGGCGTCACCGCGTGCAGCGCGTCGATCATGTCGTCGAGGTCGTCCTCGAACTCGCCTTCGTCGCGGAACGCCTTCGGGTCCATGGCGAGGAAGAAGTGGCCGATGTTCCAGTACTTCGCGTCCGGGTGGCGCTGCTCGCGCGTCGGCGCATAGAACGCGCCTGGCAACATCGAGGAGAGGATCTCGATCATCGCCGCGAGCCCGTAGCCCTTGTGGCTCGACATCACCCGGCTGCCGCCGAGAGGCGTGAGGCGCATCGCTTCGAGCCCGACGTCGGGGTCCGTCGTCAGCCGGCCCTCGCGGTCCATCGCCCAGCCCTCGTGGATCGGCTTGCCGTGGATGTGCGCGAGCTTGAGCTTGCCCACGGCGACGGTGGAGGTCGCCATGTCGAGGAAGAACATCCGGTGCTTCTTTCCCGGCGCGACGAACGCGAGCGGGTTGGTGCCGAACATCGGCTCCTTGCCGAACGTCGGCACCACCGCGCCGTGCCACACCGAGGTGCCGGACATGCCGATGAGGCCCTGCTCCGCG
>JALOSW010000266.1 GCA_025458245.1 Burkholderiales bacterium
GAGCTTCAGTGCGCCGTTGGGCTCGCCCGGCGGGGCGATGGCGAGGTCGCCGCGGCGGCGCGCGAAATCCGGGTCGCCGTACGCCGGCACCGCGGAGAGACCATCGAGCCCGCCGCGCAGGAACACGAACACCAGGCGTCTTTCTCCGGGTGCGCCCTGCGCCAGCGCGAGGCCGGGCAGGGCCGAGAGCGCGGCCAGGCCGCCGAGGGTCTTCAACGCATCGCGTCGCGTCGTCATGGTGCTATCTCCGCTGGAATTCGGGGCTGGACAGGGCGAGCGCCAGGCCCTGCTGCTTGCTCTCGGCACGCTGGATCGCGAGGCGCGTCGCATCGCCCAGCACCGGGCCGTAGGTCGCTTCGGCGATCGCGAGCGGATCGACGCGCGTGCCGACGCGCTCGGCCAGAGCGGTGGACCACTCGATGCGCTTCCACAGGCCGTCGGCGTTGGCCCAGGCAGCCGCGGTGTCGGGCCAACCCTGAGGCGACGGCGGGAAGAAGGGCCGTTGCCCCATTTCGCGCAGCGCGAGGAACAGCGCCTCGGGCTTCGCGTCGCGCGCCCGGGGCACCGCGCGCAGCGCCGAGACGATGAACTCGGTCGGCTGCTTGAGCTTCGCGAGCGGGTGCGCCCACGCCTCGGGCGCCTGCACCAGCGCGGCGTGCACGACCGGCAGGCTGCCGCCCGAATCGACGAACGCACGCGCGACGCGTTCCACCGCCGCGGGCGGCGGATCGTCGGCGATGAAGTGCCGCACGAGCTTGGTCGCGACGTGCGTGGCGGTGGCCGGATGCGCCGCGAGGATCGTCTTGGGCCCGGCGTCGTGCCGGCGCGGCACGAAGCGGAAGCCGGTGTCGCTGAGGCCGCCCACCGTCCAGCCGGTGAGCGCACGCGCGAAGGTGGTCACGTCCGCCTGCGTGTAGCCGCCGTTCACGCCCAGCGTGTGCAGCTCGAGGATCTCGCGCGCGAGGTTTTCGTTGAGACCGGTGGCGCGCGGCCGGTTTTCGCGCTCGGCCGCCCGCGGCGGCGTGAAGCCCGGCGCGACCGACTGGTTGTTGTCGAGGTACAGGATCATCGCCGGGTGCCTGGTCGCGGCGAGCAGCAGGTCGACGAAGCGGCCGTTCACGTTCGGCCGGATCGCCTCGCGCTCGAACGCGCCTGCGACGGCGAACACCGTGGGCTTGTCCGCCGACACGGCGAAGTGATTGGCCCAGAACCACGTGAGGCGCTCGTGGAACGGCGCGGTCGTGGTCGCGGCGACGCCGAACCGTGCGCCGATCTCCTTCACGGCCAGCGGAAAGAAGTGCTTAGAAAGCGCGGGAACTCCTTCAGCAGCTCGTCCGAGCCGTCGAGACCGGCGAGCTGCGGATAGTCGGGCCCCGGGCCGCGAAGCTGGGCGAGGAGCCAGGCGCGCGGGTCGCGCGACGCGTCGGCGAGCTCGCCCGGGGCGGCGCCCAGGCCGAAGCGATTGACGGCAATGACGGCATCTCGGTTCACGGTGCCTCCTCGTGAAGTGGCTGGCCCTTCAACGCACGACGCACGCGGAATCCTTCGCACCCGGGGACGAAATCGCGCTGCGGCGTGACGGATGCCACACGGCGCGCCGATCGCGCCAACCCGTACCGAAGGAAACCGCCGCCGCGACGCGTTGAAGGGGCGCAGGACGACGCAACCGACCGTATCACCGACAGGAGTCCGAACATGAAACGAATCGTTACAGCGCTGCTGGCGATGGCCGCCGTGGCCGGCACGGGCGCCGTGGCCGCGCAGGAGCGCATGACCCGCGAGCAGTGGCAGCAGATGTCACCCGAGCAGCGCGAAGCGGCCCGGGCGCAGGCGCGCGAGCGCTTTCAGTCGATGTCGCCGGAGGAACAGGCCGCGGCGAAACAGCGCATGCGCGAGCGTTACGAAACCCTCTCGCCCGAACAGCAGGCCGAGGTGCGCCAGCGCATGCAGGAACGCCGCGCCGCGCGGCCCCAGTAATCCCCCATCCCATCGCAAGGACTCGCCATGAAAACCTCCCTCGCCCTCGCCCTCCTCGCCGGCGTCGTGGCCGTCGCGCTGGCCGCGCCCGAAGTCGAGGCGCGCGAGCGCGCCCGCTCGGGCAGCTACGCCACCGGCGGCGGCAAGACCGGCACCTATCAGCGCAACGTGGACCGCTCGCCCGGGGCGGTCAGCCGCCAGGGCTCGATCACCACGCAGGACGGCCGCACCTACACGCGCTCGGCCAACGGCACCTACGATCGCGGCACCGGCGCGGTGAACCGCTCGGTGACCGGCGCCGACGGCCGCACGCGCAGCGCGAGCGGCACATACGACCGCGACACGCGCACTTACGACCGCACCGTCACCGGTGCGAACGGCCGGCAGGCGCAGGGCACGACGGTCTATGATCGCGACGCGAGAAGCGCCTCGTCGACGTGGGTCGGCCCCAACGGCAGGGCGTCGACCGGCACGAGCACCTACAACGCCGCGAACAAGGGCTACGACACCACCGTGACCGCGCCGGACGGCAAGACCTACACGCGCTCGACGAGCAATGCGTGGAACGCCGAGACGGGCA
>JALOSW010000189.1 GCA_025458245.1 Burkholderiales bacterium
AGATCGGCGTCCCCGACTCGGGGGATCAACAAGGGGCCCGTGGCCCCTTGTTCCCGCAATCCGAAGACGCCGAGCGGGAAGATTCAGAAGAACGTGCTGAAAGAGCCTTATTGGGTCGGCCACCGAAAGAAGATATGAGATCGGCGTCATCGGACGCCGAATCCTGAATCCCGAATCCTGAATCCCGAATCCTGAATCCCGAATCCTGAATCCCGAATCCTAAGTCCATGTCCGATCTGCTCGCCAAATACACCAGCCTCCGCTTCCAGCGCCATCCCGACGGCGTTCTCGAGATCATCATGGGCGCGCCCGGGAAGCTTTCGCGCCGATCACAACATGCATCGCGAGCTCGCCGACGTGTGGCGCGACGTCGATGCGGACGCGGAAACGCGCGTCGCGATCATCCGCGGCGAAGGCAAGGGCTTCTCGGCGGGCGGCGACCTCGGAATGGTCGAGGACATGACGCGCGACTTCGACGTGCGCGCGCGCGTTTGGCGCGAGGCGCGCGACCTCGTCTACAACGTCATCAACTGCTCGAAGCCCGTCGTCTCGGCGATGCACGGCCCGGCCGTCGGCGCCGGCCTGGTGGCAGGGCTGCTCGCCGACATCTCGATCGCCACCAAGACGGCGCGCATCATCGACGGCCACACGCGCCTCGGCGTTGCGGCAGGCGATCACGCCGCCATCGTGTGGCCGCTCCTCTGCGGCATGGCGAAGTCGAAGTACTACCTGCTCCTCTGCGACCCGGTGTCGGGCGAGGAAGCCGAGCGCATCGGGCTCGTCTCGCTCGCGGTGAACGACGACGAGCTGCTGCCGAAGGCGTTCGAGATCGCGAATCGGCTCGCGACCGGCTCGCAGAGCGCGATCCGCTGGACGAAGTACAGCCTCAACAACTGGCTGCGCATGGCGGGGCCGTCGTTCGACACCTCGCTCGCCCTCGAATTCCTCGGTTTCTCGGGTCCGGACGTGCAGGAGGGCGTCAAGTCGCTGCGCGAGAAGCGGGCACCGAAGTTCGATCCGAAGTGCCCGTTCTGACGGCGACGAACCGCAACAGCGCAAAGGGCGCAAAGGTTCGCGAATATGACGCCTGATCCGAGAGGCGGGACACCGGTCCGCTCGGGAATGGCGGCGTGGACCAGGACACAAGTCGCCGACTTTCCGACCCGCTTTTGCGTTCCTTTGCGTTCTTTGCGCCTTTTGCGGTTCACGCGGTAGATGACCGGCCCCCTCCTCGGCGCGCTCGGCTTTCTCGCCGTCATCGCGCTCATCCTCGTGCGCGTGCCGGTCGCGATCTCGATGGGCGTGGTCGGCGCGCTCGGGTACATCTACACCAACGGCCTGCCGAGCCTCGGATTCATCATGGGCAAGGTGCCGTTCGACTCGGCCTTCCCCTACTCGCTCTCGGTGCTGCCGCTTTTCATCATGATGGGCGTGTTCGCGGCGCACGCCGGTCTCTCCAAGAGCCTCTACGACACGGTGGCCGCCTTCATCGGGCACTTCCGCGGCGGCCTCGCGCTCGCGACCGTCGGCGCGTGCGCGATCTTCGGCGCGATCTGCGGATCGGCGATCGCAACCGCGGCGACCATGGGGCGCGTCGCGCTGCCGGAGATGCGCCGTCTCGGCTACAAGGACACGCTCGCCTCGGCGAGCATCGCCGCCGGCGGCACGCTCGGCGTGATGATCCCGCCCTCGATCCTCTTTCTGATCTACGGGATCATGACCGAGCAGTCGATCGGGAAACTCTTCGCGGCCGGCATCCTGCCGGGGCTGCTCGGCACCGCGCTCTACATGATCGCCGTGCGCTGGACCACCTGGCGCGATCCCGCCGCCGGCCCCGCGGGTCCGCGGCACACCTGGAGTGAGCGGTACCACTCGCTGAAGCGCGTCTGGGAGGTGCTCGGCCTGTTCGCGCTCGTGCTCGGCGGCATGTACACGGGCTGGTTCTCGCCGACCGAGGCGGCGGCGGTAGGCGCATTCGGGGCCGTCGCGATCGCGTGGATCGGCGGGCATGTCGACGGCAGGTCGTTCGCCGCGGCGCTCTCGGAGACCGCGCTCACCACCGGGATGATTTTCACCATCCTGATCGGCGCGGGTCTCTTCAACTATTTCATCGAGGCCACGGGCCTGACAGACGCGCTCATCGAGTGGGTCGAGCAGCTCGGCTGGAACCGCTGGGCGGTGATGCTGCTCCTCATGGTCTTCTACATCGTGCTCGGCGCGCTCATGGACGAGCTGTCGATGATCCTGCTCACCGTCGGGCCGGTGTTCAAGCTCGTGGTGGCGCTCGGCTTCGACCCGATCTGGTTCGGCGTCATGCTCGTCACCGTGTGCGAGATCGGCATGATCGTGCCGCCGGTCGGGATCAACCTGTTCGTATTGCAGGGGGTGGGCGGCCTTCCCCTCGGAACCATCGTGCGGGGGATTTCGCCGTTCGTGGTGGCGGACTGCATCCGCCTGATCGCGCTCTCGCTCGTGCCGGCGCTGGCGACCTGGCTGCCGTCGCGGATGCTTTGAGGCAGAACCGCCAAGGCGCAAAAGCCGCAAAGGTCCGCACAACGGGATGTTCCGGGTCGCTGTTGCGTCTGCACCAGCGGCCCGGGCGCGACACCGCGGGCGCACGCCGCACCGGGAAGCGTATTGCGTTCCGTCGCGCCCTTTGTGCGCTTGCGATTCCGGCGGTCGAAGACGAAACCGCGAAGGCGCGAAAGGCGCAAAGGTTCGCAGGGGCGGGGTTCCATCGCGTGCGTGCGCTGACGTACGTGGCACGGGCACGCCGACATCGCGTCACGCGGCGCCGGAATCGACTTCGCGTACCTTAGCGCCCTTCGTGCTATTGCGGTTCAGCCCTCGATCAGGCGAACGCCGAAACCTCCGACACGACGGAACGCAGCCACTGGTGCGCCGGATCTTCGTCGGTGCGCTCGTGCCACGCCTGCGAGATCGTGAAGCCGGTGAGCTTCACGGGCGGCGCGAACACGTGAAAGCGCCCGTCGTGGGCGAGCGCCACGCGCTCGGGAAGCGTTGCGATCAGGTCCGATGCGGCGACGATCTCGGGCACCATCAGGAAGTGCGGCACGGTGACGCCCGCCCGGCGCTTGGCGCCCGGGTCGCTCAACGCCGGATCGGCTTTCGCCAGCCGCGGCTCGGCCGGCTTGACGAGCACGTGCGGCTCGTTCGCATAGTCGCGCGCGGTCAGGCGCTTGGCGACACGGGGGTGACCCTTGCGTGCGACGATGCGCCAGCGCTCGGTCAGGAGCTTCTCGACGAAAAGCTTCGCGGCCGGGTGAAACCCCGTGCCGATCGCGAGATCGATGTCGCCGCTCGCGAGGAGCGCCCGGGCATCGCGGACGTTCAGCGGAACGATCACCAGCGCCGCCCGCGGCGCGCGCTCGGCAAAACTGCTGGCGAGCTTCGGCCCGAGCACGACGCTGGCGTAGTCGCTCGCAGCGACCCGGAACGTCGCCTCGCAGAACGCCGGGTCGAAGAGCTCCGGCAGCGGCACGATGTCGACGATGCGCTCCAGGAGCTCGCGCATCGGACGCGTCAGCCGCTTCGCGCGCTCGGTGAGCTCGACGCCGGCGGCAGTCGGGATGAGCAGCGGGTCGCCGATGGTTTCCCGCAGCCTCGCGAGTGCGAATCCGGCCACGGGCGCCGAGAGAGCCACGAGGTCCGCGACGCGGTTGAGCTTGCCTGCGCGGAGCAGGGCCTCGACGGTCTTGAAAAGACCCGCGTCGAATGCCTTGCCGAGACCCTTGAAGTTGAGCGCCATCTGGTCGGGGCTTTCTTCTCGTTCGGCACCGGGGCTCGGTGCGCCGTGCGGCGATTATACGGGGCCGGCTGCCGGCGTTCCCGCAAAAGGCGGACGCCGACGCCCCCTGATAAACTTTGCGCCCCCGACGCGGCGTCGACCCGCCGCTGCCCCGAACACCGTCCCGAGGAGAAGCGGATGAACGCTCCCGCAGAAGCCGGAATCGCCAGCCTGAAACTCGCCGACCCGAACCTCTTCCGCCAGCAGTGCTACATCGCCGGCGCCTGGGCGGACGCCGACAGCGGCGGGACGCTGTCGGTCACCAACCCTGCGACGGGCGCCGTGCTCGGGACCGTACCGAACATGGGAGCCGCGGAAACACGGCGCGCGATCGAGGCGGCGAACGCCGCGATGCCCGCCTGGCGCGCCAAGACCGCGAAAGAGCGCGCCGCCATCCTGCGCAAGTGGCACGACCTGATGATGGCGAACCAGGAAGACCTCGCCCGGATCATGACCGCCGAGCAGGGCAAGCCGCTCGCCGAGTCGCGCGGCGAGATCGCCTACGCCGCCTCGTTCATCGAATGGTTCGCCGAGGAAGGCAAGCGCATCTACGGGGACACCATCCCGCAGTGGCAGGCTGACAAGCGCATCGTGGTGCTGAAGGAGCCGATCGGCGTCTGCGCCGCGATCACGCCGTGGAACTTCCCCGCCGCGATGATCACGCGCAAGGCCGGCCCCGCGCTCGCCTCGGGCTGCACGATGGTGATCAAGCCGGCCTCGGCCACGCCCTTCTCGGCGCTCGCCATGGCGGAACTGGCGGAACGCGCCGGCGTGCCGAAGGGCGTGATCTCGGTCGTCACGGGCTCCGCGAGCGCGGTCGGCGGCGAGATGACCTCGAACCCGATCGTGCGCAAGCTCACCTTCACCGGATCGACCGAGATCGGCAAGGTGCTGATGGAGCAGTGCGCACGCACCGTCAAGAAGACTTCGATGGAACTGGGCGGCAATGCGCCGTTCATCGTGTTCGACGACGCGGACCTCGACGCGGCCGCGGACGGCGCGATCGCGTCGAAGTACCGCAACGCGGGCCAGACCTGCGTGTGCGCGAACCGCATTCTCGTGCAGGACAAGGTCTACGACGCGTTCGCGGCGAAGCTCG
>JALOSW010000190.1 GCA_025458245.1 Burkholderiales bacterium
GATCTTCGATGCGCTGCGCACGCCGCGCGGCAAGGGCAAGAAGGACGGCTCGCTGCACGAGGTGAAGCCGGTCTCGCTGCTTTCCGGAATCCTGAAAGAGCTGCAGTCGCGCCACGACCTCGACACGAGCGCGGTCGACGACGTCGTGATGGGCTGCGTGACGCCCATCGGCGACCAGGGCGGCGACATTGCCAAGACGGCCGCGCTCGCTGCGGGGTGGGACTGGCACGCGGCCGGCGTGCAGCTCAACCGCTTCTGCGCGTCGGGCCTCGAGGCAGTGAACATCGCCGCGCAGAAGGTGCGCTCCGGCTGGGAGGATCTCGTCGTCGCGGGCGGCGTCGAGTCGATGTCGCGCGTGCCGATGGGCTCCGACGGCGGCCCGTGGGCCATGGATCCGGAGACGAACCTCAACACCGGATTCACACCGCAGGGCATCGGGGCCGACCTGATCGCGACCCTCGAGGGCTTTTCGCGCGAGGACGTCGACGGCTTCGCGCTGCGCTCTCAACAGAAAGCGGCGGCCGCGCGCGAGGCCGGCCGCTTCAAGCGCTCGGTCGTGCCGGTCCACGACGCGATCGGCATCCAGATCCTTGCCGAGGACGAGTTCATCAAGCCGCGCACCACGATGGAGGGCCTCGCCTCGCTCAAGGCGTCGTTCGAGCAGCTCGGCGCGATGGGCTACGACGCGGTCGCGCTGCAAAAGTACCCGCAGGTCGAGCGCATCCGCCACGTCCACACGGCGGGAAACTCGTCGGGCATCGTCGACGGCGCGACGGCGGTGCTGATCGGCTCCGAAGGCAAGGGCAAGGCGCTCGGGCTCGCGCCGCGCGCACGCATCGTGGCTGCAGCGCTTGCCGGGTCCGACCCGACCATCATGCTCACCGGTCCGATGCCCGCGACGCGCAAAGCGCTCGCGAAAGCGAACATGACCATCGACCAGATCGACCTCTTCGAGGTGAACGAGGCGTTCGCCGCCGTGGTGATGCGCTTCATGAAAGAAATGGGCGTCCCCGAGGAAAAAGTCAACGTCAACGGCGGTGCGATCGCGATGGGCCATCCGCTCGGCGCGACCGGCGCCATGATCCTCGGCACGCTGATCGACGAGCTGGAGCGCCGCAAGCTGCGCTACGGCCTCGCGACGCTGTGCGTGGGCGGCGGGATGGGAATCGCGACGATCGTCGAACGCCTCTAGAAAGCTTCGAGAGCGCAAGAGCGCAAAGTCGCGCAAAAGGGATGCCGATTGATTACCTCGCCGAGAGAGATTGACCGAGGCGAGTCCACCCGACAGCGTTGAGTCAGTTCCGAAGGTCGCCCGGGACACATCCTTTTTTTGCTTACCTTTGCGCCCTTTGCGCTTTCGCGGTTCTCTCCTTCTTTCCAGTTGATCCACCACGCCCCAACATGACCTCCGTCCGCTACGACAAAGACTCCGACGGCATCGTCACCCTCACCTTCGACGAGCCCAACTCCCCGGTCAACGTGATGAGCGCCGCGTGGCAGGCGTCGTTCAACGAGGCGGTCGATCGCGTCGACGCCGAAAAGGAGTCGATCCGCGGCGTGATCCTCGCGTCCGCGAAATCGACCTTCTTCGCGGGCGCCGACCTCAAGGCGGTCGTCTCGCTGAAGGAGAGCGATGCGCCGCAGGCGTTCCGCGAGATCGAGGCGATCAAGGCGCGCTTTCGCAAGCTGGACAAGCTGGGCAAGCCGGTCGTCGCCGCCGTGAACGGCACGGCGCTCGGCGGCGGATTCGAGATCGTGCTCGCCGCACATCACCGCGTCGCGATCGACGACCCGAAGACGCAGCTCGGCTTCCCGGAAGTCTCGCTCGGCCTGCTTCCCGGCGCGGGCGGGGTCACCAAGATGACGCGGCTGCTCGGCCTCGAGACCGCATTCCCCTATCTCGTCGAGGGCAAGCTCTTCGGCGTGCGCGAGGGCGCGAAGCTCGGGCTGATCCACGAGCTGGTCGCCACGGCCGAGGGCCTGATCGCGCATGCGAAGGCGTGGATCGACGCGAACCCCTCGCCCATCCAGCCCTGGGACGATCCGAAGCACCGCATTCCCGGCGGCACGCCGAGCACGCCGAAGATCGCGCAGATGCTCGCGGTCGCGCCGGCGGTGCTCACCGAGAAGACGCGGCACAACTATCCGGCGCCCGAGGCGATCATGGCCTGCATGGCCGAAGGCGCAGCGGTCGACTACGACACGGCGATGCGCATCGAGTCGCGCCACCTCGCACGGCTGATGGTCGGCCAGAACGCCAAGAACATGATCAAGGCGTTCTTCTTCGACATGAACGCGGTGAAGTCCGGCGCATCGCGGCCGAAAGGCCCGGCAAAGTGGAAGGCGACGAAAGTCGGCATCCTCGGCGCCGGCATGATGGGCGCCGGCATCGCGTGGGCGAACGCGACGCGGCGCACGCCTTGCGTGCTGAAGGACACCGACCTCGCCCGCGCCGAAAAGGGCCGCGACTACACCGCGAAGCTCCTCGAGAAGCGCGTCAAGCGGGGGCGCACCAGCGAGGCGGAAGCGCAGGCCACGCTCGGATTGATCACCCCGACCGCTTCGAACGATGCGCTTGCGGGCTGCGATCTCGTGATCGAGGCCGTCTTCGAGAACCGCGACCTGAAAGCGAAAGTGACCAAGGAGGTCGAGCCGCTGCTCGCGCCGAACGGGATCTTCGCGTCGAATACCTCCACGCTTCCGATCACGGGGCTTGCGAAGGCATCCGCGCACCCGGACCGGTTCGTCGGGCTGCACTTCTTCTCGCCCGTGGACAAGATGCAGCTCGTGGAGATCATCCGCGGCAAGGAGACCTCGGACGAGACGCTCGCCCGCGCCTACGACTACGTTCTGCAGATCGGCAAGCTGCCGATCGTCGTCAACGATTCGCGCGGCTTCTTCACCAGCCGCGTGTTCGGCACCTTCGTCATGGAGGGCGTGGCGATGCTCGGCGAGGGCATCCCCGCCGCGGTCATCGAGAACGCCGGCAGGCAGGCGGGAATGCCCGTCGGCCCGCTCGCGGTCGTGGACGAGACTTCGCTCTCGCTCGCCGTGCACGTGCGCGAGCAGATGCGAAAGGACCTAGAAGCCGAGGGCAAGCCGTACCTGCCGCAGCCCGGCGAGGAGCTCGTCTTCCGGATGGTCGACGAGTTCAAGCGTCCGGGCCGCGCGGGCGGCGGCGGGTTCTACGACTACCCGCAGGGCGCGCCGAAGACGCTCTGGCCCGGCCTCGGGCAGTTCGAGAAGCCCGGCGCGAAATGGGACATGCAGGAGCTGAAAGATCGCCTCCTCTACCGCCAGGCGGTGGAGACCGCGCGCTGTCTCGAAGAGGGCGTGCTCGCCAACGTGCACGACGCGAACATCGGTTCGATTTTCGGCATCGGCTTCCCGGCCTGGACCGGCGGCGCGCTGCAGTTCGTCAACTCCGAAGGACTCGCGAAGTTCGTAAAGCGCGCCGACGAGCTTGCGGCGAAGTTCGGGCCGCGCTTCGCGGTGCCGAAGATCGTCCGCGACAAGGCGGCGAAGGGCGAGCTTTTCGCCTAGACCGGAACCGCAAAAGCGCAAAGGACGCGAATGAACGCAAAGAACGAGGATGAATCGTGCGAGGGTGCTGCACGACCATGCGCGGCACACTCTGCGATCCTTCGCGCGATTGCATCGAAGCATCCACCCGCCACGCTCGCATAGCCTGAGACCATGTCCCTCCCGCCCGCTCTGAAGAACCTCGCCCTGCCCGTCATCGCCTCGCCGCTGTTCATCGCCAGCAACCCCAGGCTCGTCATCGAGCAGTGCAAAGGCGGGATCGTCGGCTCGTTTCCCGCGCTGAACGCCCGCCCGAAAGAGGAGCTGGAGCGCTGGATCGACCGCATCGAGTCGGAGCTCGCCGCGCACCAGGCGGCCAACCCCGGCGCGGTGGTCGCGCCCTACGCCGTCAACCAGATCATTCACAAGTCGAACGACCGGCTGGAGCACGACCTCGAGGTGTGCATCCGGCGCAAGGTGCCGGTGATCATCTCGTCGCTGCGCGCGCCGAACGAGATCATCCCCGCGGTGCACGGCTACGGCGGCATCGTGCTGCACGACGTCATCAACATCCGCCACGCGCAGAAGGCGCTGGAAGCGGGGGTCGACGGCCTGATCCTCGTCTGCGCGGGCGCGGGCGGCCACGCGGGCGCGCTCTCGCCGTTCGCTCTGCTCGGCGAGATCCGCAAGTTCTACGACGGCTGCGTGGTGCTGGCGGGCGCGATCACGCGCGGCGAGCATGTTCTCGCAGCGCAGGCGATGGGGGCCGACCTCGCTTACATGGGCACGCGCTGGATCCCCACGCCCGAGGCGAACGTGACCGACGAGTATCGGCGCACCATCGTCGAATCGACCGCCGCGGACATCGTGTACACCGACCTCTTCACCGGCGTGCACGGCAACTATCTCAAGGCGAGCGTGGTGAACGCCGGCCTCGACCCGCTGAACCTGCCGCGGTCGGATCCGTCGAAGATGAACTTCGGGTCGGGCGGGAACCAGGACAAGAAGGCGTGGCGCGACATCTGGAGCGCCGGGCAGGGCGTGGGGCAGATCGACGCGGTGATGCCGACGGCCGAAGTGATCGCGGCGCTGAAGGCGGAGTACGCGGCGGCGAAGCGGCGGATTTGTGGCTAA
>JALOSW010000191.1 GCA_025458245.1 Burkholderiales bacterium
CGATTTCGTGAAGGTTGGTGCCGCTCGTGCTGTTCGTGATCATGGTCGTCTCCGGGTTGCGACGCGGGTTGCGTCATGCCGGGGATGTGTAACGAGGTGCCGCGGCGTTACACACCCTAGCAAGAGGACCGCTATGCTCCATCAGTGCCCCAGGACGACCCACTCGCCGCGCTCGACGACGGCGCGCTCGCCCGCCGGATCGCGGCGGCCGGGGCCGCGCCCGATTCGGCCGCCGAGGCGGAGCTCTATCGCCGCCTTGCACCGCGCGTGCGGCTATACGGCCTGCGCCATCTGCGCGACCGGCACGCGGCCGCCGATCTCGTGCAGCAGGTGCTCCTCATGACGCTCCAGCGCCTGCGCGCCGGCGAGGTACGCGAGCCCGAGCGGATCGGAGGCCTTCGACGCGCCCGAGCCGCTGGTGCTCGATCGCGACCGGCTCGCCGCGTGCCTGGACGCCCTTCCGGAGCGGGAGCGCTCGGTGGTCGTGATGAGCTTTTTCGAAGACAAGCCGGCGGACGAGGTGGGCGCGGAGCTCGCGACGAGCGGCGGCAACGTGCGCGTGATTCGCCATCGCGCGCTCGCGCGGCTGCGCAAGTGCCTGGGCGTGGAGGAGACGTGACTGTGACGTGCGGAAACCCGATCGCCTTCGATACGCTCGTCGCCTATTGGCTGGGCGAGCTGCCGGAGCAGTCCGAGGGGACGCTGGAGGAGCACCTCTTCTCGTGCGCGCACTGCTCGGCGCGTCTCGAAGCGCTCGCGGCTCTCGCCGACGGCGTGCGGGCGACAGTCGCGGACGGCCGCGTGAGCCTGGTCGTCCCGGGGCGCTTCGTCGAATCGATGCAGCGGACGGGCTTGCGCCTGCGCGAGTATCGGCTCGATCCCGGCAGCAGCGTGAGCTGCACCATCGCGGCCGACGACGATGCGGTGATCTCGCGCCTCCACGCGCCGCTCGCCGGCGTGAAGCGGCTCGATCTCGTGCGTGTGATTGGCGACGACGTCCAGGAGCAACGCGTCACCGACGTGCCGTTCGACGCGGCGGCCGGCGAGGTGTTCGTGATCCCGCCGGCAGCGTGGCTCAAGACCATGCCGGCGTTCACGATGCGGATGCGGCTCGTCGACGTGGGCGAGACGGGCGAACGGCCGATCGGCGAATACACGTTCAACCATTCGCCCTCGTAAGCGCGACGCCCTGCGGTAGCGTCAGGCGCGCCGATCCGCTTTCCGCCCTCGCTGGGGGGGCGAGCCTCGCCACGACGCGCGGGCGCGATCGCCGAACGACGGAGCGGCAAGCGCCCCGGCGCGATGGGCGGGGACTACCTCGGGGGCCGCGCCCCAGTGCGACCGCCGAGCTCAGACCCTCTCGGCTACGCCAGGCCGCGCCGCCGCAGCGCCCACCCGGTGGCAAGAGCCAGTGCGAGCAGGAGCAGAGACGAGGGCTCGGGCACGGTCCGGAACAAGCTCGAGTCGAGCATCGCGCCCGGAATCACGTTGCCGTTCGCGTCGACGATCTTGTAGCCCGCAATCCGCATCGTGAAGTCGCCGTTGACCGGCCCTCCGGCTGCCAGCGTGCCCGCAGGAAACGCGCTCACCCCGGCGCTGACGAAGAAGAAGAAATCGAACGGCGTCCCGAAGGTGAACGACGTGTTCGCCGCGATCGCCGGCGAGAACAGGACGTCGACGGACTGCGCGCCGCCCGCGGAAAACGCGAGACCCGTCGCGGTGCAGCTCGAGATGCCTGCGCACGCGCCCAGATTCGCCGACGCCGAGGCATGGGTGTCGTCGAACGAGCCTGTGACCGAGAACGTCGGGATGAGATAGCCGGTACCGCTGGCGCCCGTCGCGAGGAGGCCGCTCTCCTGGACGCGCGATTGCACCAACGACACGAAGTTGGTGGGATCGTACGGCGCACTGTTGAAGTTGAGGGCAACCGGCGTTCCGGCCGATACGTGATTCGAGACGCTGAGCGCGAACGGCGTGCCCTGGTTGCTGGCCAGGCCGTTGAACGTCGTCGGGGTGGCGCCGCCGGTCGAGTACGCCGCGGCGAGGCTCTCGGCGCTGGCCGAGTTGAACGCGCCGCTCGCAGTCGTTTCGCGGCTCGGATCGGTGGCGGGATCGCCGCCGAAAAAGCGGGCATCGCGGAGGATATAACTGACCGGTCCGCTCACGCCCACGCCAGGAATCAGCGTGATCGCGGCCACTGCGAGTGTGAGGACGTGCTTCTTCATGGGCGTTCCCCTTCCGATGAATGACGACCGATGGATCGGTCTGCTTGCGCGCGGACCTGCGACGCTCGGGGAAGCCGGCAGACCATCTAACCCCCGGCGTTTCGACCGGGCTCGCCGGACGGCCACCGGGGGCACGAGCGCCCGGGATCGCCCCTTGCACGCCAAGCGACTCTCGGCAGGGCTTCGATCCGAGTCGAGCGCAGGCGCTTCACCAACCCGCCAATGCGACGCTCCTCCGCATCCGTACGCCAGGGCGCCGTGGAGCAAGGACGGTGCCACGAGCAGCAACCGGCTGATTCGGCACTTCATGCCGCGATCGGCATGGTCGCGACTGTCAAGATTTTCGACAGTCCGCGATGTCGGTAGCCCGATCTATTCGGCCGTCGGCAGCGAAGGCGCGCGTCGCGCGGCTGGTCTACGTCGCCGGCTACCTGCCTTCGAACGGCGACAGCATGTACAAGCTGTCCAAGCTGGACAAGCAGAGCCTGATCCCGAAGTACTGGACGCAGGCCGACCCGAAGGCGCACTCGCCCGCATCGATCCGCGCCGAGGGCATCGTCTTGACATTCTGCGCCGACTGCAGCCCGGCCGATCAGAGCATGCCGGTCGCGACGCACAAGGCGGAGCCGGTGCCGCCGCTCGCCACGCCCGTGGCGCTGAGCGCGGCTCGCTAGATCCGGCGTCTGCCGTCTTTCCAATGTTGAGCGACCAGCGCACCGCGTCTAAGCTACTCCGACGTTCGCATCGCCGGCGCGTCCGCCGGGAATCGCGGTGCGTACGCTGTGGAGCGGATCTTGGGTCTCGGCTACAGCCTCTTCGGCAAGCCTCTGCTCATCCTGGCAGCGGTGCTGGCCGCCTTGTCCGGCCTCTACCTGCTGCCCGAGCACTGGCCCGATCATGCCGCGGCGACCGAAGCGATTCGGCACGACGATACGGCGACGCTCGCGCGATACCTGGCCCGCGGTCTCCCGCCCGAGGAACGCGCGCAGTGGCGCTCCTACTTCCGTCGGACGATGGCCCGCACGACGTCGGTCGGCGTCGGCGGCACCATGCCGGACGTCGGGCCCGCGAAGCAGTCGCTCCTCAGCTACGCATTGAGCGGCTGCCGCGCGCGCGAGTCGGCGCGACTGCTCGTCGCAGCGGGCGCGAACGTCTCCGGACGCGACCCGGGTGCCTGGACGCTTCTGGGCCTCGCCGCGGGCTGCGAGGACGCCGCGCTCGTCGCGAGCATGCTCGCGCGGGGTGCCGACCCGAACGCCGACGAACCCGATGGCGGCACGGTGCTCTGGGAACCGACGAATCTCGGCTGGCGCCCGCGCCCGTTCGACGCGGCGATCGTGTCGGCCATGCAGGCGCGGGGCGCGATCCGCCCGGCGAGGCCCCCGGTGCGGCGGTAGGCGTCGGCGTGCGTGCACGAGCCGGGCGGCTGCGAGACGCTCGCAGCGTTCGGGGTTGTCCGCCCTGACGCCAGGTCGAGGGCAGCCCTATTGTCGGCCGAACTGGCGGAAGACCCCGCCGAAGCGGCACCCGACCGAGCGATGCCGGCCAAGGCTTCCGTCTCGGCGACGCGAAGAGACCGGCGAGCCCGAGGCTCAGGAGGGCGAGGACGCCGGGCTCGGGAACCTGCTGCCCCGCCAACTGGGCGTTCACCATGCCGCGGAAAAAACTCCCTCCGGCGACAACGCCCGTCGGATACGCGAGCACCCCGCTTGGGAAAGTGCGAGAGCCGCGACGCCATGCATTCTCATGATCGTTCCTCCTTTGGCCGCAAAGCTTTCGGAACGAGCGCAATCAAAACCGAACCGAGCGACCGAGGCGCTCATTAAGCGCTTGATCGGCATTGCTCGGCGCCCCGTGTCGTGCGCAACGGCGGGAGAGCGTTGTAAAGGAACGCGGCAGTCGCGATTCCCCTGCCGCGCCGTTTCGCGCCGACCTCGGGATTGCCGCGATTGCGTTCTCATTCGGCGCTCTCCGGCCGATCCTGCGCTCGCTCGATATGCGGCGGCGGTCTCCGTCAGGCGGCCCTACGCGTCTGCCACGCGTCGATGCGCTCCGCCAGCCGCCGCCCCCAGGCGCTTTCCGGCTTGTGCACCAGCCGCTCGTTGGCGTAGTGGTGCGCGAGGTGAGGAAGCCCCGCGCGCATGGCGGCGTCGATCAGGGTGAGCGTCAGCACGTCGCGCTGCGCGTGGCTGCCGCCGAAGCGGTTGGCGCCGTCGCGGGCCGTCAGGAGCTTCTCGGCGGCCGCCGTGTAGCGACCTTCGCAGTACGCGATCGCGGCGTCGCAGACATCGAACCCGACCTGCCGGGTCATCTCGGCGTTCACGTTCGCCTCGTTCGCCGCGCGCGCGAGCGCCGAGCGTAAACGCGACAGGGCCTCGCGCCGGTCGGCCGAAGCGAATGCCATCGCCGCATGGAAGTCGTTGAACGCGTAGAAGCCGCCTTCGCCGTCGTCGAGCGCGCGCTCCCACTCGTCGGCCACCGCGGCAACGCGCGCAGACACGTCCACGCCCTCGAGGCGCAGGCGCCAGAGGAGCGCCGTCGCATCCAAGCGCATGAGCGCCATCTCGCTGCCGGCGCCGAAGCGCTCGTCCCAGATCGCGAGCGCCGCGGCGTGGTCGCCGCCCAGACTCCTCGCGTTTCGCGATACCAGTCCATGCCCTCGCCGATGCGGCCCTGCATCTCCATCACATGCGCAACCGCGTGCACGGCCCAGGCGTCGTCGCCCGAGAGCTCGACGGCGCGGCGTCCGCTGCGCTCCGCTTCGGCGTATTGGTTGCATTCCTCGTAGCCGAACGCGTGCATGCCGAGCACGTAGGCATAGCCCGGCACCGACGCGTTCCACGCGGGCAGCACGCGCGAAACGCGGTTGCGCAGGTTGAGCGCATCGCCGTGCACGAAGTCGAGCAGGTGCGCGACCTGCAGCGCGACGATGTCGCGCGGCTCTTCGATCAGAATGCCTTCGAGCGTGCGAATGCCGTCGCGCCAGGCGCCCTCCGCGACGCGGCGCGCGGCGGCGGCGAGCGCCTGCTCCCGCGGTGTCGCACCGGCGAGCGCGTCGCGGCCCTGCTCGAGCGTTGTCAGAGCCAGGTTCATGAATCGTCGCTCGAAGAACGTGACGAGCGCGAGCGCCTTGGTCGCGTAGGCGGCGGCGAACCCCGGATCGAGCGCGATC
>JALOSW010000192.1 GCA_025458245.1 Burkholderiales bacterium
GGCGCGCGGGCATCGCGGTGGCGATCGCTGTCGCTGCGATCCTCGGCGTCTACTTCGGCACCGCCGAGTCGATCGTCGCGATCTGGCACCGGGCCGAGACCTTCGCCCACGGCTTCGTGGTGATCCCCATCGCGCTCTGGCTCGTATGGCGGAACCGCGCATCGTTGGCGAACGTGCCGGTCAAGCCGTTCTGGCCGGGCATCGCGGGAGTCGCTCTCTTTGGTGCCGCGTGGCTCGTCGGTTCCACGTCGGGCGTGCTCGGCATCGAGCAGTTCGCGCTGCTTTTCATGATCCAGGCCGGCATCGTCACCATCGTGGGCCTCCGCTTCGCGCGCGCGATCGCGTTTCCGCTCTTCTTCCTGGTGTTCGCCGTGCCCTTCGGCGAAGTGTTCGTCCCGAAGCTCATCGACTGGACCGCCGACTTCACGGTGCTCGCGCTCAAGGCCTCGGGCGTGCCGGTGTTCCGCGAAGGCAACCACTTCATCATCCCGTCCGGCGCGTGGTCGGTGGTCGAGGCCTGCAGCGGCATCCGCTACCTCATCGCCTCCCTGATGGTCGGGACGCTCTACGCGCATCTCACCTATCGCAGCCGCTGGCGGCAGGCGGCGTTCGTGCTCGCATCGATCCTCGTGCCGATCGTCGCCAACTGGCTGCGCGCCTACATGATCGTGATGCTCGGGCATCTGTCGAGCAACCGCATTGCCGTGGGCGTCGATCACCTCATCTATGGCTGGATCTTCTTCGGCGTCGTCATGGTGTTGATGTTCTGGATCGGCTCGTTCTGGCGTGAAGATCACAAGCCCGCGCCGGCGGGCCGCGCCGCCTCGAGCGCGGCGTTGACCGGTGTAGCCGCGCAGCCCGTTTCGGCTGGCCGGCTCGCCATGGCGATGCTCGTGGTCATCATCGCGGCCGGCATGTGGCGCCCCATCGGCGCAGCCGTGGAGTCGGGTCTGAACGCGACCGCGCCGACGCTCGCGCCCTTGTCTGACGCGTCCGGCTGGACACCGCTGGCGAAGCCGCCGGCAGACTTTAAGCCGCACTACCTCGGGGCGCGGGCAGAGCTCGAGCAGGGGTTTGCGAAAGGCGCCGAGAGGGTCGGTCTGTATGTCGGCTACTTCCGGGCCCAGAAGCAGGGCGAAGAGATGGTCGGCTCGGCGAACGTGCTGGTTACTCCGAAAGAGACGAAGTGGAAGCAGCTCGCTTCCGGGCGTGATCAAGTCGCGTGGAACGGGACCGAAACGACCGCCGCAACCGCGACGCTCGGGAACGATCTCAACGAGATGGCGGTGCTCCGACTCTACTGGGTGAACGGACGCCTGACGTCGAGCGATTACGCCGCGAAGGCGCTGCTCGCACTCTCAAAGCTCACCGGGCAGGGCGACGACTCCGCCGTGATCGTCGTCTACACGCCGAAGGTGCTCAAAGGCGACGAGACCAGCGCAACGCTGCGAGCGTTCGTGCAGCAGAACTCGCCCGCCATCGAGCGCATGCTCTCTGCGACGAAGGACCGCTGAGCATGGCCGCCGACCCGCGTCCGCTCGTGCTTCATGTCGTCCACCGTTTTGCGGTAGGCGGTCTGGAAAACGGACTCGTCAACCTGATCAACCGGCTGCCCGAGGGTGCTTGGCGCCACGGCGTGGTTGCGCTCACCGAGATCGATCCGACTTTCGCCCAGCGCGTCCGGCGGCCCGATGTCGAGTTCGTCGGGCTCGCCAAGGGCCCGGGCCACGCGTTCAAGCTGTATCCGCGCCTCGCCTCGCTGTTCCGGGCGAAGCGCCCCGCGATCGTCCACACACGAAACCTGGCCGCACTCGAGGTCGCGGTTCCCGCGTGGGTTACGGGCGTCCCGGGCCGCATCCACGGCGAGCACGGCCGCAACGTCGAGGATCTGGACGGGTCGAGCCGGCGCTACCAGCTCGTGCGTCGGGCCTACAGCCCCTTCGTGACCCAATACGTCGCGCTGTCGCGCGATCTCGAAAGCTACCTGACCCGCCGAGTGGGTATCCGCGCGGAACGGGTGGCGCAGATCTACAACGGGGTCGACACCGACCGTTTCAAGGCGCGTGCCGAGAAGCGCATTCCCCTGGAAGGTTCGCCCTTCAACGATCCCGCCCTGTGGATCGTCGGCACGGTCGGCCGCTTGGAAGCCGTGAAAGACCAGACCAACCTCGCTCGCGCATTCGTCCACGCCGTGCGCCACTTTCCCGCCGCGCGTCAGCGCCTGCGCCTCGTGATCGTCGGGGACGGAGCGCTGCGCCCCGACGTCGAGCGCATTCTCGACGAGGGGAAAGTACGCGATCTCGCCTGGCTGCCCGGCGAGCGTGCCGACGTCCCGGAGTTGATGCGCGGCATGGATTGCTTCGTGCTGCCCTCTCTCGCCGAGGGCATCTCGAACACGATCCTCGAAGCGATGGCATCGGGTCTTCCGGTGATTGCGACGCGCGTGGGCGGAAACGCAGAGCTCATGGAACCGGATCTCACCGGTCGGCTCGTCCCGGCGTTGGACAGCGCAGTCCTCGCCCGTGAAGTCCTCGGCTACTTCGCCGAACCCGCACTTGCACGCCGGCATGGTCGAGCGGGGCGGAACCTCGTCGAGCGCAAGTTCAGCCTCGACCGGATGGTCGAGCAGTACCACGAGCTTTACGCCCGAGCAGTTGCCGGCGAGCGGCCGCGCCTCGCGCCTCGCGCTGCTGCAGGAAAGGGCTGACCGATGTGCGGCATCACCGGAATTTTCGACACGCGAGGCAAGCGCGAGATCGACCGCGTCGTCCTGCACCGCATGAACGAGACGCAGCATCATCGCGGTCCTGACGAAGGCGGAATGCACGTCGAGCCGGGCGTCGGTCTCGGGCATCGGCGGCTGTCGATCATCGATCTGTCGACGGGCCAGCAGCCGCTCTACAACGAGGACGGCTCGGTGTGCGTCGTCTTCAACGGCGAGATCTACAACTATCAGGAACTGATCCCGGAGCTGCAGCGGCTGGGGCACCGGTTTCACACTCGGAGCGACACCGAGGTAATCGTGCACGCGTGGGAGGCGTGGGGTGAGAAGTGCGTCGAGCGGTTCCGCGGCATGTTCGCCTTTGCGCTTTGGGACCGTAATCAACAAAAGCTCTTCCTCGCGCGCGACCGGCTCGGCGTAAAGCCGCTCTACTATGCGGTGCTCCCCGACGGCACGGCGCTCTTCGGCTCCGAGTTGAAGAGTCTTCTGGCGCATGGCGGCCTCGAACAGGAGATCGATCCGTTCGCCATCGAAGAGTATTTCGCGCTCGGCTACGTCCCCGAGCCGCGCACCATCTTCCGTGGCGCACGCAAGTTGCCGCCGGCGCACACGCTCACTCTCACGCGCGGCGCCGCGGTTCTGGAGCCACGCGAATACTGGGACGTGCGATTCACGCTCGACAACAACGTCTCCGACGCCGATGCGCAGGCCGAGCTGCTCGACCGGCTGCGCGAGTCCGTGCGGTTACGCATGATTTCCGAAGTTCCGCTCGGCGCATTCCTATCGGGCGGCGTGGATTCCAGCGCGGTCGTCGCCACGATGGCGGGCTTGTCGCCGGACCCGGTGAACACCTGCTCGATCGCGTTCGCCGACCCGGCCTTCGACGAAACCGAGTTCGCCCAACAAGTCGCCAATCGCTACAACACACGCCATTTCGTCGATCGCGTCGAGAGCGACGACTTCGATCTCGTCGACGAACTGGCCCGGCTCTACGACGAGCCCTATGCGGACAGCTCCGCGCTGCCGACCTATCGCGTTTGCCAGCTCGCGCGACGGCATGTCACCGTTGCACTCTCCGGCGACGGCGGCGACGAAAGCTTCGGCGGCTACCGGCGCTATCGCATGCACGTGGGAGAAGAGCGCGTTCGCTCCGCCGTTCCGCTCGGCTTTCGCCGCCCCGTGTTCGGCCTGCTCGGGCGGGTTTACCCTAAGGCCGACTGGGCGCCGCGGCCGTTCCGCGCGAAGAGCACCTTCCAGGCGCTTGCGCGCGATTCCGTCGAGGCTTACTTCAACAGCGTGTCGATCCTGCGCGATCCGATGCGCGACGAGCTCTTCAGCAACGGCCTCAAGGCCCAGCTCGGCGGCTACAACGCGGTCGAAGTGTTCCGCCGGCACGCCGCGCGGGCAGGTACCGAGGACCCGTTGAGCCTCATCCAGTATCTCGACCTGCACACCTACCTGATCGGCGACATCAACACCAAGGTCGATCGGGCGAGCATGGCGCACTCGCTGGAGGTTCGCGAGCCGCTTATGGATCACCCTCTGGTTGAGTGGCTCGCCACGCTTCCTCCGCATCTGAAGATCCGCGGCGGCGAGGGCAAGTACCTCCTCAAGAAGGCGATGGAGCCGCATCTGCCGCACGATCTGATGTACCGGCCCAAGATGGGCTTCGCAGTGCCGCTCGGCGGCTGGTTCCGCGGGCCGCTGCGCGAGCGAGTGCGCGAGGCGCTCTTGGGCGACCGGCTTCTCGAGACCGGGCTCTTCCAGCCCGCGTACCTCAAGCGCCTCGTCGACCATCACCAGAGCGGGCTCCGCAACTACAGCGCGTCGATCTGGGCGTTGCTGATGTTCGATGGGTTCCTCAAGACCACGGCCAAGGCGCAGGCCGGTGCATTACGTCTGCCATCGGTTCCCGTTTCCGCCCAAGCGCGGCGGCAAGATCCGGCCGTTCAACATGATCCGGCACCTCTCCGAGCGGCACGAAGTGACGGTGGCCTCGCTGGCACGCTCGCCCGAAGAGGCGCGCGAGGGCGAGGGCATCGCGCCGCATTGCGCGCGGTTCGAAATGGTGCAGGTGAAGAACCCGATCCAGGCGCTGCGGATGGTGGCGCGCCTGCCGACGCCGACGCCATCGTCGTTCGGATTTTTCTACTCAAGCGACCTCGCGCGCCGCATCCGGACACTGGTCGCGCGCGAGCGGTTCGACCTGATTTTCGTGCACTGCTCGTCGGTTGCGCCGTACGTGGCCGGCCTCGCGGGCGTGCCCAAGATCCTCGACTTCGGCGACATGGACTCGCAGAAGTGGATGGAGTATTCGCAATACAAGCCGTTTCCGCTCTCGATCGGCTACTGGCTCGAAGGCCATAAGCTCGAGCGCGAGGAAAAGCGGCTTGCCCAGCGCTTCGATCTTTGCACCGCGACCACGCGCGCCGAGTGGGAAACGCTCGAGAGCTACGGCACCGGCGTGCCGACCGACTGGTTCCCGAACGGCGTGGACAGCGACTATTTCGCCCCCGACGGCGAGTCATACGACGCCGATACGATCAGCTTCATCGGTCGCATGGACTACTACCCGAACCAGGAGTGCATGTTCGAGTTCTGTCGCGAAACATTGCCGCTCCTGAAGGCGCGCCGGCCCGGTATCAAGCTCGTGATCGTGGGCGCCGACCCGTCTCCGGCCGTCCGCAAGCTCGGCGAGATTGCCGGCGTCACGGTCACCGGCTCGGTGCCCGACGTGCGACCGTTCGTGCGCCGTTCGGCCCTGATGGTCGCGCCGCTCAACATCGCGCGCGGCACGCAGAACAAGATCCTCGAGGCAATGGCGATGGGCGTCCCGGTCGTGACCAGCCGCGTGGCCGCGGGTGGCGTCGACGCGGTGGACGGCGAGCATCTTCTCGCCGGCGCGTCGCCGCAGGAATACGCGGAGCTCATTCTCCGCGTCATCGGGAACCCCGCAGAGCGGGCCCGGTTGTCTGCTGCCGGCCGCGCGCGCATGCTCAGCCACCACGCATGGGAGAGCTCCATGCGGCGCATGGACGGGATCATCGATCGCTGCCTGGCTGGCGGTGGGCGGCGATCCGTCGAACACAAGGAAGAAAGGGCGTTTCAGCTGTGAACATCAGCATTTTCGGCCTCGGCTACGTGGGTGCGGTTTCGCTCGCCTGCCTCGCGCGCGACGGGCACAAGGTCATCGGGGTCGACGTCGATCGCACCAAGCTCGATCTCATCGCAGCGGGCAAGACGCCGGTGGTCGAGGAGGGCATGGTCGATCTCATGGCGACGGTGGCCGCAAGCGGGCGCGTGTCGGTGACGACCGACGCCCGCGAAGCGATCCTCGGCAGCCACCTCTCGCTGATCTGCGTCGGGACGCCCTCGGCGCCGAACGGCAGCCAGGATCAATCGGCGATGCTTCGCGTGGCCGAGGATCTCGGGCTCGCCCTGCGCGAGAAGAGCGCACCGCATGTCCTCGTGTTCCGCTCGACGCTAGTGCCGGGCACGGTCGAAGACGTGCTGCGCCCCATCATCGAGCGGACATCTGGAAAGCGCGAGGGCGAAGGCTTTCATGTGTGCTTCCAGCCGGAGTTCCTGCGCGAGGGCTCCTCGATCCGAGACTACGACAAGCCGCCGTTCACCATCGTCGGTGCGAATGCCGAGCCGCCGGTGGCCGCGCTCAAGGCGCTGTTCGGGCACCT
>JALOSW010000057.1 GCA_025458245.1 Burkholderiales bacterium
CAAGCGGCAGGGCTACGACGTCGTCGGCCTGTTCATGAAGAACTGGGAGGACGACGACGACGACGAGTACTGCTCGACGCGGCAGGATCTCGTCGACGTGGCGAGCGTCTGCGACGTGATCGGCATCGACCTCGAGGTGGTGAACTTCGCGGCCGAGTACCGGGACCGCGTGTTCGCGAGTTTCCTCGCCGAGTATTCCGCCGGCCGGACGCCGAACCCCGACGTGCTGTGCAACGCCGAGATCAAGTTCAGGGCGTTCCTCGACCATGCCATGGCGATGGGCGCGGCGCGCATCGCGACGGGCCACTACGCCGGCGTGCGCGCAACTCCGGAGGGACGCTTCGAGCTGCTGCGCGCCGCGGACGAGACCAAGGATCAGAGCTATTTCCTGCACCGCCTGACGCAGGCGCAGCTCGCGCGCGTGGTGTTCCCGCTTGCGGGCTATCGCAAGACCGACGTGCGGCGGATCGCCCGCGAGGCCGGCTTGCCGGTCGCGGAGAAGAAGGACTCGACCGGCATCTGTTTCATCGGCGAGCGGCCGTTCCGCGAGTTCCTGAACCGCTATCTGCCGCACGCGCCGGGCGCGATGCGCACGCCCGACGGCGAGATCGTCGGGGAGCACATCGGGCTCGCGTTCTACACCATCGGCCAGCGCAAGGGCATCGGCATCGGCGGTTTGCGAGGCGATGCCGGCACCGCCGCCGCGTGGTACGTCGCGGGAAAGGATCCCGAGCGAAACGAGCTGATCGTCGTTCGCGGCCACGACCATCCGCTGCTCCTCCGGCGCGACCTCGTCGCCGCGGATCTCGCCTGGGTCCGCGGCGAGCCGCCCGACCCGGCCGGCGATTACACCGGCAAGACGCGCTATCGGCAAAGCGACGCGCAGTGCCACATCGCGCGGCTCGCGGACGAGGTTTGCGAAGTGGATTTCGACGCGCCGCAGTGGGCGGTCACGCCGGGTCAGTCCGTCGTGCTGTATCGGGGCGAGGTCTGCCTCGGCGGCGGCGTGATCCAGTAGCGCGGCCGCGGTCCGCCACCACAAAAAAGGCCCCGATTCGGGGCCTTGCTCGTTTCGTCGTCGCGCGGGGCGGCGCGCAGCGAGCGCGCCGTCTGCGGCTGCGCTCAGTCCTTGTCGCCCTCGAACTCGACCATCAGGGTGATCTCGTCGCCGACCGCGGGAATCGCCGTCTTCATGCCGAAGTCCGAGCGCTTGATCTTGCCCGTGGCATTCCCGCCGCAGCGGTCCTTCTTGTTGAACGGATTCGTGCCGCACTTGAAACGTTCGAAGGTGAGCGTCACCGGCTTGGTCACGCCGAGCAGGGTGAAGTTGCCTTCCACGCTCGAGGGCAGATCGCCCGTGAAGTTGACCTTGGTCGACTTGAACGTGGCGCGCGGGAACTCGGCCACGTTGAAGAAATCGGCTGCGCGCAGATGCTCATCGCGCGAGCGCGGACGATCGCCCTTCACCTGGTCGCCCGTGTCGATCGAGGTGGTATCGATCACCAGGTCGACGGACCCGGTCTTCGCGGCCCGGTCGACGCTGAACTTCCCCGAGCTCTTGTTGAACCGCCCGTACATCATCGAGAGGCCCCAGTGCTCGACCATGAAGTTCGGGTAGGTGTGGAAGGGGTCGAGCGTGTAGTTCTCGGGCGCCGCCACGGCGGGCAGGGCGAGTGCGGAGGCGAGCATGGCAACGGCAAGGCGCGACATCGGTAGGGGTCTCCTCGTTTCGGGGTTGAGTTGGACGGACAAGCCCGGTCTAGCCGCGGGTCGCGTGCCACGCAGCCAGGATCGCAGGCGCCGCCGCCGCAAGGCAGACGACGCACAGCACTACGGCGCGCGCGCGAAACGCCAGGCGCGAGCCGAGCGGGATCAGTGCAGCGAACGGAATCAGGAGAAGAAGCGGCAGCGCGTACCACGGGAGCGCGGCGAGGACGTGAGTCGCAGCAGCGAACAACGCCGCCAGCAGCCCGATTGGAAGCGCCCCCGTGAACCCGACGGCCACGTTGCGGCCGGCGGCGAACTGAACGACCAGCAGTGCACCGAGCGCCGCGGCAAGCGCGATGCCGTTCAGCAGATAACCGGTCGACGCCGACAGCAGCGCGGCGACGCCGACGGCGACGCCGACTCCCAGGCCGGCCGCACCCGCCCGCAGGCCGTCGTCGCGAAGCGCCGCCATCAGCGCGACCATCGCCGCCACGAACAACGCGAGGCCGATCGCCATCAGCCAGGCGCTGCCCGCATCCTTCTGCTGCAGGACCGGCACGAACACCCAAAGCGCGGCGATGCCCGCGGCAACGGCGATGGCGATCGAAAGACGACGACCATCGCGGCTCACCATGTCGGCGACGATGCCGACGGCGGGGGCGGCGAGTCCCAAGGCGAGGATCTTGCGCGAGACCGTCAGCGGCGAGAAGCCGAAGCCGACGGTCAGGGCGACGACGCAGACGTAAGCCGCGAGGATCGCCAGACCCGCGAACTTCGTCCGCACGAGGATGGCAGCGACGACGAGCGCGGCGGCAAACGGCGCAAGCCCGCCCTGGATCGCGGGATGTTGGAGCAACTCGGGCATGGCGGGGCGCGCCGACGGCGCGGGGTGGATTTAGTTCTAGTATAGACTAATTGCCGCGCCGTTGCGTCGCCCGGACGCGCCGGCGCCCGGCCGGATGGCTCGCTGGTTTAACGGGTGGCGCGGGGCCGGTATGTCGGCCCGCGAGGTCGCAGCGCCGCTATTCGCGGGGCGTGGTGTCGGCGAACGTGGGCCGTTCGGCGAGCTTCGCCGCGTGGCGCGCGAGGTTCGGATGCAGCTTCTGCCAGCCGAGCTGGGGAAACCGGAAGTCGAGCCAGCCGGTGCAGCAGCCGACGGCGATGTCGGCGAGCGAGTAGCTGGTGGTGGCGCACCACGGATTCGCGCCGAGTTCCTTGTCCATCTCCGCGAGGCCGCGCGTTACCTTGCCCATCTGCCGGTCGATCCAGCTCTGGCTGCGCTCGTGCTGCGGCCGGAGATTTTCGAAGCGCACCAGAATGCCGGCGTCCAGGACGCCGTCGGCGAGCGCCTCCCAGCGGCGCACGTCGACGCGCTCGCGGTGATCCGCGGGGATGAGGCGCGAGATCGGCGAAGCGTGATCGAGGAATTCGACGATCACGCGCGAGTCGAAGAGGGTCCGGCCGTCCTCGAGCACCAGCACCGGCACCTTGCCGAGCGGGTTGAACGCCGGCGTCTTCGTGTCGGGCGCCATGACGTTGTCAAGCTGCAGGTCGAGGTCGATGCGCTTCTCGGCAGCCACGATGCGGACCTTGCGGGCGTAGGGGCTGGTGAGCGAGCCGATGAGCTTCATGGGAGGGCGAAACCGGGGTGCGAAAGAAAGCGCGGCGAGTATAGCATCGGGTCGAGAGCGGACTTCTTGCCGAATCCTGATCGGCAGGCGCAGGGAGCGCGCGTGATAAAATTCACGCTTCCCGCAGTTTCGCCGATGCCGCTCTCGACGCTTACCGCCCTCTCGCCGCTCGACGGCCGCTACGCATCGCAGGCCGACGCGCTGCGCGCGCATTTCTCGGAGTCGGCGCTCATCCGCTACCGCGTGAAAGTCGAGGTCGAGTGGCTGATCGCGCTCTCTGCGGAGCCGGGCGTTCCCGAGCTGCCGCCGTTCTCGCCGGGCTCTGCCGAAGCGCTGCGCGCGCTCGTCGATGGGTTTTCCGCGGCGGACGCCGCGCGGGTGAAAGCGATCGAGGCGCAGACGAACCACGACGTCAAGGCGATCGAGTACTGGCTCCGGGAGCGCGTCGCCGGCGACGCGGCGCTCGTCGCGGCGAGCGAGTTCATCCACTTCGCCTGCACGTCCGAGGACATCAACAACCTGGCGCACTCGCTCGCCGCGCGCGAGGCGCGCGATGCGGTCCTCCTGCCGCGGATCGACGCGGTCACCGAGCGGCTGACCGGACTCGCGCACGCGCTCGCCGATGCGCCGATGCTCTCGCGCACGCACGGCCAGCCGGCCACCCCGAGCACGCTCGGCAAGGAGCTTGCGAACGTCGTGCATCGCCTGCGCCGCGCGCGCGCCCGCGTCGCGGACGTGAGCCTGCCGGGCAAGATCAACGGCGCTGTGGGGAACTACAACGCGCACCTCGCCGCCTATCCCGATGTCGATTGGGAAGCGTTCGCGCGGGCCTTCGTCGAGCGTCTCGGGCTCGAGTTCAATCCGTACACCATCCAGATCGAGCCGCACGACGGGCTCGCCGAGCTCTTCGATGCGATCGCGCGCCTGAACACCATCCTCGTCGACCTCGATCGCGACCTCTGGGGATACATCTCGCTCGGCTACTTCCGCCAGAAGGTCGTAACCGGCGAGGTCGGCTCGTCGACCATGCCGCACAAGGTCAACCCGATCGACTTCGAAAACTCCGAGGGCAACCTCGGGCTCGCGAACGCGGTGCTGCGCTTCCTCGCCGACAAGCTGCCGGTCTCGCGGTGGCAGCGCGACCTCACCGACTCGACCGTGCTGCGCAATGTCGGCGTTGCCTTCGGCCACAGCCTGCTCGGCTACTCGTCGTGCCTGCGCGGCCTGGGCAAGCTCGAGGCCGACCGCGCGCGCATGGCCGAAGACCTCGACGCGAACTGGGAGGTGCTCGCCGAGCCCGTGCAGACGGTCATGCGCCGCTACGGCGTCGCCGGCGCCTACGAGCAGCTCAAGGCACTGACGCGCGGCAGCCGCATCTCGCGCGAAGCGCTGCTCGAGTTCATCCGCGGCTTGCCCATCCCCGAGGACGCGAAGAGTCGGCTTGCTGCACTCACGCCAGCCCTCTATACGGGCAAGGCGGCCGAGCTTGCGCGCCGCATCTAGCCGCGCGCCCGCCGGCGGGCGGCGCGCGCGCTGAGACCGCCCCCCCTGTCGCGGCGATGCCACGAGAGCGCTTCCTCAAGACGCTGCGCGAGCTCGCACGCTGCTACCAGGCCTTCGAGCGCTATTCCGGCGCCCACGTGCGCGAGCTCGGGCTGACGCCCGACCAGTTCGACATCGTCGCGACGCTCGGGAACACCTCGGGCATGAGCTTCAAGGAGCTGGGCGAGCAGACTCTCATCACCAAGGGAACCCTGACCGGCGTCGTCGATCGTCTCGCGGCGCGCGGGCTCGTCGAACGCGTCGCGAGCGAGGTCGACCGGCGCTCGACCCTCGTGCGCCTCACCCGAGCGGGGGAGCGGGAGTTCTCGCGGGCGTTTCCGGCTCACATCGCCCACCTGAAATCGGCGTTCGGCGCGCTCGACGAAGCCGAGCTGAAGCGCCTCGAAGCACTGCTCGCGCGCCTGCGGGAGTCGCTCGGCTGACGCGGGGGCCGCCCGGCCCCCGGAATAAATCGCGCAGGGCGGGTGTTTGTCGTGCAGCCGCGGCCGATCAGCGAGGGACCGCCCCCCGCGGGCCTGCGGCGCATCCCGGCGCCCGATCACCCAAGGAGGACAGATGTCCACGCACCTGAAGCTTGCCGCAGCGGTCGCGCTCGCCACCGGCTTCGCTCTCGCCGTTCCGGCCCACGCGCAGTTCGCGAAGCCCGAGGACGCGGTCAAGTACCGCAAGGCTGTCATGTTCATCCAGGGGCAGACGCTCCCCCGCCTCGGTGCCATGGCGCAGGGAAAGACGCCCTACGACCAGGCGCAGGCGATCGCGAACGCGGAGACGCTCGTGTTCACGTCGCGGCTCTTTCCGGCTGCGTTCGGTGCGGGCACCGACAAGGGCGACACGCGCGCCCTCCCGGTGATCTGGACCGATACCGCGAAGTTCAAGAGGTACCAGGACGACCTCGGCGCCGCGACGGCGAAGCTGCTCAATGCGGCCAAGGCCGGCGGCGGGGCCGACGCGCTGAAGGGCCCGTTCGGGGAAGTGGCCCAGACCTGCAAAGGCTGCCACGACGATTTCCGCAAGGACTGAACCGCCCGTGCGTGGCTAAAGGGAAAGCCGCCGGCGGGCGGCTTTCTCTCGCGGGGCCGTGGTTGGCGGCGCGCACGTCCTGCCCGCTTCCTTTGGTTCGCGGGCTGCGGGAATCTCGCGCGGCTCGCCTACAGCGTGACCAGGATGTAGACCAGGCCCCCCGCGATGGCCGCGATCACCGCGCCCAGAATCGGCGAGGCATGGCCGTGGTCGGCGTCGCCCACCCAGTGCTTCCTGCCGTGGAGCATCGG
This sequence comes from Burkholderiales bacterium, assembly GCA_025458245.1. Classification (GTDB taxonomy): domain Bacteria; phylum Pseudomonadota; class Gammaproteobacteria; order Burkholderiales; family SG8-39; genus JAOAEA01. Next base: position 6,173 of record JALOSW010000057.1, read on the forward strand.
GCGCACGAGATCTTCGCGCCTGGCGAGCGCATGGAACACCACCGCCGCGACGTGGAGCGCCACGAGCGCGACGACGATCTTCGCGTTCATGCGGTGGATGGTGGTGAGCAGCGCGGCGGTCGCGCCGGACACGTACTTGTTGAGCGGGCCCTGCGTGGCGATCTCGTCGTCGACGAAGAGCCCTGTCCCGGCCTGCAGGGCGAGGGCGGCGAGCATTCCCAGGACCGACCAGCCGCCCAGCGGGTTATGGCCGAGATGCGCGGCCGGTTTGCCGGCCAGGAGTTCCTGCGCGTAGGCCAAGACCGCCGCCGGGCCGCGCACGAACGACGCGAAACGCGCGTGCCGCCCGCCGACGAAACCCCAGGCGATCCGGAAGAGAAGCAACGCGAGGATCGCGCAGCCACTCACCATGTGATAGGCGATGGCGTTGCCGCCGACCTTGCCAGTGACGACCGAGCAAACGACGAGCGCGACCAGAAGCCAGTGGAATGCGCGCGTGGGGAGATCCCACACGAGAACGCTTCGCGGTGACGCGTTCGCCATGCCTCACCTCCGGCAGCAGGCCGCGCGCGCCCCGCGCGGTGCGGGCAACGCTAGACCACCGCCTCCTGCTTCTTCTCCCTGACCGGCTTCACCAGGTCCTCGCGCTTCACGCCGAGCCAGCGCACGAGCGGCGCCATCACGAGCACCGAGGAATAGATGCCGAACAGGATGCCGATCGTGAGCGCGACCGCGAAATAGTGCAGGGCCGGACCGCCGAAGAAGAGCATCGAGAGCACCATGATCTGGGTGCTGCCGTGGGTGATGATCGTGCGCGACATCGTCCGCGTGATCGCGTTGTCGATGATCTCGTTCACCGACGCCTTGCGCATCTTGCGGAAGTTCTCGCGGATCCGGTCCGCCACGACGACCGACTCGTTCACCGAATAGCCGAGGATGGCGAGCACGGCTGCGAGCACCGGCAGCGAGAACTCCCATTGGAAGAACGCGAAGAAGCCGAGGATGATAACGACGTCGTGCAGGTTCGCGATGATCGCGGCGACGCCGAACTTCCACTCGAACCGGAACGCGAGGTAGAGCACGATGCCGAGCGCCGTGATCGCGAGCGCGATGGCGCCGTTCTCGGCGAGCTCGCGCCCGACCTGCGGGCCGACGAACTCGACGCGGCGCAGCTCCGCGCCCGCGTCGTCCGCCGCGATCGCCGTCATCACGGCCTTGGAGAGGTCGGCGCTCGTCTGGCCCTTGGCGAGCGGCAGCCGGATGAGCACGTCGCGCGACGAGCCGAAGTTCTGCACCTGGAAGTCGTGGTAGCCCTTCGTCTCCAGGCTCTTGCGGATACGCTCCACGTCGGCGGCGTGGTCGAAGCTCACTTCCATGACCGTGCCGCCGGTGAACTCGATCGAGAAGTTCAGGCCCTTGGTGGCGAGAAAGAAGACGGCGGCGAGAAACGTGAGCAGCGAGATGACGTTGAACGTCAGCGCATACCGCATGAACGGTATGTCGCGCCGGATCTTGAAGAACTCCATGATGCGTCCCTGTCAGCGGAGGCGGTTGCGGTGCGCGGTCATTTCCACGCGGTGTCGCCGATATGCACCTTCTCGAGCTTGCGCCGGCGGCCGTAGGTCAGGTTGACGAGCGCGCGACTCACCACGACCGAGCTGAACAGCGAAGTGAGAATGCCGAGCACGTGCACCACCGCGAAGCCGCGCACCGGGCCGGAGCCGAAGATGAGCAGCGCCAGGCCCGCGATGAGCGTGGTGACGTTCGAGTCGAGGATGGTGCCGAACGCCTTCTCGTAGCCGGCCGCGATCGCCGCTTGCGGCGTCGCGCCGCCGCGCAGCTCCTCGCGGATGCGCTCGTTGATGAGCACGTTCGCGTCGATCGCCATGCCGAGCGTGAGCGCGATCGCCGCTATGCCGGGCAGGGTGAGCGTCGCCTGCAGCATCGACAGCAGCGCGATCAGGAACAGCAGGTTGGCGGCGAGCGCGATGGCCGAGAAGATGCCGAAGATCTGGTAGTAGACGATGATGAAGAGCGACAGCGCGACGAAGCCGTACACCGTCGACTTGAAGCCCTTCTCGATGTTCTCGGCGCCCAGGCTCGGGCCGACTGTGCGCTCCTCGACGATCTCCATCGGCGCGGCGAGCGATCCGGCGCGCAGCAGCAGGGCGACGTCGTTCGCCTCGGTGGTGGTCATGCGGCCCGAGATCTGCACCCGTCCGCCGCCGATCTCGGTGCGGATCACGGGCGCGGTCACGACCTCGCCCTTGCCCTTCTCGACGAGCAGGATCGCCATGCGCTTGCCGACGCTCTCGCGCGTGATCTCCTTGAAGATACGCGCGCCGGTCGCGTCGAGGGTGAGGTGAACCGCGGGCTCCTGCGTCTGGCTGTCGAACCCGGGCTGGGCGTCGGTGAGGCGCTCGCCGGTGAGCACGACCTGGCGCTTGACGAGGAGCGGCGCGCCGCTGCGGTCCTCGTAGTATTCGCTGCCGAACGGAACCTGCCCGGCCTTCGCCGCCGCGAGCCCGGCAGGGTTGGAGTTGTCCTCGTCGACCATGCGGATCTCGAGGGTCGCCGTGCGGCCCAGAATTTCCTTCGCCTTCGCCGTGTCCTGCACGCCGGGCAGCTGCACCACGATGCGCTCGGCGCCCTGCTGCTGAATCACCGGCTCGGCGACGCCGAGCTCGTTGATGCGGTTGTGCAGCGTCTGGATGTTCTGCCGGAGCGCGAACTCTTCGAGGCGCTTGGCGGCCTCCGGGCGCAGGCTCGCGGCGAGGCGCCGGCTCTCGGCGTCCGCCGCGCGCGGCGCGAACTGAAGCTCGGGGAACGCCGACTCGATCCCGGGGCGCGCCTGCTCCAGCGCGGCGGCGTCCTGGAACTGGATCACGATCTCGCTGCCGACCCGGCTCACCGAGGCGCCGCGGATCTTCTTGTCGCGGATGTGGCTGCGGATGTCCGCCGCGAGACTGTCGAGCCGCTTGGTGACCGCGGCGCGCATGTCGATCTGCAGCAGGAAGTGCACGCCGCCCCGCAGGTCGAGGCCGAGGTACATGGGAAGCGCGTGCATCGCGCGCAGCCACGTGGGCGATGCCGAAAGGAGGTTCAGCGCCACCGTGTAATTGGGATTAGCCGGGTCCGGGTTCAGGGCGCGCTCGATCGCGTCGCGCGCCTTGATCTGGGTGTCGGTGCTGGCGAAGCGCGCCTTGATGCCGGCCGTGTCTTGGAACACGCCGGTCGGCTCGATCACGTTCTCCTTGAGCGCGGACTCGACGCGCGCGAGCGTCGCCTGGTCGACCTTCACCGTGGCCTTGGCGCTCGACACCTGCACCGCGGGCGACTCGCCGAAGAAGTTGGGAAGCGTGTACAGGAAGCCGATCACGAGCGCGACGGCGATCGTGACGTACACCCACAGGGGATAGCGGTTCATGCGCTGTTCGCGGGTCGTGAGTCGGGAGGAGTGAGTCGCCGGTCGCTCCGCGCCCCGGCCGACTGCGGCGCGGATCGCCCGGCGCGGTCGTCTCAGAGCGCCTTGATCGAGCCCTTGGGCAGGAGCGTCTGCACTGCCTGTTTCTGGAACGTCATCTCGACGCTCGGCGCCACCTCGAGCGTGATGTAGCCGTCGGCGATCTTGGTGATCTTCCCGACGATGCCGCCCGCGGTCACCACCTCGTTGCCCTTCTCGAGGGATTCGAGCATGGCCTTCTGCTCCTTGGCGCGCTTCATCTGCGGGCGGATCAGGATGAAGTAGAAGACCACCAGCATCAGGACGAGCATCCCGATGTTGAGCAGTCCCGCGTCGGCACCGGGGGCGCCCGCTTGCGCGTAGGCGTTCGAAATCAGCATGGTTTCCCTCCTGAGGGGGCGGCTGGCGAAAAACGGCGAATTATACCGGCCGGAGGGGTCGGCCGGCTAACGCATCAGTCGTTCGCCGCCGGCGCGCGGGCCCGGTCCGCCCGGAACCCGGCGGCGTGCGCGGCGAGCCGGCCGGCCGCGATCGACTCGCGCAGTTCGCGCATCAGCGTCTGGTAGTAGAAGAGGTTGTGGATCGTCGCGAGCCGCGCACCGAGAATCTCGTTCGCCCGGTCGAGGTGGTGCAGGTATGCGCGCGTGAAGTGCCGGCAGGCGTAGCAGCCGCAGGTTTCGTCGAGCGGCCGCGTATCGGCCTTGTATCGCGCATTGCGGATGCGGATGTCGCCCCAGCGCGTGAAGAGGTGGCCGTTGCGTGCGTTGCGCGTCGGCAGCACGCAGTCGAACATGTCGATGCCGAGGCTCACCGCAGCGACGAGGTCCTCCGGCGTGCCCACGCCCATGAGGTAGCGGGGCTTCTCGACGGGTAGCCGCGGGGTCGTGTGCGCGAGGATGCGCAGCATGTCCTCCTTCGGCTCGCCGACCGAGAGCCCGCCGACCGCGTAACCGTCGAAGCCGATCGCCGTGAGCCCGGCGAGCGACTCGTCGCGCAGGTCCTCGTACATGCCGCCCTGCACGATGCCGAACAGGGCGTTGGGGTTGCCCGCGTGCGCGGTCTTGCAGCGCGCCGCCCAGCGCAGCGACAGCCGCATCGAGTCGGCCGCCTCGCGCTCGCCGGCCGGATAGGGCGTGCATTCGTCGAAGATCATCGCGATGTCCGAGTCGAGCACGCCCTGGATGCGCATCGACTCCTCGGGCGTGAGCAGCATGCGGTCGCCGTTCACGGGCGACTGGAAACGCACGCCTTCCTCGCTGATCTTGCGCAGCGCGCCGAGGCTGAAGACCTGGAATCCGCCCGAGTCGGTAAGGATCGGGCGGTCCCAGCCCATGAAGCCGTGCAGGCCGCCGTGCGCTCTGACGACGTCCAGCCCGGGCCGCAGCCAGAGGTGAAAGGTGTTGCCGAGGAGGATCTGTGCGCCGATGTCCTCGAGCTCCGCCGGGCTCATCGCTTTCACCGTGCCGTAGGTGCCCACGGGCATGAACACCGGGGTCTCGACTTCGCCGTGCGCGAGCGCGAGCCTGCCGCGGCGGGCCGCGCCGTCGGTGGCGAGGAGGGAGAACTTCATCGGCAAGCGCGCTGCGAAAAGGGCGCCACTTTGCACGCGGGCCCGGGAAAGAGCAAGGGCGGCGGGAGCGACATCGACAGCGCTGGACGGAGACCACGCTGAGACGGCACGGGATGGCGACTGCGGGGGTGATCCAGACGTGCCTTCCTCCGCGGCCCTCTGCGTCCTCCGCGCTCTCCGCGTTGAATCGGTTCTCGCGTTACATCCGCTGGTCGATGAGCATCGCGTCCCCGTACGAGAAGAAGCGATACCGCTCGGCGACCGCCTGACGGTACGCCTCGCGAATCGGCGCCATGCCGGCGAACGCAGAGACGAGCATCAGCAGGGTCGATCTCGGGAGGTGGAAGTTGGTGATCAGCCGATCGACCGCGCGGAAGCGATAGCCCGGCGTGATGAAGAGGTCGGTCTCGCCGCAGCCGGCGGCCACGTAGCCCTGCCGCGCGCTGGACTCGAGCGCGCGCAGGCTCGTCGTACCGACGGCGACGACGCTCCCGCCCGCCGCCTGCACGCGGCGGACGGCGGCTGCGGTCGCCGCCGGGATGTCGTACCACTCGGTGTGCATGCGATGGTCGGCGATGTTGCCGGCGCGCATCGGCTGGAACGTGCCCGCCCCGACGTGCAGGGTGACATAGGCGAGTTCGACGCCGTTCGCCGTAAGCGCGTCGAGGAGCGGTGCGTCGAAGTGGAGCCCCGCGGTGGGCGCCGCGACCGCGCCGGGCTGGCGCGCGTAAACGGTCTGATAGCGCTCGACGTCCTGCGCATCGGGGGCGTGCTCGATGTACGGCGGCAGGGGCACCTCGCCCTGGCGCTCCATGATCGTGAACACCGACGCGGCGCCTTCGAACCGCAGATGGAAGAGATCGCCCTCGCGCCCGATCACCGCCGCCTCCACGCCGTCCGCGAAGCGAAGCCAGGTGCCGGGCCGCGGCGTGTTCGACGCGCGCAGGTGCGCGAGCGCCTCGTCGTCGTCGATCACGCGCTCGATCAGCGCCTCGACCTTGCCGCCCGAGTCGCGCGTGCCGTGGAGCCGCGCCTTCACCACCTTGGTGTCGTTGAACACGAGCAGGTCGCCGCGCCGCACGAACTGCGGCAGGTCCGCGAAACGGTGGTGCGTGACCGCGTCGCCCGCAAGGCGCATGAGCCGGCTCGCGCTGCGCGTGGCGAGCGGGTGCTGCGCGACGAGCTCGGGCGGAAGCTCGTAGTCGAAATCTTCGACCGAGAGGCTGGTCGCGCGTTCTGCCGTGGTGTCCATGGTTGCCCTAGGCTAATCGGTTCGCCGATAATCCGCTCGCTGTTTCCGCGCGCGCTCCCGGCGCGCATCCCAACGCCGGGATGGCGGAACTGGTAGACGCAGCGGACTCAAAATCCGCCTCTGGCAACAGAGTGGGGGTTCGATTCCCCCTCCCGGCACCACTCGCGCCCCTGCGCGAGTGACCCGGGAAGCGAGCCGACTGCTCGGCTCGCGCGGGGGAAGCGAAGGGCGCGGCGATGTCCGCAGGACCGCCGTGCCGGGGTCGCGGGACGTGACCGATTCCCCCTCCCGGCACCACTCGCGCGCCTGCGCGAGTGCTCCGGGAAGCGAGCCGACTGCTCGGCTCGCGCCCACTTTTTCTCCGGTTGCACACGACCGTCTGACCGCGCGCGACCCGACCCGTTCCCCGGTTTGACCGGCGGCGCACTCCGCTGGCATCATGCGCATAAAACAAACGATCGTTTGGTAAACGCACCTGGCCCCGATGCTCCAGCCCGTGTCCGCGAAACTCCGCGCCCCGCGCGCCGACAACCGGCTGCCGCGCATCCTCGACGAGGCGGCGCGCCTCTTTCGCGCGAAGGGCTATCAGGGCGCCTCCGTGAGGGACATCTCGCGCTCGGTGGACATGCTGCCGGGCTCCCTCTACTACCACTTCTCGAACAAGGACGACCTGCTCGTCGCGGTGTACGCGGAAGGCGTGCGGCGCATCACGCAGGCGGTTCGCGAGGCAGTCGCGGCGAAGACCGATCCGTGGGAACGGCTCGAAGCGGCCTGTGTCGCCCATCTCGAAGCTCTGCTCGATCCGGGCGACTACGGCCAAGTGGTGATCCGCGTGCGGCCGGCCGACGCGCCGGGCGCGGCCGATCGGCTGGTCGCGCTGCGGGGCGGCTACGAGAAGCTCTTTCGCGACCTCGTTGCGGCGCTGCCGCTGCCGGCCGGGGCCGACCGCAAGACGCTGCGCCTGATGCTGCTCGGCGCGCTCAACTGGACCCAGACCTGGTATCGCCCCGGCAGGCTGAACCCGCGCCGCATCGCCAGGCAGTACGTGGCGCTGCTGCGCCAGCAGCTCGGTGCCGGCTGAACCGCAGGAGGGGACATGCAGATCCGTCCGAAGGTGCTCATCACCAAGATCGGCCTCGACGGCCACGACCGCGGGAGCCGCGTGGTTGCCGCGGCCTTGCGCGACGCGGGGATGGAGGTCGTCTACACGCCGCCCTGGCAGGAGATCGCGACAGTCGTGAAGCTCGCCACCGAGGAAGACGTCGACGTGATTGGCGTCTCGTCGCTCGCGAGCGATCACCTGATCGTGCCGAAGCTCATCGACGCGCTGCGCGCCGGCGGGCTCGGCGACGTGCCGGTGATCGTCGGCGGGGCGAGCTGGCCGCGAAAGCGCGCGCCGCGCGTGCGATCTCGTGAACGGGCGGGAGCGACAGCCATGAACAAGCCTCTCGATCCCGGCGTGGTGGCGTCTGCCGCCAACGATGCGCAGGCGCGCTGGCAGACGGAGTACGCCGGGCAGATCGGTGTCGATCGACCGGTCGCGAACCGATCCGGCGTTCCGGTGAAGCCGCTCTACACGCCTGCAGACTGGGATGGCAGCCGCTGCGACGCCGATCTCGGCTATCCGGGCCAGCCGCCGTACACGCGCGGCATCTACCCGACCATGCATCGCGGCCGCACCTGGACGCAGCGCCAGCTCATCGGCCTCGGCACGCCGCGCGACTACAACGAACGCCTGCGCGATGTGCTCGACCAGGGCGCGACGGCGATTTCGCTCATTCCCTGCAATTCGGTGTTCCGCGGCTACGACATGGACGAGGTGCACGAGGAACTCCTCGGCACCTGCGGCACGGTCGTGAACACGGTCCAGCACATGGACGAGGCGCTCGCGGGCGTCGACATCGGCGCCACGTCGTGCGCGCTGAACGATCCGTCGCCGTTCACGCTGCTTGCGGAACTCCTCGCGGTGGCGAAGCGCCGCGGCATCGGCTGGGACCGGATCACTGGCACCTCGAACCAGAGCGATTGCATCAGCCATTTCGTCGCGAACCACATGTTCTTCCGCCTCGCCCTGCAGGGCGCGCGGCGGGTTCTCGTGGATCACATCGAGTGGTGCGCGAGGCACGCGCCGCGCTGGAATCCGATGTCGGTGGTCGGCCAGCACATGCAGCAGGCGGGCGCCACGCCGGCCGAGGCGATGGCGTTCACGCTCTCCTCCGCGATCCAATATGCGGACGACTGCGTTGCGCGCGGGCTCGACCCCGACGCGTTCCTGCCGCGCTTCACGTTCTTCTTCGACATCTCGCTGTCGTTTTTCGAAGAGATCGCGAAGTTCCGCGCCGGCCGGCGGATCTGGGCGCGGGTGGTGCGCGAGCGCTACGGCGCGAAGGACCCGCGCTCTCGGCGCTTCAAGTTCCACGCGCAGACCTCCGGCGTCGACCTCACGCGCCAGCAGCCGCTCAACAACGTCGCGCGCGTCACCGTGCAGGCCATGGCGGGCATCTTCGGCGGCCTGCAGTCGCTGCACACCGACGCCTACGACGAGGCGCTCTCGTGCCCGACCGACTTCGGCGCGCGCATCGCCATCGCCACGCAGAACATCCTGCGCGAGGAGGCGCATCTCACCGACGTGATCGACCCGCTCGGCGGCTCCTTCTACGTCGAGTCCCTGACCGACGCGATGGAGGCCGAGATCCTGCGCGTCATGCGCGTCGTCGAGGAGGCGGGCGGGATGTATTCGGCGGTGGAGGCGGGCATCGTGCAGAAGATGATCGGCGAGTCCGCGATGCGCTTCCAGCGGGCCGTGGAATCGGGCGAGCAAACGGTCGTCGGCGTCAACCGCTACACGGTCGACGAGGACGCGGCGGCGCGCCCCGCGCTCGCCAAACCCGATCCGGCGCGCATGACGGCGCATCTCGCGGCGTTCCGTGCGGCCAAGGCCGGCCGCTCCGCCGCGGACGTTTCGCGCGCCCTCGACGCCCTCGCTCGCGCCGCCAACGACCCGCGGGCAAACGTGTTCGGCGAGGTGGTCGCGGCGACCGAGGCGGGGTGCACCCACGGCGAAATCTGCGCGACCTTGCGGAAGGAACTGGGGTTCGGGCAGCCCCTGGTCTGCGTGTGAAGAGTTCCGCAGTTGCCGTCGTCCACGTCGTTCACGACCCTGCCGACCCGGGGCTGAGATGAACGCGGCCTGCGCGCCACGCATCGAAGCGATCCTCGCCGGCGATCGGCGCGCCGTTGCGCGCGCCATCACGGCGCTCGAGAACGATGCGCCCGAGGCGGTGGACCTCGTCGCGGCGCTCGGCCCGCACCTCGGGCGTGCGCACGTCGTCGGCATCACCGGCGCGCCGGGCGCAGGCAAATCGACGCTCGTCAATGCGCTGCTCGGTGTGTGGCTCGGACAAGGAAAGCGCGTCGGCGTCGTCGCGGTCGATCCGTCGAGCCCCGTCACCGGCGGCGCCGTGCTCGGCGATCGCATCCGCATGACCGAAGGCGGCGCCGAGCGCGCGTTCATCCGATCGCTCGCATCGCGCGGACATCTCGGCGGCCTTTCGCGCGCGACGCGCGGCGCCGTGGACGTGCTCGACGCGGCCGGGTTCGACACGGTGATCGTCGAGACCGTCGGCGCCGGCCAGTCCGAGGTCGAGGTGCGCGGCGTCGCCGACACCACCGTGGTCGTATGCCCCCCGGGCCTCGGCGACGATGTGCAGGCGATCAAGGCGGGAATCCTCGAGGTCGCGCACCTTCTTGTCGTCAACAAGGGCGACTCGCCGCTCGCCGAGCGCGCGGTCCGCGACCTTTCCGAAATGATCGCGATTCGTCCGCCGGCGAGCTGGCGCGTGCCGGTCATGAAGACGACCGCGACCACGGGCGACGGCGTCGAGGCGCTCGCGGCGCAGATCGCGGCGCACTCGGCGCATGTCGGGCAGGGGCGGCGCCTGCGCGCGCACGACGCGCCGGGCGCGGACGCGGTGGCCGCGGTCGACGGCGCGATCACGAGCCGGCGCGCCGTGCGGCGGTTCCTGCCGGCGCCGGTCGCGCGCGAGACCGTCGAGGCGATCCTCGCCGTCGCGAGCCGCGCGCCGAGCGGCACCAACACGCAGCCGTGGAAAGTCCATGTCGTCGCGGGCGGCGCAAAGGCCGCGCTGTCGGCTGCGATCCTCGACGCGCTTCGCGACGAGCCCGGCGCGCACGTCGAGGAGTACGCGTACTACCCGTCGGAATGGGTCGAGCCTTACCGCTCGCGCCGCCGCGCGATCGGCACCGGTCTCTACGGTCTGCTCGGAATCGCGAAGGGCGACACGGCGCGGATGCGCGCGCAGTTCGCGCGTAACTATGTCTTCTTCGATGCGCCGGTGGGGCTCGTCTTCACCATCGACCGCAGGCTGGAGCGCGGCAGCTGGCTCGACTACGGCATGTTCCTGCAGAGCGTCATGGTCGCAGCGCGGGCGCGCGGACTCGACACCTGCCCGCAGCAGGCGTTCGCGCGCTTTCACCGCGTGATCGGGCGCGAGCTCGCGCTGCCGCCGGGCGAGATGGTCGTGGTGGGCATGGCGCTCGGCCATGCCGATCCGGATGCGCCGGAGAACCGGCTCGCGACCACGCGGGAGCCGGTGGCGGCGTTCGCCGCGTTCCGAGGGTTCGAATGAGGAGGATGGCGTGAACCGACGCAGCGATGCCGCCGATCTCGTGATGCGCCTCGCGGCGCGCGACGCCTTCGTCGCGAGCCTCGGCATCGAGGCCGTGGACGGCGGACCTGGACGCGCGGCGGTGAGAATGCGCGTCCGGCCCGAGCACCTCAACTTCAACGGCTCCTGCCACGGCGGGGTGGTGTTCTCGCTCGCCGACACGGCGTTCGGGCTCGCGTCGAACTCGCATGGCACGATCGCGGCCGGCGTGGACGCGCACATCACCTACCAGGTCGCGGTGCACGTGGGCGACACGCTCACCGCGACGGCAGTCGAGGTTTCGCGTGGCCGGAAGCTCGCGGTCTACCGCGTGGACGTCGTGAACCAGGACGGCCGAACGGTCTCGTCCTTCACCGGCACGGTGTACGTCACCACGAAGTCGAACGAGTCCGGCGAGCCGTGAGCGGGGCCGCAGGGGCGGGGCCGCATGTGCCTCGCCGCCCGACCCGGTTCAGGCGCTCTTGGAGAGCGGCTCCGGCTCGCCCACCGCGGCCTTGTTGCCCGCGAGGGGTTCGAGACGGTAGCCGTGCTGGTAGATGGCCGAGAGCCGCCAGCCGTGCTCGGGCGTCAGCCCGAGCTTGGAACGGAGCCGGCTCACGTGGGTGTCCACCGTGCGTGTGTTGAGGTCGGCGCTGCGGCCCCAGACCGACTCGAGGATGTGGCCGCGGGAAACCAGTTGCCCGATGTTGCGGAACAGGAACACCGCGAGGTCGAAGTCCTTCTGCGTGAGATCGACTGCATCGCCCTTGCGCGTCACGACGCGCCGGCCGACGTCGATGACGATATCCCCGGCTTCGAGTTGCTGTGCGTGCGGGGCCGCGGCGCGCGCGCGCCGGCCGAGCGCGTCGATGCGCGCGAGCAGCTCGTGTTTGCGCAGGGGCTTCACGACGTAATCGTCGGCGCCGCCCTTCAGCGCTGCAACGATGTCTTCTTCGGCATCGCGCGCCGTGGCGAACAGCACCGGCACCGGCTCGGCGATGTTCCGGCGCAGCCAGCCGAGCACCTCGATGCCGGACATGTCGGGCACTTCCCAGTCGAGCATGTACAGGTCGAAGCTCTCGCGCGCGAGCGTGCGCAGGAGCTCGCGGGAGCGCGGATAGGCATGCACCGCGTGCCCGGCGCCCGTGAGCCAGATCCGCACCAGGTCGGCCTGGGCGAGATCGTCTTCCAGCAATGCGATGCGCATGGCTAAACGAACCGGATTCGGAGCGAACTAAGGTACTCGGAAAGCGCGGCGGCGAGCCGGCCGAGCCGCTCCCCCTCGTGACCTTTTGCCGCTTCCTCGATCTCGGCGCCGAGGCGGGTGATCTCCGCGAAACCGTAGCCGCCGCCGGATCCCTTGAGCTGGTGTCCGAGGCTGCGTGCCGTCTCGAAATCGCCGGCCGCGGCCGCGGCGGCGATGGCGAGCGCGTCCCCGCGGCGGCGCTCCAGGTATCCGGGAATGAGCGCCGCGAGCCCGGCGTCGACCTCCACGACGCGCTCGCCGTCAGCGCTCATGCGCTAGCCGTGGCGCTCGCTCGACGCGGCGCGGCGCGGGAGTCCCGGCAGCAGCGGCTGCAGCGCGGCCTGCAGGCTCTCGAGCGTCGCGGGTTTGGTCACGAGACCGTCGCAGCCCGCCGCGATCGCGCGCTCTGCCTCTGCGCCGGCGTGATGGGCGGTGAGCGCGAGAATCGTGGCGGTGCAGCCGCGCGTACGCAGCACGTGCACGGCCTCGTACCCGTTCATCACCGGCATCTCCATGTCCATGAGGATGACGTCGAAGCGCTCCGCGAGCGCCGCGTCGACCGCCGAGAAGCCGTTCGCGACCGCGCGCACCTCGAGGCCGAGCCGCGAGAGCTGCAGCTCGACGAGGTTGCGAATGTCCTCGTTGTCCTCCGCGAGCAGAATGCGGCCTGCGAGCATGCCGCGCGCCGCGGCGAGACTCGCGGGCTCCTTGAGCTCCCTGCGCCCCGCGGGCTCGCACGGGATGCGCACTCGGAACGCCGTGCCGACGCCCGGCTGCGACTCGACGTCGATGGAGCCGCCCATCAGGTCGACGAGCTGCTTCGCGATGGTGAGACCGAGCCCGGTGCCGCCGAACCGCGACGCAACGCTCGAATCAGCCTGCTCGAACGGCTCGAAAATCCGCTCGAGGGCGTCGCCGGCGATGCCCGGCCCCGTGTCGCGCACTTCGATGTCGAGGACGGCGACGTGCCACGCGACCGCCAGCTCGACCGACCCGGTCTGCGTGAACTTCAGGGCGTTGCCGAGCAGGTTGATGAGCACCTGCCGCACACGCGAGGCGTCGAGGGCGAGCGCAGCGGGGAGCGGCGTGCGCTTCACGAAGCGCAGCCGGATGCGCTTGTCGTCGGCGAGCGAGCGCAGCGATGCGAGCACCTCGCGCAGGAGCCGCTCCGGATCCTCGGGCGCCGGCGCGAGCTGCAGCGTGCCGGCGGCGAGCTTGGCGAGGTCGAGGTGGTTGTTGATGAGCACGAGCAGGTGCTCACAATTGCGGCCGATCACCTCGCTGTTGCGGATCCGGGCGCTCTTGCCGAGGTCGTCGGTGAGCTGATTGATCTTGTTGAAACCCATGATCGCGGTGAGCGGCGTGCGCAGCTCGTGCGTGAGGTGATTCAGGAACTCGGTCTTGAGCCGGTTCGCCTCGCGCGCCGTCGCGGTTTCTAGGGCGAGCTTGCGCCGATCGTCCATCACGCTCACCACCCAGACTGCGGCTGCCAGCGCGGTCGCGGAAGCCCCCGACACGAGCGCGAACACCCAGCTCGAGTGGATGCCGGTTGCGAAGAGCAGCGTCCCCGCGCCTGCGAGCACGAGCACCTGCGCGGTCAGCGCGGCGACGAAGTGGCTTCCGTTCGACCGCTGCGCCCGGCTCACGAGATAAAGCGGCGGCACGAGCGCGACGAGCAGGAGCAGGATATCGATCCACCACACGCCCGGCGCGAGGACCCTGCCGTTCTCGATGAGCGCCGTCGTGAGCGCGGCGAGCTGCAACCCGGAGACGGTCCCGACCGGCGTCTGTACGTAATCGCCCATCGGCGGCACGGTGCGCCCGACGAGGACGGTCCTGCCGTGCACGGCTTCCACGATCCGGCCGGCGCGCGCGCGCCCTTCCATCGCCTCGTAGAGGTCGCGGAAGGGGATGATGCGCAGCGACGAGGCGTTCGAGGGGAAGCGCACGAGCACCTCGCCCGCGTCCGTGAGGCCCACCTGCAGCGTGCCGACGCGCAGTCGATTGCCGTCGAGATCCAGGCGCGGGCGGCCGTCCTTGCGCGCCATCAGGACTCCGAGCGGCAGCGATGGCAGGAGGTGCGGGCCGGTCGCGTGCAGGAGCGCCGGGCGGCGCAGGGTGCCATCCGTGTCCGGCTGCAGGTTCACCACCCCGACGTTTCCCGGCCGCAAGGTGGCGATCGAGTCGGGCGGCAGCTTGATCGCGAGCCAGTTCTGCTTCGGCCACTCGGGCCGGGCGCCGAGCGCCCGGAGCGACACCGCGTCGAGCCGTGCGCTGGTCGCGAGATTGTCCGGCTGCGGCACCGGCAGACCCACGGCGGCGACGACGATGTCGGAGCCGACGATCGCCGCGAACGCATCGTCGCCCGGGCGCGGCTCGCCGAAGGGCAGGTGGTAGGCCACGGCGCGCGCGCCGCTTTGCTGCAGGAAGGCGCCGACGCGCGCCAGCAGCACGCGCTCGCTCTGCGCCTGGCCGATTGCCGGCGCGAGGCGGGCGAACGACGCCTCGTCGATGTCCACGACGAGCACGTCGTCCAGATTGACCGGCTCCGCGAGCGCCCGCTGATGCGTGTCGTAGGACCACCAAACGAGCCGGCTGAAGAGACCCGACTGGGCGAAGAGCGCCGTGCCGGCGAGCGCCAGGGCCGCGACCGCAGCCATCCGGACGCCTGCCACGCTCCACACTCGCCGCAGTCCTTCGCGGGCCATCGCGCTCCCGTGCATCGTGCTCGCCGGATGGGGTTCCGGATGCGGCCGCGCATCCGGACGCCGAATCGGGCCCGACCGCGCCGCCGGGCAAGGCCCGTCCGGCCGGGCCGTCCCGGACTCGCGATTCTACCGGAGCCCATGCCGCCGGCATGCGGCATCCGACATATGCATGCGGCAGATGCCCTGTGCGGCGGTGCCGGGGCATCGTGCGATCGGAGGGGACGCGCGCGCCATCCGCCCG
Source organism: Burkholderiales bacterium (assembly GCA_025458245.1). Lineage (GTDB taxonomy): Bacteria > Pseudomonadota > Gammaproteobacteria > Burkholderiales > SG8-39 > JAOAEA01. The sequence continues at coordinate 21,320 of JALOSW010000057.1, forward strand.
CTATCATGCGGGTCGGCTTCGGGACGGTTCCGGGAAGGCGGGCATGAAGATCCTCATCGTGGGTGCGGGCGCGATCGGCGGCATGCTCGGCGGCTACCTCGCGGCGGCGGGCCACGAAGTCGGCCTCGTCGCGCGCGGCGCGCACCTGGCGGAGCTGCGCGCCGACGGACTCATGCTGCGCGCGAACGGCAAGGCACGCACGTTCCACCTCCCCGCGTCGGACGATCCCGCCGATTTCGGTCCGCAGGACGCCGTCTTCATCGCGCTCAAGGCCTACGCGATCGGGCCGATGCTCGGCCGGCTCGCGCCTGTCCTCTGGCCGGACACGCCGGTCGTGACCGCGATCAACGGACTGCCGTGGTGGTATTTCTACAGAGAGGGCGGACGCTACGACGGATCGAGCATCGCCTGCCTCGATCCCGACGACAGCATGAGGGAGGCGCTCGACGCAAAACACCTTGTCGGCTGCGTGGTGCATGCGGCCGCCGAAGTGACCGAGCCGGGCGTCGTCGAGCACACCGGAGGTCGAGGTTTCATCATGGGCGAGCTCGACGGCGCGATCACGCCGCGGCTCGAGGCGATCGGCAAGGCCCTCGAGGGTGCCGGCCTGCAGCCCACGCTCTCGGGCCGCATCCGTGACGACATCTGGACCAAGCTCATCGGGAATCTCTCCTACAACCCGGTCGCGGCGCTCACCGGTGCGCTGATGAACGAGATCAACGACAACGCCGATCTCCTCGATCTGATCCGCCGCATGATGTTCGAGGCCATCGCCGTGGGCGAGGCCTATGGGGCGCGTTTCACCGTGTCGGTCGAGGAGCGGCTAGGCATGGCGCGCAAGCTCGGCGCGGCGAAGATCTCGATGCTGCAGGACCTCGAGCGCGGGCGTCCGCTCGAGATCGACGCGATCGTCGGGGCGGTGGTCGAGCTCGCGCGCCGCGAGCACGTTTCCACGCCTTCCACGGACGGCGTTCTCGCACTCCTTCGCGAGCGCGCGCGGCACACGCTTCCGCGCTGACCGGCGGCTCGCCGACTCGTCCGCCGCCGCGGTCTTGTCCTGGTGCTTCGGTCGCGGGACCGGTTCGGACTGGTCGCGAGGCAGGGTGGCTACAGGCGACTCCCGCTCGGCGTCTGCCTTCGTCGATCCGGCAACCGGCCGGCACGGCGATCGTTGAGGAGGCGGACGAAATTCCGCCGCGCCCGTACCGCGTTTTGCGCAGGGTCGGGCCGGCCTGCATAATCGGGCGTTCCTGCACTCGCCCGGTTCGCACGTGCCCGCATCGCCGATCAGCGCCTCCGATTTCCTGCGGAACCTGCCGATTTTCCGGGAGCTCGACCCGGCACAACTCGAGCGCCTCGCGGCCGGGACGCGCGAGGTGCGTGCACCCGCGGGCACCATCCTGTTCCGGCGCGGCGACCTGGCAACCGGGATGCATGCGGTCGCCTACGGGCAGGTCAAGCTCGCGCTCACCACGCCCGACGGCGGGGAGAAAGTCGTCGAGATCGTCGGCCCGGGCGGCAGCTTCGGCGAGGCGGTGATGTTCCTCGAGAAGCCCTACTACGTCACGGCCGAGGTTCTCGCCGACGCGCTCGTGCTCTACGTGTCGCGGGCGGCGATCTTCGCCGAGATCGACGAGAGCCCCCAGTTCGCGCGCCGCATGCTCGCGGGCCTGTCGATGCGGTTGCACCGGCTCATCGGCGACGTGGAAGCGCTCTCGCTCAAGAGCGGCACGGAGCGCGTGGTCGGCTACCTGCTGCGCGACTGCCCGGATTCCGGGCCGGGCGCCCAGACCATCGAGTTCCGCCTGCCGGTCGCGAAGGGCGTGCTCGCGTCACGACTCAACCTCACGCGCGAGCACTTCTCGCGCATCCTCCACGATCTCGCGTCCGCCGGACTGATCCGGGTGGTCGGGCGCTCGATCCGTATCATCGACGTGCCGCGGCTGCGTGCCTGGCGGCCTTAGCGAAACGAGCGCCCACTGCCGGGCGCGGGGGTGCAATATGCACCTTGATATGGATAAGGCCGTGCATTAAGTCACGGCCGGATTCCGGCCCGGCGCATTGCGTCACGTTCCGGCTCGCTTGGCGACCGCCGACTCCGGAATCGTTTGATCCAGATCACAGCAAGGCCGCCTGCCCGCCGGCACCCTTCAACCGTGTCTCCTGGTCTGGGCGGAAGAAGAAGGCCCTCTGCGGCTTTCGGTTCTCCGCCCGTTTTTTTTCAGACCACCCGAAGGAGACCCGAAATGAGAAAGATCACCGAGCGCATCGACCGGATCACGCTGCTTACCGACGAATGGCGCTCCGAGGCGCCGCCGGTACCCCGCAGCGTCAAGATCGAGCTGACTGCGCGCTGCGACTTCAAGTGCTTCTTCTGCGCGTCGCACATGCGGCTGCGCGACAAATCCGACATGTCGCAGTCGTTCTTCAAGCGCGTCGTGCGCGAGATGCGCGACGCCGGCGTCGAAGAGCTGGGCGTCTTCTATCTGGGCGAGTCGTTCCTCTGTTCGTGGCTCCCGGAGGCGATCCGCTATGCCAAGGAGGAGTGCGGCTACCCGTACGTCTTTCTCACCACCAACGGACGCATGGCCACGCCCGATCGCATCCGCGCGTGCATGGAGGCGGGCCTGGACAGCCTCAAGTTCAGCTTCAACTTCGCCGACCCGGAGCAGTTCCGCGACGTGACCGGCGTCAAGGCGAGCGCGTATCCCGAGATCATCGACCACATCAAGGCGGCGCGCGCGGTGCGCGACGAGATTCATGCCAAGACCGGGCACTGGTGCGGCCTCTACGCGTCGTCGATCGAGTATGACGGCGAGCAGCGCGAGCGCATGGTCGAGGCGGTCAAGGAGATCGTCCCGGCCGTGGACGAGCACTACTGGCTGCCGCTCTACGGGCAGGCCGGGCTCACCAGCGGCGCCAAGGGCACGAAGCCGACCGCGGGCAACCAGGGCCGCGTCGGCGCGCTCCGCAAGCCGCTGCCGTGCTGGTCGCTCTTTACCGAGGGGCACATCACCTACGACGGGCGGCTCTCCGCCTGCTGCTTCGACCACGATGGACGCTTCGACATGGGCGATCTCAACCGCATGTCGTTCATGGAAGCGTGGCACTCGGACAATTTCCGCGCTCTGCGCCGCGCGAACCTCGCCGAGAACGTCTGCGGCACGGTGTGCGAGAAGTGCATCGCCTACGAGGACGCCGAGGTGAAGCCGCAGCCCGTCACCTTCGTCGCGCGGAGCGCAATCGCCGCGTGAGCGGGAAACCCCGTCCGCGCGAGGGGCTTTGCGCGCCTCGCGCACGGGGCAACGCTGCGGCGAGTTAGGATGAATCAAGGCGCGGCAGCCGGCGCCGCGCCGAGAATCGCCCGTACCCCATCGGGAGACGAGCGATGACCACGATCAGCGGCTTCATGACCGACGACCACCGCGCCTGCGACGGCCTGTACGCCGAGGCCGAGGCCGCGGTGGCCCGCGACGCCTGGGACGACGCTGCCGCGCGCTGCGCGGCGTTCGCACGGGCCCTGGAGCGCCATTTCACCTGGGAGGAGGAAACCCTTTTCCCCGCGTTCGAAGCGCGTACCGGCATGACCGAAGGGCCGACCGTCATGATGCGGATGGAGCATGCCGAGATGCGCGACCTCGCCGCTGCGATGCAGGCGGCGATCGAAGCCCGCGCCCAGGACGAATTCTTCGGCGCAGGCGAGACGCTCGTCGTGCTGATGCAGCAGCACAACATGAAAGAGGAACAGATCCTCTACCCCCTGATCGACCGCAGCCTCGGGGGCGAGGCGGACGATTTCCTCGCGCGCCTCGCGTCGCCGGCCTGAGCGCCGTCCGGCGTGGCCGCACCCGGTCTTCGTTACGACCAGGCACCGCCGTTCTCGGTGCCGATCCGCTTCTTTCTCACGGCGCCGTTCTTTCTCTTCGCGACGGCGCTGGTCGTCGGATTCCGCGGCGAAGAGTTGTACGCGTCGCGCTTTTCGCCGGCCGCGCTCGCCGCGACGCATCTCGTCACCCTCGGGTTCATGGCGATGACGATGCTCGGCGCGATGTCGCAGATTCTGCCCGTGCTGGCCGGCGTGCCCTTGCCGCGCCCGCGCTTGGTCGCGGCGCTCGTCCATGCGCCGATGACGGTGGGCACGGCGGCCCTGGCGAGCGGATTCCTCTGGTCCGCGCCGCTGCTCCTCAAGGCGGGCGCCGTGCTGCTCGGCTTCGCCTTCGGCGTGTTCCTGACCGCGGTCGCGATCGGCCTCGCTCGGGCGCCGACGCGCGCGGCGACTGGCGCCGGGCTGGCACTCGCGGCGATCTCGCTTGCGGTGACGGTCGCGCTGGGGCTCGATCTCGGGGCGATGCGCGGCTGGGGGCTGCCACTCTCGAACCTCGCGGCCCGCGATCTTCACCCGGCGTGGGGTCTGCTCGGCTGGACCGGGCTGCTCGTGGCGGTCGTCGGGTTCCACGTCGTGCCCATGTTCCAGATGACGCCCGCGTATCCGCCTGCGATGCAGCGGTGGCTTGCGCCGGCGGTGTTCGCGCTGCTTGCTGCGTGGTCCGTGGTGCGCTGGCGCGACCCGTCGCACGACATGTCGGTCTGGTTGTCCGGGGTCCTCGCCGCCGTGTGGCTCGTCTTCGCGCTGACGACGCTCGCGCTCCAGGCAAAACGCCGGCGTACCCGCGCGGATGCGACTCTGCTCCTGTGGCGGCTCGGCATGGCGAGCGCCGCCGTGGCGCTCGCATGCTGGGTTGCGTCGGCGCTGGGCGTTGGCGATGGACTGGAGGTCGCCGTCGGCATCCTCGCGCTCGTCGGCTTCGCGGTCTCGGTGATCGCGGGGATGCTCCACAAGATCGTCCCGTTCCTCGCGTGGTTCCACCTCCGGGCGGCGTTACCCGCCGGACGGCGCGTGCCGCACATGGGATTGCTGTTGCCGGACGCGCCGCAACGCCGCTTCGCGCGCGTCCAGTTCGCCGCCGTCCTCCTGTTGCTGGCGGCGGCGTCCGCGCCGGCCTGGATCGCGCCTTTCGCTGCGGCGGCGCTGGGGCTCGCTGCAGCGCTCCTCGCGTGGAATCTCGTCACTGCGCTGCGCGCGTTCCGGCGGGCGCAGCAGGCGTAGCCGGCCCGGCTGGTCCCGCACGACGCGGGCGACGATTCAGGTGCGCGCCGGGGTGGCGCCGTTCAGCATGAACTCGACGAGATCACGCACCGGGCGGATCTCGCGCCCGAAGGGCAACGCGCCCGCGCCGCGGAAGAAGAGCCCGCGCTCGACGTTGCCCTCGAGCGCCGCGGCGAGCCGCAGGTCGATGCAGAACTGGCCCATTTTCGACACGCCGTCGCGCAGTCCGCAGGCCTCCAGGCAGTCGAACGCGAGCGTG
>JALOSW010000058.1 GCA_025458245.1 Burkholderiales bacterium
ACCTTCGAAGGCAGAGCCGGCAGATTTACAGTCTGCTCCCTTTGACCGCTCGGGAACCCCTCCGCGCGAAACCGGAAATTATGAGTATTTTTGCCTTTGGTGTCAAACACTCGGCAGGGCCGGCGCGCCACCCCGCCGGCGCCGCGGGGTCCGGCCGGGAAGGCGGTGCCGGCGCAGGCAGGCCGCTCCGCTCGACGGCACGCGAAACCATCGGAGCGAGCGCTAACTGAAGCCTGCCGCGGGGCCAACCGGGGTTCGCGGCGTTGCTAGAATCCCCGGCTGCCGGGCCCGCCGCCCGGCGCGCCTCCCTGCCCCACCCAGTCCAAGGAACCCCATGACCAAGGCATTCGCGTCGACCGCCGACCTCGAAGACAAGAAGATCTCGTTCTTGCGCCTCTCGGAGCATGCCTGGGCCTACACGGCCGAGGGCGACCCGAACTCCGGCGTCATCGTCGGGGACGACGGCGTCATGGTCATCGACACCCAGGCCACCCCGGGGATGGCCGGGGACGTGATCCGGCGCATCCGGGAGGTCACCGACAAGCCCGTCAAGTACGTGCTGCTCACGCACTACCACGCGGTGCGGGTGCTCGGGGCGTCGGCCTACAAGGCGCAGGAGATCATCGCCTCGCAGGCGACGCTCGAAATGATCCGCGAGCGCGGCGCGCAGGACATGGCCTCCGAGATCGGCCGCTTTCCGCGCCTCTTCCGCGCGGTCGAGTCGATCCCGGGCCTGACCTGGCCCACCCTGACCTTCGAGCGGCAGATGACCCTGTGGATGGGCAAGCTCGAGGTGCAGATCATCCATGTCGGCGCAGGCCACACCCGCGGCGACACCATCGCCTGGCTGCCCTCCGAGAAGGTGCTCTTTTCGGGCGATCTCGTCGAGTTCAATGCGGGCATTTACGCGGGGGACGCCCAGCTCGAGGAGTGGCCGGCGACGCTCGACCGGCTGCGCGCGCTCGGCCCGGAGAAGCTGGTGCCGGGGCGCGGGCCGGCGCTCATGACGCCCGCGGAGTGCGAGCAGGGAATCGCGTTCACGCAGGATTTCGTGCGCGCGCTCTACGCCTGCGGCAAGGAAGGCGCGGCAGCCGGCTGGAACCTCAACCAGGTGTACAAGCACGCCCGGCACAAGCTCGACCCGGCGTACGGCAGGTTTCCGATCTACGAGCACTGCATGCCGTTCGACGTGACGCGCGCGCTCGACGAAGCGAGCGGCATCAAGCATCCGCGCATCTGGACCGCCGAGCGCGACATCGAGATGTGGAAATCGCTGGAGGGCTGAGGCGCCCGGAGGCGCGCCGACTCCGTCTCCCGATCCCCGCCCGCCCCTCTCCCACAACCTCGGCACGGCTCGCTGCCCCGAACGCGAAAGCGACCCTTGGCTGCCCGCCCCGCCGCCCCTCTCGTCCTCGTCCCCGGCCTGCTCTGCGACGCGGCCGTCTGGCAGCCGCAGACGGATGCGCTTGCCGACGTCGCCGCACCGTGGGTCGCCGACCACACCCGGCACGACGACCTGCGCGCCCTCGCGGCGGCGGTTCTGCGCGAGGCGCCGGCCGAGCGGTTCGCGCTCGCGGGGTTCTCGATGGGCGGCTACGTCGCCCTCGAGATGATCGCGCAGGCCCCGGAGCGCATCGCGCGGCTCGCGCTGGTCGACACGAGCGCCCGCCCCGAAAGCGCCGAGGCGAGGGAGCGCCGGCTGCGCCTGATCGAGCTCGCCGTGAGCGGAAAGTTCTCCCGGGTCACGGAGGTCCTGTTGCCGATGATGCTGCACGCCTCGCGTCTGGCCGACCCGGCGCTGCTCGCCGTCGTTCGAGACATGGCCCGGCGCACCGGCGAGGATGCGTTCGTGCGTCAGGAGCGGGCCATCATGAGCCGCGCCGACAGCCGCCCGCGGCTTGCCGCCATCGGCTGTCCGACGCTCGTGCTCTGCGGACGCGACGATCAGCTGACGCCGCTCGAGGGCCACGAGGAGATGGCGGCGGCGATCCCCGGGGCGACGCTCACGGTGCTCGGAACCTGCGGGCACATGAGCACGCTGGAGCGGCCCGAGGCGGTGAGCGCCGCGCTGCGCACGTGGCTCGCGGCCCGCGGGTGACCGGAACCCGGCGGCCCCGGCGCTCGTCGAACGGACGAAGCGCTGCGGCACACGCGATGCTGCCACCGCGCTGGGCCGCGACACGGTCGGGCCGGGGCGCCCGACCGGGCACGTAGAATAGGCAGCGCACCACAAGAACGGCGCCGCGGGGACACCCTCCCACGCCCGGCGCCACCCGGTCCGACGGCCGCGATCCGGCCGGGGCGGACGCGTGCGGCGAACGAAGCCGCACACCGAAGGAGACTAGGCGACGATGAACGCGCCCACGCGGCTTCACGAGGTGACCCTCGACGACAAGTACACGCTCGACCACGGTCGCGCCTTCATGACTGGCACCCAGGCGCTCGTCCGCCTGCCGATGCTCCAGCGTGACCGCGACCTCGCGGCCGGACTCAACACCGGCGGCTTCATTTCGGGCTACCGCGGGTCGCCGCTCGGCGGGCTGGACCAGTCGCTGTGGAAGGCGAAGGCGCATCTCGCCGAACACCACGTCACGTTCCAGCCGGGCGTGAACGAGGATCTCGCCGCCACCTCGATCTGGGGCACGCAGCAGGTCGGGCTGTTTCCGGGCGCGAAATACGACGGCGTGTTCGCCATGTGGTACGGCAAGGGCCCGGGCGTCGACCGCTGCGGCGACGTCTTCAAGCACGCGAACGCCGCCGGCACGTCGCAGCACGGCGGCGTGCTGGTCCTCACCGGTGACGACCACGCCGCGAAGTCCTCGACGCTCGCCCACCAGAGCGAGCACATCCTGAAAGCGTGCCTGATCCCGGTGCTGCACCCGGCGAACGTCCAGGAATACCTCGATTACGGACTGCACGGCTTCGCGATGAGTCGTTTCTCGGGCTGCTGGATCGGGTTCAAGTGCGTCACCGACGTGGTCGAGAGCGGCGCATCGGTCGAGATTCACCCCGAGCGCGTGCAGGTGGTGCTGCCGGGCGACTTCGCCATGCCGCCGGGAGGACTCAATATCCGCTGGCCGGACGGCATCCTCGAGCAGGAGGCGCGGCTGCTCGACTACAAGGTCTACGCGGCGCTCGCCTACAACCGCGCGAACCGGCTCGACCGCATCGTGTGGGACAGCCCGCGGGCGCGCTTCGGCATCGTCACCACCGGCAAGAGCTACGGCGACACCCTGCAGGCGCTCGCCGATCTCGGCATCGACGAGAACCTGGCCCGCGACGTCGGCATCCGCGTCTACAAGGTCGCGATGCCCTGGCCGCTCGAGCCGCAGGGGGTGCGCCGCTTCGCGGATGGCCTCGAAGAGATCCTGGTCGTCGAGGAGAAGCGCCAGCTGATCGAGTATCAGCTGAAGGAAGAGCTCTACAACTGGCGCGAGGGCGAGCGCGCCCCGCGCGTCGTCGGCAAGTTCGACGACAACGGCGAGTGGAGCATCGCCGAGGGCAAACCCGCGGGCAACTGGCTGCTGCCCGCCCACTACGAGCTGTCGCCGGCGCTGGTCGCGAAGGCGCTGGCGCAGCGCTTCGCGAAGCTCGGCCTCGACCGGGCCATGGGCGACCGCTACCGCGGCCGGCTCGCGTTCCTCGAAGCGAAGGAGCGGGCGCTCGCCGTCCCGAAGGTCGCGGCGGTGCGCCAGCCTTACTTCTGCTCCGGATGCCCGCACAACACGTCCACCCGCGTGCCGGAAGGCAGCCGCGCGCTCGCGGGCATCGGCTGCCACTTCATGGCGCTGTGGATGGACCGCAGCACGGCCACGTTCACGCACATGGGCGGCGAGGGCGCCCCGTGGATCGGTCAGGCCCCGTTCACGGACGAGAAGCACGTGTTCGTGAACCTGGGCGACGGCACCTACTTTCACTCGGGCCTGATGGCGATCCGCGCCGCGGTCGCCGCGAAGGTCAACTGCACCTACAAGATCCTCTTCAACGACGCGGTCGCGATGACCGGCGGCCAGCGCCACGACGGACCGCTCGATCCGGCGCAGATCTCGCGGCAGATCGCGGCCGAGGGCGTGCATCCGATCGTGATCGTGACGGACGAGCCGGAGAAGTACCCCACCGACGCGGGCTGGGCCGCGGGCGTGACCATCCGTCAGCGCGACGACCTCGACGCCGTGCAGCGCGAGCTGCGCGAGAAGCCCGGCGTGTCCGCCATCATCTACGACCAGACCTGCGCGTCCGAGAAGCGCCGGCGGCGCAAGCGCGGCGAGTACCCCGACCCGGCGAAGCGCGCGGTGATCAACGAGCTCGTGTGCGAGGGGTGCGGCGACTGCAGCGTCAAGTCCAACTGCCTCTCGGTCGAGCCGCTCGAGACCGAGTTCGGCCGCAAGCGCCAGATCAACCAGTCGTCCTGCAACAAGGATTTCTCCTGCGTGAAAGGCTTCTGCCCGAGCTTCGTCACGGTCGTCGGCGGAACGCTCCGCAAGGGCAAGGGCGGCGCGCGCGAGGCCGCGGACGATTTCCCGCCGGTGCCCGCGCCGACGGTGCCCGCGCTCGGCGCCACGTTCGGCGTGCTGGTGACGGGGGTGGGCGGCACGGGCGTGATCACGGTCGGACAGATTCTCGCGATGGCGGCCCACCTCGAAGGGAAGGCCGTGTCGGTGCTCGACATGAGCGGGCTCGCGCAGAAAGGCGGGCCGGTGATGTCGCACGTGAAGATCACCGCCGATCCCGACGATCTGCACTCGACGCGCCTCGGCACGGGCGCCGCGGATCTCGTGCTCGGCTGCGACCTCATCGTGACCGCGAGCGCCGACGCGATCTCGCGCATGGGGGTCGGAACCACCCGCGCGGTCGTCAACGCATCGATGACGCCCACCGCCGCATTCGTGAAGAACCCGGACTGGCGAGCGCCGCAGTCGAGCTTCGAGGGGCAGATCGCCGATGCCGTCGGGCCGGGCGGCGCTGCGTTCGTACCCGCGGGCAAGCTCGCCACGGGTCTGATGGGCGACTCGATCGCGACCAACATGTTCGTGCTCGGCTACGCCTTCCAGCGCGGCTGGGTGCCGCTCGCCGAGGCGTCGATCCTGCGCGCGATCGAGCTGAACGGCGTCTCGGTCGACTTCAACCGCAAGTCGTTCGTCTGGGGCCGCCGCGCCGCTGCGGACCTCGCCGCGGTCGAGAAGCTCGCGACGCCGGCCGAAGTGGTGCCGCTCGCGCAGGCCTTCTCCCGCAACCTCGACGAAGTGATCGAGCGGCGCGTGGCCTTGCTGACGGCGTACCAGGACGCCGGCTACGCGCGCCGTTACCGGACGCTGGTCGACCGAGTGCGCAAGGCGGAGGCCGAGAAGGTCGCGGGCAGCACCGGGCTCACCGAAGCGGTCGCGCGCTATTACGCGAAGCTGCTCGCCTACAAGGACGAATACGAAGTCGCGCGCCTCTACGGCGACCCGGCATTCGTGCAGAAAATCGGAAGCATGTTCGAGGGCGACTACCGCCTGCGGTTCCACCTCGCGCCGCCGCTCCTCGCGAAACCCGATCCTCTCACCGGTGAGGCGAAAAAGCGCGAGTTCGGCCCATGGATGATGAGCGCCTTCGGCGTGCTCGCGAAGCTCAAGTTCCTGCGCGGCACGGCACTCGACGTGTTCGGCTACACCGCCGAGCGGCGCACGGAGCGGCAGCTGATCGGCGACTACGAGAAGACCATCGACGAGCTCGTCGCCGGGCTCTCGCGCGAGAACCATGCCACCGCGGTGGCGATCGCGGCCATCCCCGAGGAGATCCGCGGCTTCGGGCACGTGAAGGCGCGCCACCTGGCCGCCGCGAAGCGGAAGGAGGCCGAGTTGATGGCCGCGTTCCGCAACCCACGACCGGCAGCGAGAGCGGCATGACGGCGATTCCGGCGGGGTTCCGCAAGCTCGAGTCGATGAGTCCGTTCCACGAGCTCGTCGGGCCGCTCTATGAACGGCGCGAGGGCGCGAACCTCACCCTCGGGTTCGAGGTTGCCGAGAAGCATCAGAACCGCCGCGGCATCGTCCACGGCGGCATGATCTGCACGCTCGCGGACTTCGCCATGGGATACGCGGCGTCCAGCGCGACCGATCCGCCGCGCAAGCTCGTCACGACCACGCTCTCGATGGACTTCGCCGGCAACGCGACGCCGGGCGACTGGATCGAGGCGCGGGTGGACCTCTACCGCCCCGGCAAACGCGTGGCGTTCGTCGACTGCTTCATCTGGCGCATGGGCGAGCGGCCCGAGCGCATCGGCCGCGCCAGCGCCACGTTCCTCATCCTGCGGGCGGACGAATAGGGCGGCGCACGCGTGGCCCGCGACCCCGGAACGAGCGACGCCGCGCCGGCCAGCCGGTCGGTGGATCTCGGCACGCTGAACCGGTTCGCTCTCGAGAACGACCGCCTGCGTGAGGGCCTCGAGCACTCGGCGCTCGCAGCCCTGCTGCTGCCCGAGGCCGAGCTCGAGCGCTCGCTCCAGGCCGTGCTCGCCTCCCCCCACCGGGCGGGCGACCTCTGGCTCTTCGCCTACGGGTCGCTCGTGTGGAACCCGGTGCTCTCGTATGTCGAGCGGCGCATCGCCACGGTGCACGGATTCCACCGGCGCTTCTGCCTGCGCTCGCGCATCAACCGCGGCACGCCCGAGTCGCCCGGACTGGTGCTCGGCCTCGATCGCGGCGGACGCTGCGCCGGCATTGCTTACCGCATTCCCGCCCGGGAGGTCGAGATCGAGCTGCGGCTGCTCTGGCGGCGGGAGATGCTGCTCGGATCGTACGAGCCGAAATGGGTGCTCGCCCGCGACGGGCGCGAGACGTTTCGCGCGCTCGCGTTCGTCGTCGACCGACAGCGATCGGGCTATGCCGGTCGCCTTCCCGACGACGAGATCGTCGCGGTGCTCAAGCGCTCGCGCGGCAAGCTCGGGACCGGGCTCGACTATCTGCTGCGCACCGCGGACGGACTCGCCGAAGCCGGCGTCCGCGATACCTACGTGAGCCGGCTCGCCGCCCTCGCGCTCGCGAGGTAAGGCGCGGGCGGCGTTTTCCCGCCGGGACGCGACCGCCACGAACCCGTCGACGTCAACGTGCGACGCACTCCCTGCGTTGGCACCTTTCGTGCTTCCCAAGTAATCGCTCGAAGCCGAAAATCCGTCTCCATGTCCCTGACGCGCCAGCATCTCGAATCGGGCTACATCCGCCGCATGTTCGCGGCGCGCCCCGATGGCGCGCGCTGCCTCACGGACGAGGAGCATCGCGCGTCCATCGCATCGCTTCTCGCCGACCATTGCCCGGAGTGCGACATCTGGGTGTTCGGCTACGGCTCGCTGGTCTGGAACCCGCTGTTCCAGTTCGCCGAGCGCAGGATCGCGACCCTCCACGGCTTCCACAGGCGCTTCTGCCTGTGGTCGAAGACCGGGCGCGGGACGCCCGACAATCCCGGCCTCGTGCTCGGCCTCGATCGCGGCGGCCGGTGCACCGGAGTGCTCTTCCGCATTCCGCGCAAGGCGGCCGCCGAGGAGCTGTTCCTGCTCTGGCGCCGCGAGATGGTGGTCGGCTCCTATGCACCAAGGTGGGTCAGGGTGTGCGACCGGCATGGGCGCGACGTGCGCGCGATCGCGTTCATCGTGCGCCGCGACCACCCGCACTATGCCGGGAAGCTCCCCGCAGAGCGCGTCGCGAGGACGATGTCCACGGCCTGCGGCGCGATCGGCCCCTGCTCCGACTACCTCGCCAAGACAGTCGCGGCACTCGCCGAGCAGGGCATCCACGACGCGCAGCTCGTCGAGCTGCACCGCCGCGTCTTCGGCGCGCCGCCGCGCACCGACCCCGCCTGAGCGCGCGCCCGGCCGGGCGCAGGCCGGTTGACACTCCCCGCGCCCGATGCGATACAGGCGCGAGATCAGACAGGGAGCCGCGCCGTGAACCTCGAGAAGGTCGTCTTCGGGTTCTTCATCATCCTCGCCATGACCCTGAACTTCGGGTTCTTCATCGGCGACCTCACCGACCCGCAGCAGCACGACGTCACCGAGCTGTTCGCCGCGATCGTGGTGAACCTGATCGCGTCGGTCCTGAAGTTCGGCGACCGCACGCAGGTGGGTGCGATCCATCTCGCCGCGAGCCTCGTCGCCGACCTGCAGCTGATCGCCGCGGCCGTGATCTGGGCCATCGCCGTGCACGGCGCCGGAGCCGGCCTGACCGCAGCCACCACGGCGAGCATCGTGTCGCTCGCCGGCGGCGCGTTCCTCGCCAACGTCGTCTCGGTGATCCTGCTCATCATCGAGACCGCGATGCTCCGCCGGTGAGCATCGCCGCGAAGCGCACCGCGACGGGCGCCGCCGACGCGCCGAGCGTCGTCTTCCTGTTCCTGCGGCGCATGCGCGCGCCGCTCATCGTGCTGATCGCGAGCTACGCGATCGCGGTGCTCGGCCTGACGCTCGTCCCGGGCGTGGACGCCGATGGCAATCCGTGGCGCATGAGCTTCTTCCACGCGTTCTATTTCATCAGCTACACCGCCACCACGATCGGCTTCGGCGAGATCCCCTACCCGTTCACCGACGCGCAGCGCCTCTGGGTGACGGCTTCGATCTACATCACCGTGGTCGCGTGGTTCTACGCCATCGGCAAGATTTTCGCGCTGTTCCAGGATCCGGCATTCCAGCGGGTGCTCGCGACCGCGACCTTCGCGCGGCGGGTCCGCGACATCGCCGAGCCCTTCTACATCGTGTGCGGCTATGGCGAAACCGGCGGGCTGCTGGTGCAGGCGCTCGACCACGACGGCGTGCGCACCGTGGTGCTCGACATCGACGCCGAGCGCGTCAGCGAGATCGAGCTCGCCGACCTGCAGTCGTCCGTGCCCGCGCTGGTCGCGGACGCGTCGCTCCCGCACTCGCTCGTGCTCGCGGGCGTGCGCCGCGGCCACTGCGCCGGCGTGGTCGCCGTCACCAACAGCGACGCGGCCAACCTCGCGATCGCCATCGCAACGAAGGTGCTGAACGCGCGCGTGCCGGTGGTGGCGCGCAGCGAATCGCGCGAGATCGCGGCCAACATGGCCTCGTTCGGCACCGATTACGTGATCGATCCGTTCGAGCGCTTCGGGTCGTATCTCGGCGTCGCGGTGTCCTCGCCGAGCCTCTACCTCCTGCGCGAATGGCTCACGGCGGTGCCTGGAACGCCTCTCGCGGAACCGATCGATCCGCCGAAGGGCGACTGGGTGCTCGCCGGCTTCGGCCGGTTCGGGCGCGCCGTCGCCGAGAACCTCGCCAAGAGCGGCGACCGCGTCGTGGTGATCGAAACCAATCCCGAGGCCGCGGGCCTGCCGCAGGCGGTGCGCGGCAGCGGTGCCGAGGCGCATACGCTGGAGGCGGCGGGCGTCCGCGGCGCCGTGGGCATCGTCGCCGGCACCCCGAGCGACGTGAACAATCTGTCGGTGGTGATGACCGCGCGCGAGCTGAACCCGAATCTCTTCGTCGTCATGCGCAAGAATCGCATCGCGAACGGCATCCTGTTCGACCGGCTCAAGCCGAACCTCGTGATGCAGCCGAGCCGGATCATCGCGCGCACCGCGTTCGGCATCCTCACCGCGCCGCTCGTGCATCGTTTCTTCGCGCTCGCCAAGGATCGCGACGACGCCTGGGCCAACGAACTGCTGGCGCGCGTTGCCGCGGTCACGACGGATGTCGTTCCCGACACGTGGACGCTGCGCATCGACAGTCACAGCGCCGCGGCCGCGTTCGAGTGGGCGGCCGCCGAAGCCCTGCGCATCGAGCACCTTCATGCCGATCCGGCGGATCGCGCGAACCGGCTGGCGGTCATTCCGCTGCTCCTCGCGCGCTCGACCGAGGAATTGCTCGTTCCGACGGACGCGACCGCCGTCAAGCCGGGCGACCGCATCCTGTTCTGCGGCCCGCGCGAGGCCTCGCGGCGGCAGCTCTACAGCGCCAACAACCCGAACGTGATGCAGTACCTCGTCACGGGCGAGGTTCCGTCGAGCGCCGTCGGGCGCTGGCTCGCGCGGCGCGGCGCGGCGCCTGCAGCGCGGAGCGGCTGAGGCGCCAGTCACCGCGCGCCGGCGACGCGCCGCGCCACGTCGAGCTGTTTGAGATGCGCGAACCACGAGAGAAACCGAGGAGGCGGCGATGGCGGATCTTTGGGAGAACCCCGCGGGAACGGATGGCTTCGAGTTCGTCGAATACGCGGCGCCCGACCCGAAGGCGCTCGGGCGGCTCTTCGAGCAGATGGGCTTCTGCGCGGTCGCGAAGCACCGTCACAAGGACGTGCTGCTCTACAAGCAGGGCGACGTCAATTTCATCGTCAACGCCGAGCCGCAGTCGTTCGCCCAGAACTTCGCGCGGCGCCACGGACCCTCGGTGTGCGCGATGGCATTCCGCGTCCGGGACGCGCGCGCGGCGTACCGGCGGCTCGTCGACCAGGGCGCCTGGGGGGTGGAGGCGCATGCCGGCCCGATGGAGCTGGTGATCCCGGCGATCAAGGGCATCGGCGACTCGCTCGTCTACCTCGTCGATCGGTATCCCGAGAACGACTACGGCCACACGATCTACGACGTGGACTTCAAGCCGCTGCCCGGATTCGAGGCGTTCTGGGCGGGCGACGCGACGGCGCCCCGGGGCGCGGGCCTCACCTACGTCGACCACCTGACGCACAACGTGCACCGCGGCCGCATGAAGGAGTGGGCCGAGTTCTACGAGCGGCTCTTCAACTTCCGCGAAATCCGCTACTTCGACATCGAAGGCAAGCTCACCGGCCTCAAGTCGAAGGCGATGACGAGCCCGTGCGGGAAGATCCGCATCCCGATCAACGAGAGCTCCGACGATCGCTCGCAGATCCAGGAGTACCTGGACGCCTATCGCGGCGAAGGCATCCAGCACATCGCGCTCGGGACGGACGACATCTACGGGACGGTCGACGCGCTCCGCGCGCGCGGCGTGCAGCTCCTCGACACCCCCGACACGTACTACGAGCTCCTCGACCAGCGCCTGCCCGGCCACGGCGAGCCCGTCGACGAGTTGCGCCGGCGGCGCATCCTGCTCGACGGTGCGCCCGGCGCCGGCGGCGAGTCGGCCGCCTCCCCGGGCGGGCGCCGGCTCCTTCTGCAGATCTTCACCGAGACGATGATCGGACCGATCTTCTTCGAGATCATCCAGCGCAAGGGCGACGAGGGCTTCGGCGAGGGCAACTTCAAGGCGCTGTTCGAGTCGATGGAGCTCGATCAGATCCGTCGCGGCGTGCTGACGCCCGCCCCGGAGATCTGATCCGGCTCCTCCCTCACCCCCGGCCCCTCTCCCGCCGGCATGCCTCAGGCGAGGGGAGATTCGCGAGCGCCGCTCGCCGCATGCGCGCTCCCATCCCGCGCCGGCAACTTCGCGATGAAGCAGGCCGCGGAACTCCTGGTCGTATGATCCCGGCCGTTCCGGCCACGAAAGGCGTATGATGTTGCACCGCACCATCCTGCCTTGTCATTCATGACGGCATCCGCAGCGGCCGGCGATCACGGCGACGGCCATTCCCGCAGCCCCTTGGCGGTCCTCACCCTCGGTGCCATCGGCGTCGTGTTCGGCGACATCGGCACGAGCCCGCTCTACGCGTTCAAGGAGGCGTTCGGCGGACCGCACGCGCTGGCGCTCACCGAAGCGCACGTGCTCGGCGTGCTGTCGATGATCTTCTGGGCGGTGACGCTGATCGTCTCGTTCAAGTACGTCCTGTTCGTGCTGAATTTCGACAACAAGGGCGAAGGCGGCGTCCTCGCCCTGCTCGCCTACGCCACGCGGCTCATGCGGAACAAGCCGGAGCTGCAGTGGTGGGTGTCGGTCGCCGCCGTCTTCGCCGCTTCGCTTTTCTACGGCGACGCCGTGATCACGCCGGCGATCTCGGTGCTCTCGGCGGTCGAGGGTCTGTCGGTCGCGGCGCCTGCGCTCGAATCGTGGATCGTGCCGCTCACGATCGCGATCATCGTCGCGCTGTTCGCCATCCAGCATCGCGGCACCGGCAAGGTCGGCCGCTATTTCGGGCCGATCACGGTGGCGTGGTTCCTTACGATCGCGACGCTCGGCGTGCTGAGCATCCTGCAGAACCCCTCGGTGCTCCGCGCGATCGGTCCGCAGTACGCGCTCGCGTTCGCGCTCGAATCGCCGGGCGCCGCGTTCCTCGCGCTCGGTGCCGTGTTCCTCACGCTCACCGGCGGCGAGGCGCTCTACGCCGACATGGGCCACTTCGGTCCGAAGCCGATCCGCATCGGCTGGTTCGGTCTCGTGTTCCCGTCATTGATGCTCAATTACCTGGGCCAAGGGGCGCTGGTCCTGCGCGACCCCGCCGCGGCAAAGAACCCGTTCTACCTTCTCGCGCCCGACATGCTCGTGCTGCCGCTCGTCGGGCTGGCGACGCTGGCGACGGTCATCGCGTCGCAGGCGACGATCTCGGGCGCGTTCTCGGTCACCCAGCAGGCCTCCCGGCTCGGCTACCTGCCGCACATCCCCGCGAAGCACACTTCGGAGTCCGAGCGCGGCCAGATCTACATCCCGCAGATCAACTGGATCCTGCTCGTGATCGTGGTCGTGCTCGTGCTCGAGTTCGGCTCGTCGAGCGCGCTCGCAGCGGCCTACGGCATCGCGGTGTCGGCGACGATGCTCCTCGAGACGGGGCTGGTCGCG
The DNA here is from genome assembly GCA_025458245.1 of Burkholderiales bacterium. Classification (GTDB taxonomy): domain Bacteria; phylum Pseudomonadota; class Gammaproteobacteria; order Burkholderiales; family SG8-39; genus JAOAEA01. Next base: position 12,668 of record JALOSW010000058.1, read on the forward strand.
GTGGTCGCCTATGCGCTGCTGCCGAAGTGGCGCCCGCTCGTGCTCGCGGGGCTTGCGGTCGTCGCGACCGCGGAGCTGCTCTTCTTCCTTTCCAACGCCACCAAGATCTTCGCCGGGGGCTGGTTCCCGCTCGTGTGCGGCTTGTTCGTGTTCACGCTGCTCACGACCTGGAAGCGCGCGACCGGCGTCATCCGCGCCGAGGAATCGCGCCACCGCGTGCCGCTCAAGGGGTTCTTCGAGATGCTCGGCGACGTGCCGCGCGTGCAGGGCACGGCGATCTACCTCTCCTCCGACAGCGGCGCGGTGCCGACGACGCTGCTCCACAACCTCAAGCACAACAAGATCCTGCACGAGCGCATCCTCTTCATCAGCATCGTGACCGAGGACGTGCCGCGGCTTCCCGATCTCGAGCGCACAGAGGTCGAGGTGCTCGAGCCGAAGCGCCTGTTCCGCGTGAAGCTGCACTACGGGTTCATGGAGGATCCCGACGTGCTGCGCGGGCTGCAGCTCCTGGAACGGCACGGCCTGAAGTTCGAACTGATGGACACCACGTTCTTCCTCGGCAAATCGACCATCGCGCCGGCGAAGAGGCGCGGGCTCTTCACCTGGCGGCGGACGCTGTTCCGCTGGATGCAGCGGAATAGCCCGAGCGCCGCGGAGTATTTCCGCCTGCCGCCGGACCGCGTGATCGAGCTCGGCACGCGCGTCACCGTCTGAAAGGCGGAACCGCGAAAGCGCAAAGGGCGCGAAGGAGCGCAAAAGAGGGAAGCTGGGACGGGCAGGCCCGGCGGCGCAACGTGCCCGGCGCATACGGTCCCGGCGATCCAAGGCACCGGACACGGTGACCAGAAGACCCGCTTCGTTTGCGACGCTTTGCGCCTTCCGCGCTTTTGCGGTTATGGGGTTCAGCAGTTCGCCTAAGCCGCCCGCGCCGCGGCCCGCGCATCACCGTCTGAATGGCGGAACCGCGAAAGCGCAAAGGGCGCGAAGGAGCGCAACAGAGGGGAGCTGGGACGGGTGGGCCCAGCGGCACATCGTGCGCGGCGCATACGGTCCCGGCGATCCAAGGCACCGGACACGGTGACCAGAAGACCCGCT
>JALOSW010000059.1 GCA_025458245.1 Burkholderiales bacterium
AGGTTCACGAGCTTTTGCCAGGCGTCCAGCGGGTGGTCCTCGGCGGGTGCCCCCCAGGTCGCGCCGGCGTTGTTGACGAGAATGTCGATGCGCCCGTAGTGCGCGAGCACCGCGTCGACCATCGGCTCGATCGAATCGAACCTGCCGAGGTCGCTCGGCAGCGTGAGGGACTCGATCCGCGCGTGGTCGAGATGTTTCTTCGCGTCGGCGAGTTCTTCCGCCTTGCGTGCGGTGAGCGCGACTTTCGCGCCCATTTCGCCGAGGCCCTCGGCGATCTGCAGCCCGAGGCCGCGGGAGCCCCCGGTGACGAGGGCAACCTTGCCGGTGAGATCGAACAGCTTCATGACGCTCATGAGTACGCTCCAGAAGAAGAACCGCAAACGTGCGAAGGGCGCAAAGGATCGCAAAGTCTTGGTGGCGTTCGTTCGCGCAGCATTCGCCGACGTGGGCCAATGGGATGCACCAACATCGCCGAAGGTCCCGCCAGGAAGTCCTTCGCGTTCCTTCGCGTCCTTTGCGTTTTCGCCGGTCGGTTCAGAACCACTCGTCGCACATCTCGAGACATGTCGCGTCGAGACTGCGCAGCAGCGCGTGCTGCGGCGCCGTCTTCGGCAGCTCCCACAGGAAGAAGTACTTCGCCGCCTGAAGCTTCCCGCGGTAGAAGCGCTCGTCGTCGCTCGCGGCCTCGGCGATCGCTCGCCGCGCCACGACGGCCTGTGCGAGCCAGGTCCATGCGATCACCACGTGGCCGAAAAGCTCGAGATACACCGTGGCGTTCGCGAGCGTGCGCTCGAGGTCGCCCGCCGACCAGAGCGCGCGCGTGGTCTCGCCGACGTCGGCGACCGCGGCGGCGAGAGCGTCGGCCCAGCGCCCGAGTTCCGCGTCTCCGGTCTCGCGCGCCGATTTCGCCGTGGCGAGCATTTCGCGTCCGAGCAGCTGCAACGCGGCCCCTGCGTCCATCATCACCTTGCGGCCGAGGAGGTCGAGGCCCTGGATGCCGTGCGTGCCCTCGTGGATCGGGTTCAGGCGGTTGTCGCGGTAGAACTGCTCGACGTTGTAGTCGCGCGTGTAGCCATAGCCGCCGTGGACCTGGATGGCGAGGCTGTTCGCCTCGAGGCACCACTGCGACGGCCAGCTCTTCGCGATCGGCGTGAGGATCTCGAGCAGGAGGTGCGCGCGGCGCTTCGCGTCGTCGCTCTCCGCGGTCTTCTCTTCGTCGACCAGTCGCGCGCAGTAGAGATTGAGCGCGAGCGCGCCTTCGACGTAGGCCTTCTGCGCGAGCAGCATGCGCCGCACGTCGGCGTGCGCCACGATCGGCACCTGCGGCGCCGTCGGGTCCTTCGCCGCTAGCGGGCGACCTTGCGGGCGCCCGCGCGCGTACTCGAGCGCGTGCAGGTAGCCGGTGTAGCCGAGCAGCGTGGCGCCGAGCCCGACGCCGATGCGCGCCTCGTTCATCATGTGAAACATGCAGGCGAGGCCCTTGTTCGGCTCGCCCACGAGATAGCCCACGGCGCCCGGCCTGCCTCCCGGGCGGAACTTGCCCTCGCCGAAATTGAGCAGCGTGTTGACCGTGCCGCGATAACCCATCTTGTGATTGAGGCCCGCGAGCGCCACGTCGTTTCGCTCGCCGAGCGAGCCGTCGGGATTCACGAGCTTGCGCGGCACGATGAAGAGCGAGATGCCCTTCACGCCGGCCGGCCCGCCGGGAATCTTCGCCAGCACCAGATGGACGATGTTCTCGGAGAGCTCGTGATCGCCGCCCGAGATCCACATCTTGTTGCCGAACAGGCGATAGGTGCCGTCGGCCTGAGGCTCGGCGCGCGTCTTGATGTCGGAGAGCGACGAGCCGGCCTGCGGCTCGGAGAGGCACATCGTCCCGAAGAAGCGGCCTTCCATCATCGGGCGGACGAACGTGTCGATCTGCTCGCGGGTGCCGTGGGCGAGGAGCAGGTTCGCGTTGCCGATGGTGAGGAACGGATAGCCGCTCGTTGCGACGTTCGCACTCTTGAAATAGGAAAAGCAGGCCTTCTCCATCACGGTCGGGAGCTGCATGCCGCCGAGATCGTAGTCCTGCCCGGCGGCCATCAGCCCGGCCGCGCAGAACGCGTCGAGCGCCTGCTTCACCTCCGGGATCATGTGAACGCGCTCGCCGTCGAAGTGCGGCTCGTTCTGGTCGCCTTTCTTGTTGTGCGGCGCGAACCGGTCTTCCGCGATCCGCTCGCAGGTGTCGAGCGCCGCGTCGAACGTGTCGCGGGAGTGGTCCGCGAAACGCGCGCGGCTCGCGAGCGAGGCGACGTCGAGCCACTCGTAGAGCATGAACTCGAGATCGCGGCGGGAGAGGAGCTTCGAGGGAACTTCGACGTTCTGGGGCGCGTTCATCGTGGCACTCGGTTCGCCGGCCGCTCCTCGCGGCCGAGGCGGCCATGATACTCGCGGCCGCTCGCCGGTGCGGCGCTGCCGGGAGTATGCTGAGCGCCCCGATAGGCGATGTTGCGACGGGAGGGCATGGCGATGGCGCGAAGCATGCAAAGGGCAGTGCCGGCGAGAGCATCCGCGAATCCGGCGCGGCGCGCGGCGCGGTCGCAGGTGTCGATCCTGCTCGCGACACGCAAGGGGGCGTGGCTCTTTCACGGCGATCCCGCGAGGCGAACCTGGCGTGTGGACGGGCCGCATTTCCACGGCCACGTCGTCAATCACCTCATGCGCGACCCGCGAGATGGGACGACCCTCCTCGCCGCGGCGAAGACCGGCCATCTCGGGCCGACGATATTCCGGTCGACGAATCGGGGGCGTACGTGGAAGGAGGCTGCCCGACCGCCTGCGTTCACGAAAGCGCCCGAGGGCGAAGGCCGGGCGGTCGACCACACGTTCTGGCTTGCGCCCGGGCATGCAAGCCAGCCCGGCGTGTGGTTCGCCGGGACCTCGCCCCAAGGTCTGTTCCGCTCCGAAGACGCGGGCGTGACCTGGGCGCCGTTTTCGTCGATCAACGACGATCCGCAGTACCGAAAGTGGATGGGCACCGTGCAGGACGGCACGCCGGACGGCCCGAAGCTCCACTCCATCATCGTCGATCCGCGCGATCCGGATCACCTCTATTTCGCGATGTCGGGCGGCGGCGTGCATGAATCCGTCGACGGCGGGCGAACGTTCGCGCCGCTCGTGAACGGTCTCGCGGTCGTGGAGGGCTTCGACGTGGACGAAGTCACTTTCCACGATCCGCATTGCGTGCGGCTATGCCCGAGCAACCCCGATCGGCTTTATCAGCAGAATCACTGCGGCATCTACCGCCTCGACCGGCCCTCGGACACGTGGGTGCGAATCGGAACCCGCATGCCCAAGCGCGTCGGCGACATCGGCTTCCCGATGGTCGTGCATCCGCGCGACGCGGACGCCGCGTGGGTGTTTCCGATGGACGGGACCACCGTCTGGCCGCGCACGAGCCCCGACGGGAAACCGGCCGTCTACGCGACGCGCAATGCGGGCCGGACATGGCAACGGCTCGATTCGGGCATGCCGCGCGAGCAGGCGTGGTGGACGGTCAAGCGGCAGGCGATGGCCGCCGATGCGGGTGAGCCCGTCGGCCTCTACTTCGGCACGACGAGCGGCGAACTGTGGGCGAGCCGCGACGAAGGCACGCGGTGGACCTGCATCGCGCGGCACCTGCCGGAGATCTATGCCGTCGAAGCGGCGGTGTTCCGCTGACGCACGCGCTCGGGTTCGCGCATGAACGTGCTGATCCCGGGTCCGCTCCGGCCTTACACAGGGCGCGCCCGCGTTGAGGCGAGCGGGGCGACGCTCGCGGATGCGCTCGCCGATCTCGACCGGCAGTATCCCGGCATCCGCTTCCGCATGATCGACGAGCAGGATCGGGTGCGCCGGCACGTGCGCATCTTCATCCGCGGCGACCAGGTGTTCGACCTGAGGACGCCGCTCGCCCCCGACGACGAAGTGATCATCGTGCAGGCGCTCTCGGGCGGCTGAATTCCCGAACCTGAAACCCGGCCCCTGACTCCCGAATCCTAGGCGGTGCGCGTCGGGTTCCGCTGCCCGAGGATGTCGTCCATCCGCGTCCTGACCGTGTCGAGGATGCGCGGGTGCGGGAACACGTAGAAGCGGTCGTCGCGCACCGCGTCGAAAGCGAGCGCCGCGACCTGCGCGGCCGTCACCTTGCCCTTGTCGAGAATCGCCTTGATCGCTTCCTTGTCCGCGCGATCGGCCTCGGACTCGCTGCGTTCGATCAGGTCGGCGGGCCGGTTCCTGTCCGCATTCCAGATGTTCGTCGGGACGAACGCCGGGCAGAGCACCGAGACGCCCACGTTCGCTTTCTGCGCCTGAAGGTCGTGCCGCAGCACCTCCGAAAGCACGACGACGCTGTGCTTCGAGACGGCGTAGGGGGCCGTGTGCGTCATCGCCACGAAGCCCGCGGCGGACGCGGTGTTGACGATGTGCGCCTCTTCCCCATGCGCGAGCATCATCGGCGTGAACGCGCGCAGGCCGTGGATCACGCCCCAGACATTGACGCCGAGCACCCACTCCCAGTCCTTGACGCTCGCTTCCCAGGCGTTGCAGCGCACGCCGCCGACGCCCGCGTTGTTGAACACGAGATGGACCGTCCCGAAGCGCTCCTTCACGCGCATCGCCAGAGCGTCGACCGACTCGGCGCTGCGAACGTCCGTGCGCACCGCGAGCACTTCCGTCCCGCTGCGGGCCAGCGCGTCGGCGGCAGCGGCGAGCGGACCGTCTTCGATGTCCGCGAGCACGACTTTCATTCGTGCCGCCGCGGCGCGGCGCGCGAGCTCAAGTCCGATGCCGCTTGCGCCGCCGGTCACCACTGCGATCTTGCCGGCGAGATCCCTGATCATCTGATCTCCTTCGTCCCCGTTGTCGAAGAAAAAAGGGCGCGCCGCCGGCGCGCCCGTCGCGTCACTCGCCCGGAGAATCGCTCCGGGCCGCGCCGTTATGCCACTTCGAACAGCCCGGCCGCACCCATGCCGCCGCCGATGCACATGGTGACGACGACATTCTTCGCGCCGCGGCGCTTGCCTTCGATCAGCGCATGGCCGACGAGCCGCGCGCCGGTCATGCCGTAGGGGTGGCCCACCGCGATCGAGCCGCCGTTCACGTTGAGGCGCGAATCGGGAATGCCCAGATGATCGCGGCAGTGGACGACCTGCACCGCGAACGCTTCGTTCAGCTCCCAGAGGTCGATGTCGTCGATTTTCTTGCCGTGGCGCTCGAGAAGCTTGGGAATCGCGAAGATCGGCCCGATGCCCATCTCCTTCGGATCGCAGCCGGCGACCGCGAAGCCGCGGAAGAAACCGAGCGGCTGCAGACCGCGCTTCTCGGCGAGCTTCGCGTCCATCACGACCGCGGCCGAGGCGCCATCGGAGAACTGGCTCGCGTTGCCTGCGGCAATGGTGCCGCCTTCGATCGCCGGCTTGATCTGCGAGACGCCCGCGTAGTTCGTATCGGCGCGGATGCCCTCGTCGCGGTCGGCGACGACGTCCTTGACCGTCTCCTGGCCGGTGTTCTTGTCCACCACCTTCATGTGGACCTCGATCGGGACGATCTCGTCCTTGAACTTGCCCGCGGCCTGTGCCGCCGCGGCGCGCTGCTGGCTCTGCACGCCGTAGCGATCCTGCACCTCGCGCGAGATGCCGTAGCGCATCGCCACGTACTCGGCGGTCTGCAGCATCGGCCAGTAGACCTCGGGTCGATGGCGGTGCAGCCACTCGTCCTGAAAGTGGTGGCGGTTCATCTCGTTCTGCACGAGCGAGATCGACTCGACGCCGCCGGCCACGAAAAGGTCGCCCTCGCCGGCGATCACCCGCTGCGCCGCCATCGCGATGGTCTGCAGGCCGGAGGAGCAGAAGCGGTTGACGGTCATGCCGGGAACGGTGTCGGGGCACCCGGCGCGCACGGCGATCTGGCGCGCGATGTTCCAGCCGGTGGCGCCCTCCGGGTTCGCGCAGCCCATGATCACGTCCTCGACCTCGTCGGGATCGACCTTGGCGCGCTCCATGGCGTGCTTGACGACGTGGCCGCCCATCTTGGCGCCGTGGGTCATGTTGAGTGCGCCGCGCCAGCTCTTGCAAAGCGGGGTGCGCGCGGTGGAGACGATCGCGACTTGTTTCATCGGGGGGAAGCTCCTTGGAGAGGCCATGCCGCTCGCGGCGGGAAGCGCGAGCGGTTCAGCCGATATTTTAATCCGGGCGTCGGATGCTCACCCTGGGCGGCGCGCGACGAGGTCGACGAGCGCCGACATGCCGTCGTGCCCCTTTCCCTCGCTGATCACGTCGTCGTGCTCCGCGAGATGCAGGATCTCGAGGTCGTCGAAGGCCGGCGCGAGCATCGCGGCCGTGTACATGTTCTCTGCATGCGGCGGACCGCCGGTGCCGTAGGCGAGCTGGCGGGGCGTGTACCCCTGCAGCAAGAGCAGCCCGCCGGGCGCCAGCGCCCGCTTCATGCCGGCGAAGATGCGCGTGCGCTCGTCGGGGCTCGCGAACTGGATGAACACGGCGGCGATCACGTCGTATCGGCGCGCGTCCCAGTCCCACGCGTTCACGTCGGCGACGTGGTAGTCGACCGTCACGCCCGATCTCTCCGCCAACCAGCGCGCTTTCGCGACGCCCACCGGCGAGAGGTCGAACGCCGTGACGGCGAGACCCTGCCGGGCGAGCCACACGCTGTTCCGCCCCTCGCCGTCGGCCACCGAAAGCGCAGTCGTTCCCGGGCGCAGCAACGCGGCATGCGATGCGAGAAAGGCGTTGGCGGCCGTGCCGAAGAGGTATTCCTCGGCGGAGAAGCGCTGGTCCCAGCGTTCGCGGGCGTCGTCGTATCTCATTCGTTGCGGCCGCGCCAGCGCGCGGATCGGGAGCTCCGGTCGCGCAGCTGCCGCCGGGCGTCAGACCTCGAGCCACTCCTTGCGGATGGCGGCGTTCGCGCGCAGGTCCTCGGGGGTGCCCTCGAACACGATCTGGCCGTGGCCCATCACGTAGAGCCGCTGCGAGATCTCCAGGGCGATGGCGAGCTTCTGCTCGACCAGCAGGATCGAGACGCCACGGCGATTGATCTCGATGAAGAGCTCGCGCAGCAGCTCGACGATCTTCGGCGCGAGGCCCTCGGTCGGCTCGTCGATCATGACCAGATCGGGGTCGCCCATCAGCGTGCGGCAGAGCGTGAGCATCTGCTGTTCGCCTCCGGAGAGCACGCCGGCCGCGGTGTGCTCGCGCTCCTGGAGGCGAGGGAAGAGCCGGAACATGTCGTCCATCGACCAGCGGCCGCTTTGCTTCGTACCCTTCATCCCGAGAAGCAGGTTCTGGTGCACCGTCAGGGTCGGGAAGATGTCGCGGTTCTCGGGCACGTAGCCGAGCCCCTTGTGCGCGACCTGGTAGGCCTTGAGGCCGCCGATCTCCTCGCCCTTGAACTTCACGGAGCCCTTCGCGTCCACCATGCCCATCACCGCCTTGATGGTGGTGGAGCGCCCGACGCCGTTACGCCCGAGCAGACTCACGCATTCGCCGTCGCCCACGGTGAGATTCACCCCGTGGAGGATGTGGCTCTTGCCGTAGAACGCGTGCAGATCGCTGACTTCGAGCATGTCCGCTCAGTGATTGTTGGCGGTGGTGCCGAGATAGGCTTCCTGCACTGCGGCGTTCGAGCGGATCGCCGCCGGCGCATCGGTGGCGATCACCTCGCCGTACACGAGCACCGAGATCCGGTCGGCGAGCCCGAACACGACGCCCATGTCGTGCTCGACCATCACCAGGGTCTTGCCGGCCGTCACTTTCTTGATGAGCTCCACGGCATGGGCGGTCTCCGAGCGGTTCATGCCCGCAGTGGGCTCGTCGAGCAGAATCACTTCGGCTCCGCCCGCGATGGTGATCCCGATCTCGAGCGCGCGCTGTTCGGCGTAGGAGAGTAGCCCGGCGAGCGTGTCGCGGCGGCGCGAGAGGCCGATGCCTTCCATGACCTCCGCGGCACGCTCGTTCGCGTCCGCGAGCCCGTTGAGGGCCTTCCAGAAGGAGTACTTGTAGCCGAGCGACCAGAGCACCGAGCAGCGCAGGTTCTCGAACACCGACAGCCGGTGAAAGATGTTCGTGATCTGGAAGCTGCGCGACAGCCCGCGGCGGTTGATCTGGTAGGGCTTCAGCCCGGTGATGTCTGCGCCGTTCAGCAGCACGTTGCCGCTCGATACCGGGAAGCGCCCGCTGATCAGGTTGAAAAGCGTCGACTTGCCCGCGCCGTTCGGACCGATGATCGCGTGGCGCTCGCCCTTCGCGATGGCGAGATTGACGCCGCGGATGATCTGCGTCTTGCCGAAGCTCTTGTAGACCCCGCGCAACTCGATGGACGCGGCGGCACCCGGCGCGGCGGTCATGTCGCCCGCTCCGCGAGGATGCTCTGGATGTCGTCCCATTCGCGCTTCATCGCGACCCAGGCCCTGCGGTAAAGAAATCCCCCGACCGCCAGGACGAGTCCCGCCACGATCCACGAAAGCGGCTTCGCGAGGTCGATCGGGATGCCGAATACCGAGAACGCGCCGCCGCCCCCGGAGTCGCTCAGCTTGTAGGTCATCTCGACGATCGCGACGAATCCGCCCAGCGCGATCACGCCGGCCGAGGCGAGCGCCGCGTAGGGCTTCCAGAGGCGGTTCATGAATCCCGCCTTCCACACCCGCAGGTTCATCAGGATCACCGAAGCGATCCCGCCCGGCGCGAACATCACGATCGCCATGAAGAAGAGGCCCAGGTAGAGGAGCCAGGCCTTCGTCATGTTCGACATCGCAACGAGGAAGAACGTGAAGATGATCGCGCCGATCACCGGGCCGAAGAACACGCCGACGCCGCCGATGTAGGCGGCGAGCAGCATGCCCCCCGAGCGCTGCGCGCCGACGCTCTCGGCAGAGACGATTTCGAAGTTGATCGCCGACAGCCCGCCCGCGATTCCGGCGAAGAAGCCCGAGAGCGCGAACATCAGGAAGCGGACGATATGCGTGTTGTAACCGATGAACTCGGCGCGCTCGGGGTTGTCGCGCACCGCGTTCGCCACCCGTCCCAGCGGCGTCCGGGTGAGCGCGAACATCGCGATCATCGCGACGAACGTCCAGAGGGCGATCAGGTAGTAGACCTGGATCGCGGGGCCGTAGGTGATGCCGAGGAAGGGCTTTCCCACGACGCGGTTCGCGGAGATGCCGCCTTCGCCGCCGAAGAAGCTCGGAAACATGAGCGACGCCGCGAACACCATCTCGCCGATGCCGAGCGTGATCATCGCGAACGTCGTGCCCGCCTTCTTCGTGATGATGTAGCCGAACAGGAGTCCGAAAAGCAGCCCGAACAGCCCGCCCACAAGCGGCACGAGCGCGACCGGGAGTGGGAGCGTCCCCGCCGCGATCCAGTTGAGGGCGTGGATCGCGAAGTACGATCCCAGTCCCGTGTAGACCGCGTGGCCGAAGGACAGCAGCCCGGTTTCTCCGAGCAGCATGTTGTAGGCGAGAGCGGCGATGATGAAGATGCCCATCTGGCTCATCATCGTGATCGCGAATCCCGCGCTGAAGAAAAGCGGCAGGACGGCGAGCACCAGGGCGAACGAGCCCCAGAGGAAGTATCGTCCCACGTTGAGCGGACGGAACCGGATGGTCGTCCCGAGGTTGGCGCCGGCGCTCATACGTCGCGCGTTCCGAGGAGGCCGCGGGGCCGGAAGATCAGCATCAGCACCATCAGGACGTACGGCAGGACGGGCGCCGCGGACGAGATGGTGAGGCCCCACAGCTCGCCGAGGAACGTGCCGCTCGGGAAGCTGATGCCGAGCGGCGCGAAGAGCCGGCCGAGGGAGCCGTCGAAGCCGACGGCGAACGTCTGCAGGAGCCCGATCAGCAGGCTCGCGATGAAGGCGCCGGCGAGCGAGCCGAGCCCGCCGAGCACCACGACCACGAACATGATCGCCCCGAGGCTGAGCGCCATGCCCGGCTCGGTCACGAGCGCGTTGCCGCCGATCACGCCGGCAAGGCCGGCAAGCGCGCAGCCGCCGCCGAACACCAGCATGAACACGCGCGGCACGTTGTGACCGAGCGCTTCCACGGTATCGGGATGGGTGAGGGCCGCCTGGATCACCAGGCCGATGCGCGTGCGCGTCAGCACGAGGTAGAGGCTCACCAGCATCAGCACGGACACGAGCATCATGAAGCCGCGGTACTCGGGGAACGCCGTCCCGTAGATCTTGAAGAGCGATCCGGAGAGCTCGGCCGGCACCCGGTAGTCGACCGCCGAGCGTCCCCAGATGAGGTGCACGGCCTCCTCGATCAGGTAGGCGAGGCCGAACGTGAAGAGAAGCTCCGGGACGTGGCCGTACTTGTGGACCTTGCGCAGGCCATAGCGTTCGACCAGCATGCCGATCGCGCCGACCGCGAGCGGCGCGATCACGAGCGCGGGCCAGAACCCGATCTTCACCGAGATCTGGTAGGCGAAGTACGCGCCGAGCATGTAGAAGCTCGCGTGCGCGAAGTTGAGCACGCCCATCATCGAGAAGATGAGCGTGAGCCCCGAGCTCAGCATGAACAGCAGCAACCCGTAGGTGACGCCGTTCAGCATGGAGATGAGGAAGAATTCCATTTCAGCGGTCGGCGTTCGGCCGTCGGCTCACACGGGTTCGCAAGGCGGGGGTGCGCGCAGCGCTCAGGAAAAAAGCCGGGGCCCGCGGGCCCCGGCTATCGCTGACTCCTGATCGCCGAACGCCGCTCAGGGCTTCTTCATGTTGCAGGAGGTCGGCTGGGCCGAAACGTACGCCTCGATGCGCGCATCGGTCGCGAAGCCGAGGCCGCTGTTGTCGGCGTCGTACTTGACTTCCTTCGGCCCGCCTTTCGACGCCTGCTTCTGCAGCGTCGAGATGTAGAGCGGCTGGATCATCTGATGATCGGCGGCGCGCATCTCGACCTGGCCGAGCTCGGTCTCCATCTTCATGCCCGACAGCGCCTTCGCCACCGCGTTCGGCTCCGTCGACTTCGCCTGCTTGACGGCCTGGGCGAGCATGAACATCAGCGTGCCGGCGCGGCCGTAGTAGTAGTCGAGATCCGGGTTCTTCTTCTTGAACTCGTTGACCATGCGGTCGGTGTCCTTGGTCGGGACGTTGGCATGCCATTCGGTGATCTGCTTCACCTTGCCGATCGCCGAGTCGCCCATTGCCGCGACCGAGCCGAGGCCGCCGCCGTAGTAGGTGTAGAAGTTGACGTTGAGCCCCGCGTCCTTGGCGGCCTTGACGAGCAGCGTCATGTCCGTGCCCCAGTTGCCGGTGATCACGGTGTCCGCGCCCGACGCCTTGATCTTGGCGACGTACGGGGCGAAATCCTTCACCTGTCCGAGCGGGTGCAGGTCGTCGCCGACGATCTGGATGTCGGGGCGCTTGCGCGCGAGGTCGGCCTTCGCCGCCTTGGTGACCGCCTGGCCGAACGAGTAGTTCTGGTTGATCAGGTAGACCTTCTTGATGTTCTTGTCCTGCGCGAGGAAGGTCGTGAGCGCCTCCATCTTCATGTCGCTGTTCGCGTCGAAACGGAAGTGGTGGAAATGGCACTTCTCGTTCGTGAGGACGGGATCGACCGCGGCATAGTTGAGGTACACGAGCTCCTTGCCGGGGTTGCGCTCGTTGTGCTTTTGCACCGCGTCCGACAGGGCGATCGCGACCGACGAGCCGTTGCCCTGCATGATGTAGCGGATGCCGCTGTCGATCACCTTCTTGAGGACGTTCAGCGACTCCTGCGGGCTCGTCTTGTTGTCGAACCCGACGACCTCGAACTTCACGCCGCCGGCGAGATTCTTCTGGTTCACCTGGTCGGCGAGGTACTGGAACTGCTTCAGCCCCGCCTCGCCGACGTTGGCGAACGGGCCGGAGAGCGGGTCGATATAGGCGATCTTCAGAACTTGCTGGGCGTTCGCCGCAAAGCTCGCAGCGGCAAGCGCTGCGGCGACGGCGAGCGAGCGCAGGGCGCGCGGCATCATCGTGAAACCTCCTCGGTGCTTGAACCCCCGCGGCGCGGGGGGATGGTTGCTCGTTATCGAAACGGTCCGGCGGTGCAACCCGATTCCCTCCCGGACCCGCGTGTTCTTTGTCCGTCCGATGGTAGATAAGTTGCATCGGAGGGTCAAGGCGATGCACGGCCCGCGCGCGCGGCGTCGCGGGCCGTGCGCCGCATGGCATAGGCCGATGGTGCACTGCGGCGAACGCGGCGCGAACGAGCGCGTCGCCGGTGCCGGCGCGCATGCCGAGCGCACCCGCCGGGCGCGGCGTTGACACTCGATTTCGCCGAGGGTAACTTGCGGCTCCCTTCGCGCTCCCCGCGCGGCCGGCCACGGGCCGGCGCGCGCGGGGCGCTGCAGTCCCGCCCGTAACGCCACCAGAGAGGAATTCCCATGCTGAACGGCTTGATGATGGACACGCCGTTGCTGATCTCGTCGCTGATCACTCACGCCGATCGCCACCATGGCGACGCCGAGATCGTCTCGCGCACCGTCGAAGGACCGATCCACCGGTACACCTACCGCGACGCGCACAAGCGCAGCCGCCAGCTCGCGAATGCGCTCGCGTCGCTCGGCGTCGGCGCCGGCGACCGCGTCGCCACGCTCGCCTGGAACGGCTACCGGCACTTCGAGGCGTTCTACGCGATCTCCGGCATGGGCGCGGTGATGCACACGATCAACCCGCGCCTCTTCCCGGAGCAGATCGTCTACATCGTCAACCACGCCGAAGACAAGTTCGTCTTCTTCGACCTGACGTTCGTTCCGCTCATCGAGAAGCTCGCGCCGCTTTGCAAGACCGTGAAGGGCTGGGTCGTGATGACCGACCGCGCGCACATGCCCGCCTCGCTGCCGGACGCGCTTTGCTACGAGGACCTCGTCAACTCGCACTCGGATCAGTTCGAGTGGCCCGAGTTCAACGAGAACACCGCATCGTCGCTCTGCTATACGTCGGGCACGACCGGCAATCCGAAGGGCGTGCTCTACAGCCATCGGTCGACCGTTCTGCATGCGTATGCTGCTGCGCTGCCCGACGCGCTCAACCTCTCGGCGCGCGACGTCGTGCTGCCGGTGGTGCCGATGTTCCACGCCAATGCGTGGAGCCTGCCCTACGCCGGCGCGCTGGTCGGCTCGAAGCTCGTCTTCCCGGGGGCCGGGCTCGACGGCAAGAGCCTCTACGAGCTCTTCGAGGCCGAGAAGGTCACGGTGTCCGCGGGCGTGCCAACCGTCTGGCTCGCGCTGTTGCAGTTCGTCGGCCAGGGCAAGCTCAAGTTCAGCACCATGAATCGCACGGTGATCGGCGGCTCTGCCTGCCCGCCCGCGATGATCAAGTCCTTCCAGGACGACTACGGCGTCCAGGTCCTGCACGCGTGGGGCATGACCGAGATGAGCCCGCTCGGCACGGCGAGCACGCTGAAGGCAAAGCATGTCGGCCTGCCGCCCGCGGAGCGGCTCGCGATCCAGGCAAAGCAGGGCCGCGCCATCTACGGCGTCGACATGAAGATCGTCGACGGCGACGGCAAAGACCTTCCCTGGGACGGCAAGGCGTTCGGCGACCTGCTGGTGCGCGGCCCCTGGATCTGCAAGGGCTATTTCAAGGGCGAGGGGGGCGATCCGCTGCGTCACGGCTGGTTCCCCACCGGCGACGTCGCCACCATCGACGCCGACGGCTTCATGCAGATCACCGACCGCTCGAAGGACGTGATCAAGTCGGGCGGCGAGTGGATCAGCTCGATC
>JALOSW010000060.1 GCA_025458245.1 Burkholderiales bacterium
CACGTGATCACGCACGATCACATGGCGAAGATGAAGGACCAGGCGATCGTGTGCAACATCGGCCACTTCGACAACGAGATCGACATCGCCTCCGTCGAGCAGTACCAGTGGGAGGAGATCAAGCCGCAGGTCGATCACGTTATCTTCCCCCCGATGGACGGACGACCGGGAAAGCGCATCATCATTCTCGCCAAGGGACGCCTGGTGAACCTCGGCTGCGGCACGGGCCACCCGAGCTACGTGATGTCGAGCTCGTTCGCCAACCAGACCATCGCGCAGATCGAGCTGTTCACCAACACCGCGAAGTATCCGGTCGGCGTCTACACCCTGCCCAAGCACCTCGACGAGAAGGTCGCGCGCCTGCAGCTGAAAAAGCTGAACGCGCAGCTCACCGAGCTCACCGAGGAGCAGGCGAAGTACATCGGCGTGGCGAAGCAGGGCCCGTACAAGGCCGACACGTACCGCTACTGAGAGCCCTCTGACCCGGGAAGCGCGGCGCCGCGGCGCTGGCGCCGTGGCGTGAATCGCGGGGCGGCCGGCGCAGCGTGCGCTGGCCGTTCCTCGCCGCGCCTTCGTACCGCAACGGTGAAGCCATGGAATCCCAGAAGCGCCATCCCCGCACGTATTCCTTCGAATTCTTCCCGCCCAAGACCGCCGAGGGCGCCGAGAAGCTGCGCGAGACGCGCCGCCAGCTCGAAGCGCTCCAGCCGAAGTTCTTCTCGGTGACGTTCGGCGCCGGCGGCTCGACGCGCGACCGCACCCTCGACACCGTTCTCGAGATCCAGCGGGCCGGGTTCGAGGCCGCGCCGCACCTCTCGTGCGTCGGCTCGACGCGACGGGACATCGCGGAAATCCTCGCGCAGTACCGGGCGGCCGGCATCCGGCACATCGTCGCCCTGCGCGGCGACCTGCCCTCCGGCGCGATGGGCGTCGGCGAGCTGCGCTACGCGAACGAGCTCGTCGCCTTCATCCGCGAGACCACCGGCGACTGGTTTCACGTCGAGGTCGCCTGCTATCCGGAGTTCCACCCGCAGGCGAAGAGCCCCCGCGACGATCTCGGCAACTTCAAGCGCAAGGTCGACGCGGGTGCGAACGCGGCGATCACCCAGTATTTCTACAACGCGGACGCGTACTTTCGCTTCGTGGACGACTGCGAGCGCCTCGGCATCACGATTCCGATCGTCCCGGGCATCATGCCGATCGGCAACTTCAGCCAGCTCGCGCGCTTCTCCGACGCGTGCGGCGCCGAGATCCCGCGCTGGATCCGCCTGAAGCTGCAAGCCTGCGCGGACGATGTCGAATCGATTCGCGCGTTCGGTCTCGACGTGGTCACGGACCTCTGCCGGCGTCTTCTGGACGCCGGCGCGCCGGGGTTGCACTTCTACACCATGAACCAGGCCGGGCCGACGACGGAGATCTGGAAGCGGCTCGGCCTCTAGCAGGGCGTCGACGCACGGGGGATGCATCGCCCCGCCCCCACTCCAGTGCCTGTCGAGACTCGGCTTCCCTCCGGAGCGCGCAGGCATTGGTGCCAAATCGCGCCCCGCCAGGCTGAGTCGAAACAGCCCGTCGGGGGGCAAACGCCGAAACGACAACGGCGGCCATCGGGCCGCCGTCTTTCGTCGCTCGGTGTCGCCCCGAACGCCGGGGCTAGAGACTGGGGACCGGCGTGCGCTCCGGCCCGTTGGAGGGACCTCGGGCGACGCCGCGTCGCAGGGAAAATCAGCTTGCCGCGCGAGCCCCAGCCGCCAGCCCGGGGATCCCGGGCGCCGGGAAGCGCGGGATCAGGAGGAGCCGCCCGCCACCAGCACCACGGCCGCTGCCGCGACCATGCTGAACACGATGCCCGTCGCGAGGGCGACGCCCAGGGTGCGGGCGAAGTCGAATGCCACGTCGCGAGTGCGGATGCCTGCGGTCTTCATCGAAACTTTCCTCCTGTGTCCGGTCCGGCGCGGCCCGACCGGGCCGCCACACTGTGTATTTGAGAGACGAAGTGTGGTGGCGGCGCGCCGCGATGATGGCAGGTTAGAGAGCAAAAGTGGCGGAAAAATGGCACGGTTCGCCTCTCGCGCGTCGCGCCGGCAGCGTGCGCTATAGTCGCGCCGTCTCCGCCCATCCCGCTGTCATGCCCAAGCGAATCGCCATCGTCGAGGACGATCCCTCGATCCGGGCCAACTATGCCGATGTCCTGAAACGCCACGGCTACGAGGTCTCGGCCTACGCCAACCGCCGGGAGGCGATGGCGGCCTTCGCCACGAAGCTCCCCGACCTCGCCATCCTCGATATCGGTCTCGCCGACGAGATCGACGGCGGCTTCGCGCTGTGCCGCGAACTGCGCGCCATGTCGGCCACGTTGCCGATCATCTTCCTCACCGCGCGCGACAGCGACTTCGATACCGTCTCGGGGCTGCGTCTCGGCGCCGACGACTACCTCACCAAGGACATGAGCCTGCCGCACCTCCTCGCCCGGATCAGCGCCCTCTTCCGCCGCGCCGACCTCGCGCGCGAGGCGCCCCAGACCGAGGATCTCCTCGAGCGCGGCGAGCTCGCGCTCGACATGAAGCGGTTCACGGTGACCTGGGGCGGGAAGCCGGTCGACCTCACGCTCACCGAGTTCTGGATCGTGCACTCGCTCGCGCGGCACCCCGGCCACGTGAAGAGCCGCGACCAGCTCATGTCCGATGCGCACATCGTCGTCGACGACAGCACGGTGACCTCGCACGTCAAGCGCATCCGCCGGAAGTTCGCCGCCACCGACCCGGCATTCGACTCGATCGACACGCTCTACGGCATGGGCTACCGCTGGAAGGCGGCCTAGCCCGTCGCGATGCCGGCCCCGGCCCGACTCGTCCCGCGCTTCGGCCTGCGCGCGAAAGTGCTCGTGGTCGCGCTGGTGCTGCTCGCCATTCCGCTGGCCGGCTGGAGCTACCTGAAGGAGGTCGAGCGCGTGCTCCGCGCCGGCCAGGAGCAGTCGGTGATCGCCACCTCGCGCGCGGTGGCCACTGCGCTTCACGACCGGCCGAAGCTTCTCGACCTCCGCGCCCGCACGGACGAGAGCGCGGACACGGGCGTCGCACCCATGCCCCGCGGCGTCCGCGAAGTGGCGCCGGACGCGCGCGCGGCAAGCGAGGAGATCCTTCTCATCGTTCAGGGCCTCGGGCGATCGAGCGGCAGGATCTGGGTGGTCGACCGCAAGCTGAACCTGCTCGCGATCGCGGGCGGCCTCAGGCGCAGCGAGCCCGCGCCGCAGCCCGAGTCGGCCTGGGACCGGTTGGTGACCGCGCCGCTGCGCCCGTTTCTCGAGCGCGTGCTCGCGCGCCCGACCGAGGATTTCGACGACGCGCTGCCCGAATCGGCGATCGCCGGCGGGCGCGATGTCGCGAGCGCGCTCGACGGAGTGCCGGCATCGCGTTGGCGCCACACGCCGGACGGCCGCGCCGCGATCGTGTCGGCCGCGCATCCGATCTGGCATGGCGAGCAGGTCATCGGCGCCGTCGTCGTCGAGGAAACGGCGAACGCGATCCAGTCGCTCTCGAGCGACGTGCTGGAGCGCCTCGTGTCGGTGACGCTCGTGGCGTTCCTGATCGGCGGCCTGACGCTGCTTCTGTTCGCCTCGCGCATGTCGGGCCGGCTGCGCCGGCTTCGCGACGAGGCCGAGGCCGCGATCGATTCGCAGGGCCGGATCAGGAAGCTCCTCACGGGCACGCGCGCGCACGACGAAATCGGCGACCTCTCGCGCAGCTTCTCCACGGCGCTCGAGCGCATCGCCCAGTACAACGCGCACCTCGAGTCGCTGGCGAGCCGGCTGTCGCACGAGCTGCGTACGCCCATCGCGGTGGTCCGTTCATCGCTCGACAACCTGCGCATGCAGCCGCCTCCCGAGGAGGCGCGGGTCTACCTCGACCGCGCGAACGACGGCCTCGCCCGCCTCACCACCCTGCTCACGCGGATGAGCGAAGCGACGCGGCTCGAGCAGACGGTCCGGCAGGCGGAGCGCGAGCGTTTCGACGCGCGTGCCGTCGCGGCAGGCTGCGTGGCGGGCTACGCGACGGTGTACCCGGCACACCGTTTCGAGTTCGCCGCGCCTGAGGGCCCGATCGAGCTCGACGGGGCGCCGGATCTCTTCGCGCAGATGCTCGACAAGCTCGCCGCGAATGCCGCCGACTTCTCGCCTCCGGGCACGCCGATCCGGGTGGCGCTCGAGCGGCGCGGCGGCGAAGCGGTGCTCACGATGGCGAACAGCGGCCCGCCGCTCGCGCCGGAGATCGTCGGGCGGCTGTTCGAAACGATGGCGTCGGCACGCACCGATGCCGGCTCCGAGCCGCATCTCGGGCTCGGCCTCTACATCGTGCGCCTGGTCGCGGAGTTCCATCGCGGCACGGCACGCGCGGCGAACCTGCCCGACGGCTCGGGTGTCTTGATCACCGTGACACTGCCGCTCGCCGGCGGGTGACGCGCGCGGCAGCGCCGGACCGCTACTGCGCGCCGCGCCGCGCGCGGATCGCCAGGGCGGGCAGCTGAATGCCCAGCTTCGAGAGCTTGAACACCGCCTGGGTGCGATTGGCGACGTCGAGCGCGCGGAGGATCGCCGAGATGTGGGTCTTCACGGTGCCTTCGGCGAGGTCGAGATCGCGGCAGATGAGCTTGTTCGGCTTCCCCTGCACGATGAGTGCGAGCACTTCCGCCTGCCGGTCGGTGAGGCCGAGCTCGGCGAGCGTGCGCGGAGTGCGCAGCTCGGCCGGCCCGCGCGCAGCCGCGGCAACCGGCGCGGCGGACGCGTTCGCAGCCGGTACCGCATCGGTTACCGCGGTCGGGCCGATCACCTGCGGCGGCACGTAGACGCCGCCCGCGAGCACGAGGCGCAGCGCGTTCACGAGCACCGGCGTCGGCGACCGCTTCGAGATGAAACCCATCGCGCCGGCGTCGATCGCGGCGAGCACGACGTCGCGCTGGTCATTGGCCGAGAGCACGACCACGGGCACGTCCGGCCGCGTGCCGCGCAGCTGCTCGAGGAGACTCATGCCTTGGGCGCCGGGAAGGCCCAGGTCGAGGAGCACGAGCGACAGCGGCGCGTGCTGGGCGAACGCCGCAACCGCCTCGTCGGCGCTCGCCGCCTCGAACACGCGCGCCCCGGAGTCGAGCTCCGCCAGCACGTTGGCCAGGCCCTCGCGGATGAGCGGATGGTCGTCGACGATGAGGATGTTCATGACTCCGCTCCAGTCGCCAGGCAGGGCCTTGCCCGCCCGGGCTCGCCACGGCATCCAAAACGTTAGCCGCCGCACGCGCCTACGGCAAGCATCCCTTGGTCTTAGCCCGCTGGCGGTGCAGCGGCGAACGCCTCCCCGAACGATGGGCGTGCGCGGCCACGGCGCGGGTTCGGCGGTCCGCGCGCTCGCGTCGCCGCGAGCCGATCGCGCCGGGATTGTCAAGGGCGAAAACGTGAAAAACGCCACAGTTCCGCCCCTCGTTCCCTTCCTGCCGCAAATAGGCAGTGCAGAAACGCGATGCTAGTATCGGCGCGAAACAAGCAAGAAAGCCAAGAGCTGGGCCGCCGTGAAGATCCTCGTGGTCGACGACCACCCTCTCATCGTCGAGGCGCTCCATCACGTTCTGAAGGGTCTCGCCGCAGACGTCGAGGTGCTCGACGCGCGCAACGCGTCCGAGGGCCGGGCGCAGCTCGAAGCCCACCCGGACCTCGATCTGCTCCTGCTCGACCTCGGCCTGCCCAGAGTGGACGGTTTCACGCTGCTCGCCGACATCCGGGAGACGTTCCCCGCGGTGCCGGTGGTGGTGCTTTCCGGAACCGACAGCCGCGAAGACGTGCTGCGGGCGATCGAGGCCGGGGCGATGGGCTTCATTCCGAAGTCTTCTTCGAACCACGTGATGGTGAACGCGCTTCGCATCGTGCTCACCGGCACCCCTTACATCCCGCTCGAAGCGCTGCCGCGCAGCGACAGCGCCGACTACGCGGACGGCACGCGCGAGCCGCTATCCGATCACCGTCTGCCGAGCGCCCGCGAGCTCGGCCTCACCGACCGGCAGGCGCAAGTGCTCGCGCTGATGCTGCAGGGCAAGCCGAACAAGCTGATCTGCCGCGAGCTGAACCTCGCCGAAGGGACGGTGAAGATCCACGTCGCCGCGATCCTGCGCGCGCTCAACGTCGCCAACCGGACGCAGGCCGTGATCGAGGCGAGCCGGCTGGGGCTCGAAGCGCCCGGTCTCCTCGATCCGGGCACCAAGACCTGACGGGCGTCCGGCGCGGGGTGATCATGGCTGCCGCGCCCGATGACCCCCGCACTCGCGCTGCGGGCGACGCCTACGACGACCGGGTGCTCGAGGCGCAGGTCCGCCACCTCTACGACGAGCTGCCGACCGCGATCGGAGCCTCGGCCGTGGGCGCCACTCTGCTCGCGAGCATCATGTGGGCGCAGGTGCCGCACGGCGTCATCGGCGCGTGGATCGGCGCTTTGCTGGCAAACCAGTCGTGGCGGTACGCCCTGTACCGGAGCTACCGCCGCGACCGGGCCCGCGCCGGCGTCGACGCGCGCCAGTGGGGGATCCGGTGGGCAGTCGGCGCCGGCATCTCGGGACTCGTCTGGGGCTCGGCCGCGTTCCTCTTCTGGGTCGAAGGCTCGAACGTCCTGCAGACCATTCTGATCGTGAGCATTTTCGCGGTCACGTCGGTCGCCGTGCTGCTCATCGGCACGCATCTGCCGTCCTTCCACGTGTTCGTGCTGGGTGCGCTCGTTCCGCTCGTCGCGCGCACGCTGCTGCAGGGCGAGGCGCCGTATCTGCTGCTCGCCCTCATCACCACGATCGCGGCGATCGGCATCATCGCGTTCGGACGCAGCTACAACCGCGCGTTCGTCCTTTCGCTGCGCAACCGATTCGAGAACGAGGCGTTGGCGCAGGCGCTCTCGGCCCAGAACACGGCGCTCGATCAGGCCCGAGAGGCCGCGGAGCAGGCGCAACGCGAGGCGGAAATCGCCAATCGTTCCAAGACCCAGTTCTTCGCCGCAGCGAGCCACGACCTGAGGCAGCCCATCCATGCTCTCGGACTGTTCGCCGCCGCGCTCTCGGAGCGTGTCCGCGATCCCGACGTCGCGCCGGTCGTGCGCAGCGTCGCCGCCTCGGTGAGCGCGCTCGAAACGCTGTTCGACGAGCTCCTCGAGATCTCGCGCCTCGATGCAGGCGCTCTCAAGGTCGAGATGCGTCATTTTCCGGTCCAGAGCCTGCTCGACCGCGTGCGGGTCGGCTTCGAGGGCGAGGCGGCCGAGCGCGGCCTTCGGCTGCGGGTCCGCCCGACGGATGCCCACGCGTGGAGCGACCCCGCCCTCGTCGAACGCATCCTGCGCAATCTCGTCTCGAACGCGCTGCGATACACGCGGCGCGGCGGAGTGCTGGTGGCCTGCCGCGCGCGCGGGGAGCGGCTTGCGCTCGAGGTCTGGGATTCGGGCGTCGGCATTCCGGACGCCGAGCAGCAACGCGTGTTCGACGAGTTCTATCAAGTCGCGGCGCCCGGCGAGCCGGGCGGGAAAGGCATCGGGCTCGGCCTCGCGATCGTGAAGCGGCTCGGCACGCTGATCGGCGCCCCGGTCGCTCTACGCTCGCACGCAGGCCGCGGATCGGTGTTCCGTGTGACGCTCGCGCGAGGCGAGGCGCACCCGAACGCCGCGCTCGCTGCAGTCACGGCGATGGAAGATCGCGTGACGCTGGCCGGGCGCCGTATCGTGGTGATCGAGGACGAAGACGAGATCCTCGAGGGAATGCGAGTGCTGCTCGCCGGATGGCAGGCCGAGGTCGTCGGCGCCGCCTCCGCGGACGAGGCGCTGACGGCCGTCGCCGACGCGCGGCGCGCGCCGGACCTCGTCATCGCAGACTACCAGCTCGGCGAAGGTGCGAACGGCGCGCAGGCGATCGAATCGATCCGGTCGCGCTTCGGCGCCGCGATCCCCGCGATCGTGGTGACCGGACGAATCACGCCGGCGCACCGCGACGAGGCGCGTGCGAAGGACTATCACCTGCTCGCCAAACCGGTTGCACCCGCCAAGCTCCGCACGTTGATCGCGTTCAAGCTCGCACGCTGAGCGCCGAACGGCGCGGCCAGCGCGTCGACGGCGACGCCGATGCGGTGCGCGCATCGCGGGCGCGCCGCATCGGCGAGCCGAGGCGCCCGGTCTCCACGGTGCGCGAAGGGGGCGCAAGCCCTGCCCCCTCGCGCGTGGGCATCGACCGAGTCTGGTGCGCAGGCGCGCGGCCACGATGTGCAGTGCCGTGCGAGCACTCTGCGGCAATGTGTTGCCAGAGCTGCGAAAGCCTTGCGGCACCCGATGAGGCCGGGAAAGTCCTGACGGCTTTCTGATCGCACGACAGATCGCGCGGCACCGGGCTTAGTCCTTTCGTCCTATGGCCGGTGCAGGTACGCGCGCCGATAATTCGAACCGGGTCGGCGCCCTCCCCGGCGACGCCCAAGGGACTCGGGGCGTGCGTGTGCGTCCGAGTCCTGCTTCACAGCTCCTCATTCGCGCGGCGCACTTTCGAGTCCGCCGCGTTTTTTTCGCGCCGAGTCGCCTTGCGCGACACCCGCCGAGGGCGCGGCAACGGCGCACTTCCGGCGTCGCGCGCCGGAACGCGCAACGGGTACGCATCGTGCATGCATTCGTTCGCGCGTGCGGCCTCGCGCCGGGCGAGGCGCGGCCCCAAGCGCGAATCGCTGCCTGTTCCATGCGTCGAGGTCGCGACTCCGACAGGCGATGACAGAAGCCGGTCAGGCTATGACGTTGACATTGCGCCGCGGAATGACAGTGCCCCGCGCGGCCGACTATTCTTGAGCGTCGCGACCGCGCGCCGAATGCAGGGAGGAACACGCATGCCCCGAGCCGTCTGGAAGGACACGGTGATCGCCGAGAGCGACGCGTGCGAGATCGTCGAGGGCAACCGGTATTTCCCCGCGGTTGCGGTCAAGCGCGAGCATTTGCGGCCGAGCGACACGCGCACCGTGTGTCCCTGGAAAGGCACCGCCCGCTACTACGACGTCGTGGTAGGCGACGCGGTCAACCCGGATGCCGCGTGGTACTACCCCGATCCCAAGCCCGAGGCCGCGGCGATTCGCGACCGCATCGCCTTCTGGAAGGGCGTGCGAGTCGAGGACGACGAGAAGCCGCGTTGAAAGAAGCCGCTGCAGCAGGCATCGCCATCCCGCGATTCGGGGAGCACGACGCGGCGTCGCGGAGCGACTTTGCCCCTTCGTTGCGCTGAGACCCGACGATGACGAAACAACATGCGGGGTCGCCGTTCCCGATCGGCCTGCTGGTTCTGGACGCGGTGGGCGGGGTCGCGCTCGCGCTCGGCGCCGTCGGCCTGGTTTCGGGCGGGAGCGTGCTGCCGTTCCTGGCGGAGCAGCGTGTTGCATGGGCGCTGGTCGCGAGCGGCGCGGCGCTTACCCTCTACGCGGGCCTCGAGATCGCCAAGCGCATCCGTGGACGCAAGACCGCAGTTCGCTAGCCCAGGAGCCCGCGCGGCCGCGACCGGCCCGAGAGGGCCTTGCTGACCCAAAAGAAATAGGCGGTCATCAAGGCGCCGACGAGCGCGACGCTCGCGGTGGCCGCGATCCAGAACCCGCGCGCGCCGAGCGGGGTGACCGCATCGAGGCCGGGAACCCCGACCTGCGTGAACCCCAGCACGTATCCGCCGGCAAGGCCCACGCCCCAGAGCGCGATCGCGTACACGATCATCGGTACCACCGTCTTCTTGTAGCCGCGCAGCACGTTCACCGCGACACCCTGCAGCGCGTCTGCCAGGTGGTAGCCGGAGACGATCGCGACCAGACTCGATGCGGCGACGGCCACCGCAGGGTCGTTGGTGTAGAGGGTCGCGATCGTGTCACGCCCGAAATAGAGCGCCGCCGCCATCGGTATCGCGATGGCAAGACCGAGCACGAGCGAGACCGCGCCGGCGTGGCGCGCGCGCGCCGGGCGGTTCGCGCCAAGCGCCTGGCCCACCACGACCGCAGCGGCGTTGCCGAGCGCCAGCGGAACCATGTAGGCGAGCGCCGCGAGATTCGCGGCGATCTGGTGTCCGGCGATCGCGAGCGGCCCGAGGCGCGCGATGAACAGCGACATGAAGGTGAACGCAGAGACGTCGACGAGAAACGTGAACCCTATGGGCAATCCCACCGCGGCGAGATGCGCGAGCGCCGCGCCGCGGGGCGGCGAGGCGTGCGCGAAAACGCCGAAGCGCCGGTACTGCGGCGCGATGCGTACCCACGTCCACGCCGCGATCGCGGTGAGCCAGGCGATCACCGATGTCGCCGTCGCCAGTCCCGCGGCGCCCATGGCGGGCAGGCCGAGGCCGCCATGCATGAAGAGCGCGTTCAACGGGATCTTGAGCGCGAGCCCGGCAAGATTCAGAGCCATCACGATGCGCGGCATGCTGACCGCGGTAGTGAACGCCGTGAAGACCCGGAACGCGAGCGCCGCCGGCACGCTCCACGCGACTGCGGCGAGATAGTCCCGGGCCTTCGCCTCCACGTCCGCATCGAGCCGTGAAATCGCGAGGATCGGCCCCGGGAAGGCGAGCACCGCGAGCGCCGGGATCGCGAGGAGGAGCGCGAGCCATGCGCCCTGGCGCACGTCCTCTCCGATCGCCGCATCGCGCCCTGCGCCGGCATGCTGCGCGACCACGGGCGTAAGACCGAGCAGGACGCCCATGAACGCGACGAAGACGGTGATGTAGACGCTCGCGCCGACGCCGACGGCGGCGAGGTCGAGTGTGCCGTAGCGCCCCGCCATGATCGTGTCGATCACGCCGTTCGCGAGCACCGCGAGCTGTGCGACGAGCACCGGCCAAGCCAGGCGGACGAGATCGTCGACGACGTGCCGGTTCATCGCGGGCGCGGTTCGCTCGGGAGGGCCGACGGCGGCGCCGCGAAGCGCTCAGGGCCAGCCAGGAAAGCCGCGAGGATAGCGCCCCTTCGCCGCCGGCAAGCGCCGCCGCTTCAGTTACCGCGTCTGGGGGTGCGTCCGAAGCGCGTCGAGACCCGCGCGCGAAGCGGCGACGCGCCGATGGCCGCCCGATGCGTGGGCGTCCGGCGAACGGTCACGAATGCTCAGGCGCCCTCGCCGGCGTACGGGCCGAAGTCCCATTCGGCTTCGACGCGTCCCTCGGGGCTCTCGACCTGCACGCGGCTCGGGCGATGCGCTTCCGCCCAGCTTTTCGCGTAGTTGATGGCGACCGCCTTGTCGCTGAAGACCTTGCTTCCCGTGCCGCCCTTGCACGCGACCGCCCAGCCCCATAGAGGGCCGGGATAGACCACGAATACGGGCTCGTCCTTGTCCATCTTTCGCGCTGGTGCGGTTCGGTCGCGCCGACCCGTTCGCCGGGGGGTCGCACACGCTTGCACGACCGACTTTGCGACAAAGTTCACGCCTCGTTCAGCCCGCGGTCCGCTTACGGTGTGAAATAGTTCCGGTTTTGGCTCCGGACTCCGGGCCCAGGAAGCGCAGATGGCTGCCGCACCCGGCGCGACAGTCGCTGGCGCCGAACCCCGCCGCGGGAGCGGTGCCGCCGACGGCCTGGTTCGCGTCGCACTCGGGCGTGCGCGAGCGGCGCACCGATTCGATCGAGACGCCCGGCTCCGCGAGCAGATAGTCGACGTGCCAGTGCAGGCGCTTCGTCGCGCCGAGGTGCCTCGCCACGCGCGACTCCAGTGCCCGCCGCGCGCTGCCCGTGTAAACGTAGCGGCCCGCAGGGAAAGCGAAGGTGCCGAGCCGCCCGATCCGCACGCGGCACGGGCGATCGACGCGGATCAGGAGCTGGTAGGTGACCGCACGCGCGCGGCCTTCAGGGCGCGCCGGCGAAGGCATGGTCGCCGACGAACGGGTTCGAGCGCCGCTCCGCGCCGAAAGTCGAGGTCGGGCCGTGACCGGGGACGAACGTCACGTCGTCGCCGAGCGGCCAGAGCTGCTCCCGAATCGAGCGGATGAGCGTGTCGTAGTCGCCGCGCGGAAAATCCGTGCGCCCGATCGACCCGGCGAACAGCACGTCGCCGACGATCGCGACGCGGGACTTCGGCTCGAAGAAGACCACGTGACCGGGCGTGTGGCCGGGCGTGTGACGCACTTCCATCTCGACGTTGCCGAAACGGACCGTGTCGCCCCCGTGGAGCCAGCGGTCCGGAACGAACGCGTCGAGCGGCGGAAAGCCGAACATCCGGCTCTGCGCGGGCAGCTGGTCGATCCAGAACTTCTCGTCGGGATGCGGGCCCTCGATCGGCAGGCCGAGCCGCCGCGCGAGTTCGACCGTTCCGCCGACATGATCGATATGACCGTGCGTGAGCAGGATCTTCTCGGGCGTCGCGCCGGCCTTGTCGAGCTGCGCGACGATCCGATCCACTTCGCCGCCGGGATCGACGATGGCCGCACGTCCGCTCTCCTCGCAGACGAGGATCGAGCAGTTCTGCTGGAACGGCGTGACGGGAACGATGATGGCTTTCACGGTGCGGCGAGTCGCAAGGCGAGGGCGCGAGTATACGTCTGCGCCGCGCGCCGCGACACGACGCGCAGGCCACGCGCCGGCGAGCGCGATCAGCGCGCCGGCGCGAATGCGGCGTGAAAGCCGAACGGCACGATCTGCGGCACGTGCAGGGTCGCCACGCACTGCATCGTCTGTGCGTCGACGACGCCGACCACCGTGCCCGGATCGTCGTCGGCGAGCGTGGGCACCAGGAGCGCGCCGTCGTCGTCCCGGGCGGCGCCAGGACGCGGCACGTAGAGCGGCTCGAGATGGATCGCGGCCTCGCGCGCCCATTCCTTCTCGACGCCGGTCGCGAGGTCGATGCGCACCGTGCGGTTGAAGAATGCCCCTGGCGTGTCTTTCCGGACGCCCGCGCCCCACGCAACGCCCGCTCGTCCGGCACCGATCCGGCCGGGATGGACCTGCGGCAACTCGAACTGCGCGCCGAGCGGCTCCACGTCGGCCGCGTCGTGGCCGGGCTTCATGACATAGCGCCGCAGATCGGCGAGTGCGACCGGCGCACCGCGACGCAGCCGCGAAAGAGCGAGGTCGTCCATGACCCGCGCGTCGTCGAACGCACAGAGCTCCAGCACGATGTCGTTGCCGACCTCGTACGCCTGGATCGCGTGAAAGCACATGATCGGCGGGATCGTCCAGCTGCGCACCGCGCCGCTCTCGAGATCGACGGCGTGCAGGCGCGACCCGGACGCCGGCTCCCAGCGAAAGTTGCGGATATACGCGCGGCGCGTCAGCAGGAAGCCGAGGGGCTGAGCGCGCAGCGCCGGCTCCCAAACGATGGCGTGGCGCTCGCTCATCGCAAAGGCATGGAGGTAGCCTGACTTCGGCACCGTGAACGTGCCGATCGGCTCGCGGCGCGCAGTGCCCGGGCGCACCCGGAACACGGTGTAGCGGCACTTCGGTCCGAGCTCCACGCCCACGTTCCAGTAGGCGCCCTCGCCGTCGGTCATGCCGTGCGCCGACATGAGCTGGATGGCGAGATCGTCGTCGAACGCCAACCGGCCCCGGGTCGCCAGCGTGTCCGGCTCGAATTCGGTGACGACCGGCGTCTCGGTCTGCGCGATCCAGCGCTCGCCGATGCGCGACATCACCACCGCGCCGTTGTCGGTCGTGCGCGGCGCGCCGAGGTGCCGCAGGCGTTGCAGGATCGGCGTGGGGTCGGGCGTGTCGAAGCCGCCGAAGGCGGGACGGCGGGCG
>JALOSW010000003.1 GCA_025458245.1 Burkholderiales bacterium
GCGCTTGCGGTCATCACCGCGGCGGTGATGCTCCCGGTCGCGATCTGGGCAGGCCGCGCACTTGCGTGGGGGCGCTTTCGCGGCAAGGCAGCGGTCGAGGCACTCGTCGCCCTGCCGCTCGTGCTTCCGCCCACTGTCCTCGGCTACTACCTGCTGGTCGCGTTCGCGCCGCAATCGGCTCTCGGGCAGTTCTACCAGAGCCTCGTCGGCGCCTCCCTGGCGTTCAGCTTCGAGGGGCTCGTGGTCGCGTCCATCATCGCGAACGTGCCGTTCGCGATCCAGCCGGTGCAGCGCGGGTTCGAGGCGATTCCGGCCGAGGTGCGCGAGGCCGCGTGGCTTTCGGGCATGTCGTCGTGGCGTGCGCTCTGGAAGGTCGAGCTGCCGCTCGCGTGGCCGGCGCTGCTCACCGCGTTCGTGCTCACTTTCGCACACACGCTCGGCGAGTTCGGCGTCGTCTTGATGGTCGGCGGCAACATCCCCGAGGCGACACGGACGGTGTCGATCGCGATCTACGACCGCGTACAGGCGTTCGACGACCGGGCGGCCGGCGTCATGGCGGCGACGCTGCTCGCCCTGTCGTTCGTGTCGATCAGCGTCGTCTACTGGATCGACCGCGCCGCGCGGAGGCGGCATGGCTAGCGCCGGCCTGCATGTGCGCCTCCAGCAGGCGCATCCGATCCCGCTCGCGGCGGCTTTCGAGGTCGCGGCGGGCGAGCTGCTCGCGCTCGTCGGCCCCTCCGGCAGCGGGAAGACGACGATCCTGCGGGCGATCGCGGGCCTCGTTCATCCGGCGCGCGGCGAGGTCGCGTGCGGCGGCGAGCAGTGGCTCGACACCGCGCGCGCGGTGCGCCTGGCGCCGCAGGCGCGCCAAGTCGGCATGGTGTTCCAGCACTACGCGCTCTTTCCGCATCTCACCGCCGCCGGCAACGTCGAGGCGGCGCTGCTCGACCGGCCGCCGGCAGTGCGGCGCGAGCGGGCCCGGGAACTGCTCGCGACCGTGCACCTCGACGGCCTCGCCGACCGCCTGCCGCGCCAGCTCTCGGGCGGCCAGCAGCAGCGCGTCGCGCTCGCCCGTGCGCTCGCGCGCGAGCCCCGGGTGCTGCTGCTCGACGAGCCCTTCTCGGCCGTCGACCAGGTCACGCGTCGGCGGCTGCAGCGCGAACTCGGGATGCTGCGCCAGAGGCTCGCCATCCCGATCGTGCTCGTCACGCACGATCTCGAGGAGGCCGGGGTTCTCGCCGATCGCATGGTGGTGCTGTCGCGCGGCGAGACGCTTCAGGACGGGCCGCCGTTCGAGGTGATGGCGAAGCCGAAGAGCGTGCACGTCGCACGGCTGGTCGATTTCCAGAATCTGCTCCGGGGCGAGGTGCTTGCGCACGATCCGAGCGGCGATCGCACGCTGCTCCGCTGGCTCGACTACACGCTCGACGCGCCGCTCACGCGCGCCGTGTCGCCGGGCACTCGAGTCGCGTGGGGAATTCTTCCGGCGCACTGCATCCTGCATCGGCGCGATCGCCCCTCGCGCGGCGAGCGTGAGAACCCGATCGCGGGCGTCATCGGCGAGTACCTCCCGTTCGGCGAGAACGCCGCGGTGACGATGTGGGTCCAAGGCAGGCAGGACGCGGAGCTGCGGCTCTCGGTGCCGACGCACGTCGCCGATCGCAACCGGCTCGCTAAAGGCGTGGAGATTCGCGTATCGCTCCTCAAGGAAGCGATTCACTTTATGCCCGACGCCCCCGAGCGGTTGACTGCCCCCGAGTCCGCCCGCTAAAATCCAATCCTGACTGTTTTAGTCGGATATTGAGTCGGATAGTGTGCCGGCCCCTCGGATGCCGGCTTTCGGAGGCAAGCCAATGGACGTGAAAGCGAAGATTCACCAGCAGGTC
The DNA here is from genome assembly GCA_025458245.1 of Burkholderiales bacterium. Taxonomy (GTDB): domain Bacteria; phylum Pseudomonadota; class Gammaproteobacteria; order Burkholderiales; family SG8-39; genus JAOAEA01. The sequence continues at coordinate 1,887 of JALOSW010000003.1, forward strand.
ACCGGCCACCCGGTGGTGCTCTACATGAAGGGCACGCCGCAGTTTCCGCAGTGCGGATTCTCGGCGATGGCCGTGCAGATCCTTCAGGCCTCGGGCGCGAGCGATTTCTACTCCGTGAACGTGCTCGAGGAGCCCGAGATCCGCCAGGGCATCAAGGATTACGCGAACTGGCCAACGATCCCGCAGCTCTACCTCAAGGGCGAGTTCGTCGGCGGCTCGGACATCATGAAGGAAATGTACCAGTCGGGCGAGCTGCAGAAGAAGATCAAGGAAGTGGTGACGGCGTAGCGAGCCCGCTTGCTCGGGGGATTCTGAAAGGGGGCGTTGCCCCCTTTCTCACGCGCGCAGTCGGGCGAGCTGCAGAAGAAGATCAAGGAAGTGGTGACGGCGTAGCGAGCCCGCTTGCTCGGGGGATTCTGAAAGGGGGCGTCGCCCCCTTTCTCACGCGCGCAGTCAAGAAAAGACCGCAACGCAGAGGGCGCAGAGGGCCGCAGGAGTTTCGTTCGCGGTCCAGGCGGAGCGCCTGCCAATCCGCATTAGGAACGGGGATTCGCGCCCCGTTATTCCCTTTTGTACCGTCAAGGCCAGGAGCGACCGGGCGGACGCGGCGCGGCGCACTGCGCTCTCCCAGCGCCCTTTCCCTGCGGCCCCCTGCGCACTCCGCGCCCTCTGCGTCGAAGTGCTCGCGTCGCTCGCTACAACCCGAGGATCAGGCACGTCGTCGTGCCGTGCGCGTACAGCTTTCCGTCGGCGCCGACCAGCCGTCCTTCCGCCGTCGCGATCGTCCGACCGGCGTTGATCACGCGGCCCTCCGCGCGCAGCGGCCCGGTCTCGCTCGATATCGGACGCACCAGGTTCACCTTCAGTTCGACGGTCGTATAGCCCTGTCCCGCGGCGAGCGTCGTCTGCACCGAGCACGCCATGCACGAGTCGAGCAGCGTGCACGCCCAGCCGCCGTGCACCGAGCCGATCGGGTTGTAGTGGGCGGGCAGCGCATGCCCGAGCATCGTCACGTGCCCCTTCACGGCCTCGAGGAAGCAGAAGTTGATCGCATCGCCCATCGGCGGGTGCGGCAGCCTGCCCTCCGCGATCGCGCGGATGAACTCGAGCCCGGTCATGGACCGGATCGTCTCGACGGTGCTCACGCCCGGGGCGCTCTTGCGTGCCGGCGCGTTCTCGAACTGCGCCAGCCACTCGTCGCGGGTCGCTTCGGCTTTCGTCACGTCGGTCTCCTCGCGCGGCGGGTCAACGGGCGGCATCGAGCAGGCGGGACATCATGCGCGCCGCCTGCGCTGCGTAGCTGCCGCCGAACAGGTTCGCATGGTTCAGCACGTGGTAGAGATTGTAGAGGTCGCGGCGCCGCGCGTACCCGGGGTCGATCGGCGCGATCTCGCCGTAGCCCTCGTAGAACGCGCGCGGGAAGCCGCCGAAGAGTTCCGTCATCGCGAGATCGGCCTCGGGGTCGCCGCGATACACGGCCGGATCGAAGACGACGGGCTCGCCGCTTTGGACGAACGCCGCGTTTCCGCCCCACAGGTCGCCGTGGAGCAGCGCCGGCTTCGGCGCGCGGCCGGCGAGGAGACGGGGCACTGCCGCGCGCAGCCGCGCTCCGAGCGACTGGAGCGCATCGCCGAGGCCGCGCTCGGCCGCGAGCGCGAGCTGCGGCCCGAGCCGCTCACGGTCCCAGAACTCGGCCCAGTCGTGCGTCTCGCCGTTTCGCTGCGGCGTCGCCCCGATGAAGTTCGGGCGGTGCCAGCCGAAGGTCGTCCCGACCGGCCTCGCGTGCATGCGCGCGAGCGAGCGTCCGAGCTCGCGATACTCCGCAGGGCGGCCTTCGCGCAACGCGAGATGCTCCAGCACGAGGAAAGCCGTGTCCTCGGCGACGCCCTGCGCGATGACGGTCGGCACCCGCATTCCGGCTGCCGCGAGCGCGGCGAGTCCGTCCGCTTCGGCCGCGAGGTTCGCGCCTTGCCGGGCATCGTTCGTTTTCGCGAAGTAGTGCCGGCCATCTTCGCCCGCGAGCGCGACCGAGGCGTGGATGCAGCCGCCGGAAACGGCGCGCGAAGAGGCGATGCGGAAGGGCGCCCCGGTCGCCGCGGAGATGGCGGCTGCGATGAGCGGGGACGCGCGATTCAGGGACGAGGAACCGGGACTCAGGATCCCGGACCCTAGACGGCGGAGAGCCGGTTGTTCGCGAACGTCAGCCGGTCCACGAGGATCCACATGAACGCCCGGTCGAAGCGGTGCCGGCAGGCGTCCGACGCGTGGTCGAGATCGTCGCATCGGATCGTGATGATCCGCGAGGGCGACAGCGTCGCGACGTCCGCGGTCCGTTCGCTGCGCGTCCTCGAGAGATACGCCATCTCGCCGAAGCATTCGCCCCCCGCGAGGATGTTCAGCACCTTCTGGCGTTTCGACACTTTCACTTCGCCAGACGCGAGGATGCAGAAATGCTCGCCCGGCTCGCCCGCCTGCATGACGGTGCTGCCGGCCGGTTCGTCGCGCCAGTTCGAGATGCGCAGCACCTCCCAGAGCTCGCCGTCGCTGAACTCCGCGAAGAACGGCATGGCGCGCAGCGTGTTGAACTTCTCGGTGTCGGCCACATCGGCCTGCTTCGCGACCGCGAGATCGGCGCGAAACGCGTTCGCGAGATCCATCGAGAACTCGTCCCACGTCTGATAGCGCCGCTCGAGCTCCTTCTCCATCGCGCGCTTGACGATGCGGTCGAGCGACGGCGGAATCTCGTTGCGGTGCGAGGAGGGCGGCGGCGGCTCGACGCTCGTGATCTGGTACATCACGCTGAAGTTGTTCTTGCCCGAGAACGGCAGGATCCCGGTGAGCAGCTGATACATCACCACGCCGAGGGAGTAGATGTCGGTCTGGTGGTTGAGCGGATGCTCCTTGATCTGCTGCGGCGACATGTAGGCGGGCGAGCCGATGCCCGACACCTGCGTGGTGTCGCCGGTCGCCATGATCGCGGAGCCGAAGTCCGAGATCTTGATGTCGGTGCGGCCGAGGAGCGAAATCGGCCCCGTGAGCAGGAGATTGGCCGGCTTGATGTCGCGGTGCGTGACGCCGAGCTTGTTCGCGTAGTCGAGCGCGCGCGTGCACTTGAAGACGACTTCCACCACCTTGTCGAGCGGCAGGAGGTTCCCGGGCTCGCAGTATTGCTCCAGCGTTCCGCCGGGCACGTACTCCATCACGATGTAGCTGGTCTCGTCGCCGGTGACGGCGTCGAAGATCTGTGCGATGTGAGGATGCGCGAGCTTGCCGGCGAGCGATGCCTCGGTGACGAACAGCTTGCGGTACACGCGCCCGCCGCCGGCGTCGCCGAGCTTATCGGGGTACACGATCTTCACCGCGACGTCGCGGCGCGCGAACTCGTCGTGGCAGAGATACACCTCGCTCGTCGCGCCCTCGCCGAGCTTGGAGAGCACCTGATACTTGCCGATGCGCTCGGGCTGGCTCATCGGGCGATCATGCCGAGCCGAGCGTCTCGCGCGCGCGACGGACGGCCGCCCGCACGGCCTCGGGCGCGGTGCCGCCGAAGCTCGTGCGGCTCGCCGCCGAGCCCTCGGGCGTGAGCACCGCGAAGACGTCCTCGCCCACGAGCGACGAAAAGCCCTGCAGATCCGCAAGCGGCAGCGCGGCGAGGTCGACGCCGCGTTCCTCGGCGGCGCGCACGGCGCGCGCGACCGTCTCATGCGCGTCGCGGAACGGCATGCCGCGCTTCACGAGATAGTCGGCCAGGTCCGTCGCCGTCGCAAAGCCCTCCTGCGTCGCCGCGCGCATCGCGTCCGCGTCGACCTCGATTCCCGCGACCATCTCCGCGAAGATCGCCAGGGTGTCGACCAGCGTATCGACCGTGTCGAAGAGCGGTTCCTTGTCTTCCTGATTGTCCTTGTTGTACGCGAGCGGCTGCGCCTTCATCAGCGTGACGAGCGCCATGAGATGGCCGACGACGCGTCCGGTCTTGCCGCGCGCGAGCTCGGGCACGTCCGGGTTCTTCTTCTGCGGCATGATCGACGAACCGGTCGTGTAGCGGTCCGGGAGCCGCACGAAGCCGAACCGCGGATTCATCCAGAGGATCAGCTCCTCCGAGAGCCGCGAGAGGTGCACCATCACGATCGAGGCGGCCGCCGCGAACTCGATGGCGAAATCGCGATCCGACACCGCGTCGAGCGAGTTCGCGCAGACGCCCTCGAAGCCGAGCTCGCGCGCCACGCGGTCGCGGTCGATCGGGAACGAAGTGCCGGCGAGCGCCGCGGCGCCGAGCGGCAGCCGGTTCACGCGCCTGCGGCAGTCCGCGAGCCGCGCGACGTCGCGGTCGAACATCTCGTAGTACGCCAGGAGGTGGTGGCCGAAGGTCACCGGCTGCGCCACCTGGAGATGCGTGAAGCCGGGCATCACCGTGGCCGCATGCCGGTCGGCGAGCTCGACGAGCGCGCGCTGCAGCTTGCGCACGAGCGCCGCGATGTCGTCGATGGCCGCGCGCAGGAAGAGGCGCACGTCGGTCGCGACCTGGTCGTTGCGCGAGCGGGCCGTGTGCAGGCGCTTGCCCGCGTCGCCGACGAGCGCGGTGAGCCGGCGCTCGATGTTGAGGTGCACGTCTTCCGCGTCGAGCGACCACTCGAACCGGCCCGACGCGATCTCGGCGCCGATCTCGGCCATGCCGCGCTCGATCGCGGCGAGATCCTCGTGCGACAGAAGCTTCGCGGCTGCGAGCATGCGCGCGTGCGCGAGCGAGCCCATGATGTCGAACTCCGCGAGGCGGCGATCGAACGAAACCGATGCGGTGTAGCGCTTCACCCGTTCGTCCACGGGCTCGGCGAAGCGGCCCGACCACGCGCCCTTCGCGCCAGCGTGAAGGTTTTCCTCGGAGGGCGGCATGCTCGCTTGTAAACCCGGGTCGGAGGTCAGAGAATCGGCGCGTTCGCGCGCGCGTCGTAATAATTTTCTTCCGGTCTGACCGGAGTGCGCGAGGAGGCCTCGAGCGCGTGTCCATTCTAAGCGAAAAAACCTCCGGCGACGCCCTTCCGGACTTCCGCAGCCTGGGTGTGATCGCCCGGGCGCTCGTCGGCGTGAACTTTGCCGCGCTTCTCGCCGCCGCGGTGCGCGCCCAGGACCTCACCGAGCTCGCCGACTACATGCTGGAGATCGCTGCCGTGCTCGAGCCGGCGCTCCTCGGAAGCCTGATCGTCCTGTACGCGGCGAATCCGATGCTCGCGAAACTGCCCTACCGCACCGGGCTCGCGGCGGTATTCGCGATCGTGATTGCCGTCACGCTGGCGATCCTCTGGCTCGGCGCGGCGGCCCTGCAGGACGCGTTCGCGCCGGGCGCGCTGCGCGCCGTGGCGTTCGCGATCCTGGTGACGGCGCTGCTCGCGGCGTATTTCCAGCTGCGCGCCCGCGCTTTCTCGCCCGCGCTCGCCGAAGCGCGGCTGCAGGCGCTGCAGGCGCGGATCCGGCCGCACTTCCTCTTCAATTCGCTCAACGCCGTCCTGTCGGTCATTCGCAGCGACCCGAAGCGCGCCGAGGGCGCGATCGAGGATCTCGCGGAGCTCTACCGCATGCTCATGGCCGATACCCAGACCCTCACCACGCTCGCCAACGAGATCGAGGTGACGCGCCAATACCTCAACCTCGAGCACCTGCGCCTGGGTGACCGGCTCGCGGTCGAATGGCGCGTCGAGACGGCGCCGCGCGATGCGCTGGTGCCGCCGCTGCTCCTGCAGCCGCTCGTGGAGAACGCCGTGTACCACGGCATCGAACCCGGCATCGCGCGCGGCACCATCGAGATCGCGATCTACCGCGACGGCGAGCGCGTGCACGTCCGGCTCACGAACCCCTACCATCCCGAGCACCAGCACCGCCAGGGCAACCGCATGGCGCTCGCGAACATCCGTGAGCGGTTGGCGCTGCACTTCGACGTCGAGTCGAGGCTCGAGTCGGGAGCGGTCGGCGCGAACTGGGAGATCCACATGGTCATGCCGTACCGGCGCAAAGCATGAACACCGCGCCGCTTCGCGTTTTCATCGTCGACGACGAGGCCCCGGCGCGGAGCCGCCTCAGGGAACTCCTCGGCGACCTCTCGACCGAGCTGCCGAACGTCGTCGTGGGGGAGGCCGCCAATGGCCAGGAAGGACTCGCGCTCCTGCCCGCCGCCGCGCCCGACGTGGCGCTCGTCGACATCCAGATGCCGCAGATGAACGGCATGGAATTCGCGCAGCACCTCGGCGCGCTCGACCAGGCGCCTGCGGTGGTGTTCGTCACCGCGCACGGCCAGTACGCGATCGAGGCGTTCGAGGTGAATGCGCTCGACTATCTGCTGAAGCCGGTTCGCGCGCAGCGGCTTGCGGCGGCGCTCGCGAAGGCGGCGGCGACCGGGCCCGCGAGCCGCGAGGCGCTCGCGCGGGCAAGCCACGGTCCGCGCCGCTACCTCTCCGTCGCCGAGCGCGGCAAGATCCTGCTCGTGCCGGTGGCGGAAGTGCTGTTCATGAAAGCCGAACTCAAGTACGTCACGCTGCGCACGTCCGAGCGCGAGTACCTCGTCGAGGAATCGCTCACGAGCCTCGAGCAGGAGTTCGGCGCGGCGTTCGTGCGCGTGCATCGCAACTGTCTGGTCGCGCGCCGTGCGATCCGCGGCTTCGAGCGCGCGGGTGCGGAAGACGGAGAGGGCGCCGGCTGGTCGGTGCTGCTCGAAGGCTGCGACGAGCGTCTTCCGGTGAGCCGGCGGCAGTGGCCGTCGGTCAAGTCGATCGCGAACGCCTGACGGTCCGCCGACGCTCTCACGCGCTGTCGAAACCGCGACGCGAAATAGTTCGCGCCCGCTTCGGAGCCGCAGCGTGCGCAGTGCGATTTGCCACAGCCCCGCTTTCTTTCCGGCGCGCCGGCGCGCGCCTCGCTTCTAGAATTCGCGTCACCATGTACCTCGCGAAAAAAGTGTTCAAAGACCTCCTCGAAGGACTCGCCAAGCGACGCGACGATCAGCGGCGCGTGCGCCTGCTCGTGCATCGGTCGCCGTGGCATATCGACGGGCGCGACCCCGGCCGCGACTGCTACTTCATCACCGCCACCAACGTCGCCGGCGGCGAAGAGGTGGAGATCACGTCGATCTGGTTCGAGTCCGAGCCGCGCCGGTTCGTCGAGCGCCGCCAGCGCCGCCTGCCCGTGCGAATCCGCCCCGGCGAAACCTGGGAAACGTGGATCGAGGTGGAGAAGCTGCCCGAAATCGCGCGCGACGGCGCGCACGACCTCGCGCGCGTGCGGCTCGCGAGCGGCACCGTGCTCACGCCCGAGCGCGCCTAGGCAGGCGCTCGCCGGGGAGCCACGGAGCGCACGGAGGGCCGCGCAAGGATCGATCGTGGCCCCCGTGCTGCCCGAGCCGCGTGCGCGATTCGGCCGCCGACGGAGGGCGGGGCGTCGCGCGCATCTTCGCGGCCCTCGGTGTCCTTCGTGCCTCGGCGGTGAACACGGCGGCCCGCACGGGCGGCACACTACCCGCTGTTGCGCAGCCCGGCCGCGATCCCGTTGATGGTGAGGTGGATGCCGCGCTGCACGCGCTCGGACGTCTCTCCCTCGCGGAAACGCCGGATCAGCTCGACCTGGAGGTGGTTCAGCGGGTCGAGATACGGCAGGCGGTTCTTGATGGCGCGCGCGAGGAGCGGGTTGCCGTCCAGGAGATCGCGCTGGCCGGTGATATGCAGCAGCGCGCGGCGCGTGCGATGCCACTCTTCCTCGATCGCTGCGAACACCCGGCGGCGCAGGGCGGCATCCGGAACGAGCTCGGCATAACGCGAGGCGACGCCGAGATCGGTCTTCGCGAGCACCATGTCCATGTTCGCGAGCAGCGTCTGGAAGAACGGCCACTGGCGATGCATTCGCTTCAGCTCGTCCCAGTGCCTGCGCGGCGCGGTTTCGGCGAACGCCACCACGGCCGAGCCGAAACCGAACCAGCCCGGGAGCAGCACGCGGCTCTGCGCCCAGCTGAACACCCAGGGAATCGCGCGCAGGTCTTCGATGCGCTTCGAAGCCTTGCGCGACGCTGGCCGGCTGCCGATCTTCAGCTCGGCGATCTCGGTGATGGGTGTCGCCGCGCGGAAGTAGTCGTTGAACCCGGGCGTCTCGTAGACGAGCCCGCGGTAGGCGCGATACGCCTGCGCCGAGAGGACATCCATGATCTCGCGGTAGCGCGCCGTCTTCGCCGCGGGTTCCGTGTGCGCGAGCGTCGCCTCCATCGTCGCGGCCACCAGCGTCTCGAGGTTGCGTCGGCCGATCTCGCGGTTCGCGTACTTGCTCGCGATCACCTCGCCCTGCTCGGTGATGCGGATCTGTCCGCTCACGGCGCCCGCCGGCTGCGCGAGGATCGCCTGGTAGGTCGGCCCGCCGCCGCGGCCCACCGAGCCGCCGCGCCCGTGGAAGAGCCGCAGCCGCACGTCGAGCCGGCCCAGGAGCTCCGATAGCGCGATCTCGGCCTTGTAGAGCTCCCAGGTCGACGTGAGGAAGCCGCCGTCCTTGTTCGAGTCGGAGTAGCCGAGCATCACCTCGAGCGTGTTGCCCCAGCTGTGGCGCACGAGATGCATGACACCCGGCATCGCCAGGAAGCGCTCGGTGATCGCGGCGCATCCGCGCAGGTCGTCGATGGTCTCGAAAAGCGGAATGACGCGCATGGTCGCGGCCGGGTGCTTGCCCGGCGAGAGCATGCCCGCCTCGCGCAGCAGCAGGGCGACCTCCAGCAGGTCGGACGCCGACGTGGTCTTCGAGATGATGTAGTGAGGCAGGGTCTCGCGGCCGTAGCGCGACTGGATGCTCCGCGCGGCCTCCAGGATCCCGAGCTCGCCCGTGGTTTCGTCGGAGTAATCGAGGTACGGCGAGCGCAGCGGCCGCGCGTGCGCGAGCTCCGCGGCGAGCAGTTGCTCGCGGTCGGTCTCGCTCGCGGCGGCATAGTCCGCGTGCACGCTCGCCTTGGCGAGCAGCTCGGCGACGACGCGCTCGTGCACGTCCGAGTTCTGCCGCAGGTCGAGCGCAGCCAGCGCGAAGCGGAACGTGCGCGCCGCGGCGATCAGCGCGCGCAGGCGCCCGCGCGCGAGCGTCTCGCTGCCGTTCGCGACGAGCGACGCCTCGATGGTTTCGAGGTCGGTCACGAACTCGTCGGCGTTCCGGTACGGATCGGCCTCGGCCGCGGGATGCCGGAGCGGCACGGCCCCGTTCAGCGCCTTGGTGGTCGCAGCGAGTCGCGCGTAGATGCCGATCAGCGCACGCCGGTACGGCTCGTCCTCACGGTGCTCGGAGCGGTCCGGCGAGCGCGCGGCGAGCGCGGCGAGCTGGCGCGACACGTCCACCATGCCGAGCGACAGCGGCAACTCGGCGCCGAGCGTGTGCACCTCGTCGAGATAATGCTCGAACGCGACCACCGACTGGCGGCGGACCGCGTACTCGAGTACCGGCCGGGTCACGAACGGGTTGCCGTCGCGGTCGCCGCCGATCCAGCTGCCGATGCGCAGGCACGGCGCGAGCTTCCATCGCTCGCGCGAGGGATACTCTTCGGCGAGCAGATCCTCGAGGTCGCCGAGCAGCGCGGGGACCTCGGCGAGGAACGTATGGCGGTAGTACGCGAGCGCGTTCTCGATCTCGTCTTCGACGCGCAGCTTGGCGAGCCGCAACATGCGCGTCTGCCAGAGCGTGAGGATCTGCCGGGCGAGCGCGGCGTGATTGCGGCGGGCCTCCTGCGGCGTCAGCGGGCCGCGGTCGCGCTCGGCGAGCAGGCGCGCGATCTCGAGCTCGCAGTCGAGGATGCTCTTTCGCTGCACCTCGGTGGGATGCGCCGTGAGCACGGGCGAAACGAGCGCCGCCGCGAAAAAGCCCGCGAGCGTCGGCGCGCGCACGCCGGCCGCCTTCAGCGTCGCGACGGCATGAGCGACGGAGCCCTGCTGCGGGCGCGATCCGCGGACGCGATGGAATCGCCGGCGCCGGTTGTGGTGTTCGTCCTCGGCAAGGTTCGCGAGGTGCGAGAAGTAGCTGAAGGCGCGCACCACCGAAATCGCCTCCTCCAGGTCGAGCCCGTCGAGGAAGCGCCGCAGCTCGGCGCGCGCCGTCTCGTCCCGGTCGCGGCGGAAGCGCACCGCCGTCTGCCGGATCCGCTCGACCGTGTGGAACATCTCCTCGCCCTCGTGGCTGCGCAGCGTGTCGCCGAGCAGCCGCCCGAGCAGGCGGATGTCTTCCTTCAGCGGGAGATCCTTGTCCGGGCGCGGCATGGGCGGATCGCTTTCGTGATGCAGGCAGGCGGAGCCGGAGCGCGGCTCAGGCGGTGCGGGCGCGCATCGGCACCGCGCATGTCGAGCGCGGGAGACGCGCGCCGAGACCGGCAGTGGCACGCAGGGCCCATGCTAGAATCGCCGCTCTCGCCGCCGCACCCATCGCCTTCCCGAGCCCCCGAGTGTCCGCACCCACGCCGTCGCGCATCGTCATCGCGTCGCGCGAGAGCCGGCTCGCGTTGTGGCAGTCCGAGCACGTCCGCGAGCGGCTGCGCGGATTATATCCACGGGTTCCGGTGGACATCCTCGGCATGACGACGCAGGGCGATCGCATCCTCGACGTGACGCTCGCGAAAATCGGCGGCAAGGGGCTCTTCGTGAAGGAGCTCGAAACGGCGCTCGCCGAGGGCCGCGCGGATCTCGCCGTGCACTCGGCGAAGGACGTGCCGGTGCTGATGCCCGACGGCTTCGTGCTTGCGGCGGTGCTCGAGCGCGAGGATCCGCGCGATGCCCTCGTCTCGAATCGCTATGCGCGCCTCGAAGAGCTGCCCGAGGGCGCGGTGGTCGGCACGTCCAGCCTGCGGCGCGAGTCGCAGCTGCGCGAGCGATTTCCGCACCTCGACATCCGGCCGCTTCGCGGCAACCTCGACACGCGCCTCGCCAAGCTCGACCGCGGCGAGTACGACGCGATCGTGCTTGCGTGCGCCGGTTTGATGCGCCTCGGTCTCGCAGCGCGGGTGCGCGCGGTGATCCCTCCCGAGGTGAGCGTCCCGGCCGTCGGGCAAGGCGCGCTCGCCATCGAATGCCGCGCCGACCGACCCGACATCGCGGCGCTGCTCGCGCCGCTCGTGCACCGGGACACCGCCGCCGCGGTCGCCGCCGAGCGCGCCGTGAGCCTCGCTCTCGGCGGGAGCTGCCAGCTGCCGCTCGCCGCCCACGCCGAGGTGCGCGGGGAGCGTCTCGTCATGCGCGGCATCGTCGCGAGCCCCGACGGCCGCCGCATCGCGCGCGCCGAGACCGAGGGGCACGCGGAGGCGCCGGAGGCCGCAGGCGCGGCGCTCGCGGCGTCGCTCCGGGCCCACGGCGCGGAGGAGATTCTCGCCGCGGTCGCGGCGACGCAATGAGCGGCGAAGGGCGGGGCGGAGACCAGGCGTCGCTTCGCGGACGACGCATCGTGGTGACGCGTCCCGCCGGTCAGGCCGACGCGCTCGCCGGGTTGATCGAATCGCGTGGCGGGGAGGCGGTCGTGTTCCCGGTCATCGAGATCCGCGACGTCGAGGATGTCCGACCGCTGCTCGACGTCATCGACCGCCTCGACCGGTTCGACCTCGCGATTTTCATCAGCCCGAACGCCGTCAACAAGGCGATGAATCTGATCCTCGCCCGGCGCCGGTGGCCTGATGCGCTCACCGCGGCGGCCCTGGGGCGCGAGAGCGAGAAGCAGCTGCGGCGCCACGGCGTCGCGCGCACGATCGCGCCGCAGGGGCGCTCCGACAGCGAGGCGCTGCTCGCCCTGCCCGAACTGCAGGCGATGGCCGGCAAGCGCGTCGTCGTATTCCGCGGCGACGGCGGCCGGGAGCTGCTGGGCGACACGCTGGTCGCGCGCGGCGCCACGCTCGAGTACGCCGAGTGCTACCGACGCGCGCGTCCCGTGGCCGACATGACGCCGCTCCTGACGGCCTGGGCGCGCGGCGAAATCGATGCCGTCACCGTCACGTCCAGCGAAGGGCTCGCGAACCTCTTCGACATGGTGGGGAAGCTTGGCCAGCAATGGCTGCGGCGCACGCCGCTGTTCGCGCCGCATGCGCGCATCGCCGAGAACGCCCGGGCGCTCGGACTGGACAACGTCGTTCTGACCGACGCGGGGGACGCGGGGCTCATGGCGGGACTCGAAGCCTTTTTCGCTAAACTATGACGTCATACGAAGCCCGCGCCGACGCCCGATGACCGACCCTGCCGAACCGACCGCCGCGTCCGAGCGCGTGCCCGCGCCGCAGCGCAGCGAGGTGGCCGCGAGGCTTCGCCCCAACCTCCTCGCGCTGGGCGCGCTCGCGGTCGGCGCGATCGCGCTCTGGCAGTGGTACTCGACGCAGGGCGAGCTGGACCGCCTGCGCGAGGAGTTCGCGCTGCGCCTGCGCGATGCCGACGCCGAGGCGCGCGCGAGCCGCCTCACGGCCAAGGACGCCGAGAGCCTCGTGCGCGAGGCGGACAAGCGGCTCGACGCGCTCGAGGCGAAGGTGGGCGAGTCGCAGAGCCAGCAGCTCGCCCTCGAGGCGATGTATCAGGAGCTCTCGCGCGGGCGCGACGACTGGGTGCTCGCCGAGATCGATCAGACGCTCTCCATCGCCGCGCGCGAATTGCAGCTCGCGGGCAACGTTCCGGCGGCGCTCGCCGCGCTGTCGGCGGCCGAAGCGCGGCTCGCGCGGGTCGATCGCGCCCAGTACCCGCAGCTTCGCAAGGCGATCGCGCGCGACGCCGAGCGGCTGCGCGCGGCGCCGTCGCTCGACATCTCCGGGCTGACCGCGAAGCTCGACCAGCTCGCGGCGTCCGTCGACGCGCTCCCGCTCCTGGCGGAAGGGCGGCCGCAGCCCGAGAAGGAGCCCGCCGGCGGGCCGGAGCCCGGCTGGTGGGTGCGCTTCGGCACCGCGCTCTGGGGAGAGGTGAAGAGCCTCGTCCGCGTCCAGCGCCTCGACGCGCAGGATCAGGCGCTGGTGTCGCCGGACCAGGCGTGGTTCCTGCGCGAGAACCTCAAGCTCCGCCTCGCGCATGCGCGGGTCGCGCTCCTGCAGCGCAACGAATCGGCCTATCGTGCCGACATCCGCGCCGCGACGCAGTGGATCTCGCGCTACTTCGATCCGCGCGACAAGCGCACGATCGCAGCGCTCGCGACGCTCAAACAGCTCGAGGCGGCCACCGTGAGCGTCGAGCTGCCTTCGATCGCCGAAAGCCTGGCCGCGGTGCGCGCCCTGCGAACGCCGCGGGAGCGCGCCGGGAAATGAAGGGTCTGCTCTGGTTCCTGGCGGTCGCGGCCGCGGCGGTGGCGCTCGCGCTCTTCGCGCGCTACCAGGACGGCTACGTGCTGCTCGTCTCGCCGCCGTACCGGATCGAGATCTCCCTCGTGCTCTTCCTGCTGCTGGTGCTCGGCGTCTTTGCGCTGCTCTACTGGTTCACCCACCTCGCCGGGACGATGCTGCGCATGCCCGCGAACGTGGCGGCGTATCGCAAGCGGCAGCGTCACAACCGCGGCGTCGAGGCCCTGCGCGCGGCGTGGCAGGCGTACTTCGAGGGGCGCTTCGGCAAGGCGGAGAAGCTTGCCGGCCGCGCGTGGAGCTTCGATGAAGCGCCCGCCGTGGCGGCGCTGCTGGCGGCGCGCGCGGCGCACTTCATGCGCGACCCGGAGCGGCGCGAGCTCTGGCTCACGCGCGCCGAGAACTCGGCCGGCCAGGACCGCAGCGCCCGACTCGCGACGCGCGCGGAGCTGCTTCTGGACGAGCGCCGCTTCGAGGCAGCGCGCGACACGCTCGCCGAACTGTCCGAACACGGCCCCAAGCACGTCGCGACGCTGCGCCTGCGCCTGCGGGCCGAGCAGGGACTGCAGAACTGGGACGAGGTGCTGCGTCTCGTGCGCGCGCTCGAGAAGCGCAACGCCATGGCGCCGGATCTCGCAGCCCAGCTTCGCACGACGGCAACGATCGAGAACCTGCGCAAGAAGTCGCTCGACGCGGAGAGTCTCGCCTCGTTCTGGAACGAGGTGCCCGAGGCCGATCGCGCCGAACCGCGCATCGCCGCAGCGGCTGCGCGTCACTTCATCCGGCTTGGCGGCTGCCGGCAGGCGCACAAGATTCTCCGCGAGGCGCTGCAGGGCCGTTGGGATGCGTCCCTGGTGCTCGCTTTCGGCGAATGCCGCGCCGACGACTCGCTCGAGCGGCTCGGCGACGCGGAGGGCTGGCTCAAGACCCACCCGCGCGACGCGGCGCTGCTGCTCACGCTCGGGAGGCTCTGTCAGCAGCGGGAGCTGTGGGGCAAGGCGCAGAGCTACCTCGAGGCGAGCCTGTCCGAGCAGCCTTCCCGCGCGGCGCACGTCGAGCTGGCGCGGCTGCTCGAGGCGATCGGCAGGCCCGACGATGCGGCGACGCACTATCGCGCCGCGGCCGACGAGGGGTTAGCGGCCGATCCGCGCTGAGCGGCGGTCGGCTCTCGGCATTCGGCCCTCTGCGGGCCTGTCCCGGCTTCCCGCGTCCCCTCGGACCGCCGCCGAAACCGGCCTGTCGATGACGGTCATGCCCACTCGCGCGGCGTGAGGAAGATCTCGTACAGCCGCGCCTCCGGCGAGCCCGGCTCCGGGTGCCAGTCGTAGCGCCACTTCACGAGCGGCGGCATCGAGGCGAGGATCGACTCGGTTCGTCCGCCTGACTGGAGACCGAACAGCGTGCCGCGATCCCACACCAGGTTGAACTCCACGTAGCGCCCGCGCCGATAGAGCTGGAACTCGCGCTCGCGCTCGCCGTAGGCGTGATCGGCGCGCCGCGCGACGATCGGCGCGTAGGCGTCGAGGAATGCGTCGCCGACGGCGCGGGTCAGCGCGAAGGAGGTCTCGAACCCCGGCTCGTTGAAGTCGTCGTAGAAGATGCCGCCGACGCCGCGCGGCTCGTTCCGGTGCTTGATGAAGAAATAGCGGTCGCACCAAGCCTTGAAGCGCGGGTGGAACTCCGCGCCGAACGGCGCCAGCGCCTGCTTGCAGGTCGCGTGAAAGTGCCGCGCATCCTCCTCGAAGCCGTAGTAGGGCGTCAGGTCCATGCCGCCGCCGAACCACCAGACCGGATCCGCATCCGGCTTTCGCGCGACGAAGAACCGCACGTTGAGATGCACGGTGGGCACGTAGGGATTGCGCGGGTGGAGCACCAGCGAAACGCCCATCGCCTCGAAGCCGCGCCCTGCCAGCTCGGGGCGGGCCGCGGTCGCCGATGGCGGCAGGCTCGCGCCCGCGACGTGCGAGAAGAGCACGCCGCCGCGCTCGAGAACGTTCCCTTCCTCGATGAGCCGCGTGAGCCCGCCGCCGCCTTCGGGCCGCGTCCAGGCATCGCTGCGAAAGGTCTTGCCGTCGAGCGCTTCGAGGCCCGCCACGATGCGCGCCTGCAGACCCGTGAAGTACTGCCTGATGGATTCGACGTTCATGTCGCCTCGAGCGCGCGCGGTTGCGCGGGTGAGAGAACGGGCCGGGAAGGCCGGGTTCGTGCAGCCTCGGACGCTCCGCGCCCGCCGCCGCGGGTGAGCCGATCGGCGCCGGCGCGCGTCGCGCCCCTGCCGGGTCAGATCCTCTTCGCTGCGATGGCGCGAAAGCCGATGTCGCGCCTCAGCTGCATGCCTTCGAACCGGATCTGGTCGACCGCCTGATACGCGCGGCGCTGCGCCATCTTGATCGAGTCGCCCAGCCCGGTCACGCAGAGCACCCGTCCGCCCGCAGTGACGACCTTGCCGTCGTGCACGGCGGTGCCGGCATGGAAGACGTGGCAGTCCTCGGCCGCCGGCGGCAGGCCCGAGATCACGTCGCCCTTGCGCGGCGTCTCGGGATAGTTCGCGGCGGCCAGCACCACGCCGAGCGCCGCGCGCCGGTCCCACTCGGCCTCGGCCTTGTCCAGGCCGCCCGCGAGCGCCTGGTCGAACAACTCGAGGAGATCTGACTTGAGGCGCATCAGGATCGGCTGCGTCTCGGGATCGCCGAGGCGGCAGTTGAACTCCAGCACCTTCGGGTTGCCCGCAGCGTCGATCATGAGGCCGGCGTAGAGAAAGCCCGAATACGGCAGGCCGTCGTCGCGCATGCCGCGCACGGCCGGCAGGATGATCTCTCGGACGACGCGCGCGTGCAGCGCGGGCGTTACCACCGGCGCCGGCGAGTACGCGCCCATGCCGCCCGTGTTCGGGCCCGCGTCGCCGTCGCGCAGCCGCTTGTGGTCCTGGCTCGTGGCGAGCGGCAGGACGTGCTCGCCGTCGGCCATGACGATGAAGCTCGCCTCTTCGCCGTCGAGGAAATCCTCGACCACCACGCGCGCGCCCGCGTCGCCCATGCGGTTGCCGACGAGCATCTCGTCGATCGCACGGTGCGCTTCCGCGACGCTCGTCGCGACCACCACGCCCTTGCCCGCGGCAAGGCCGTCGGCCTTGACCACGATCGGGGCGCCGCGCCGCGAGACATAGGAGCGGGCCGCTGCGGCGTCGGTGAACGTCTCGTAGGCCGCGGTCGGAATCGCGTGGCGGACGAGGAAGCGCTTGGCGAAGTCCTTGGACGACTCGAGCTGCGCCGCGGCCTTCGTGGGCCCGAAGATGCGCAACCCGCGCGAGCGGAAGAGATCCACGACGCCGGCCGCGAGCGGCGCCTCGGGTCCCACGACGGTGAGGTAGATCTTCTCGCGCTCGGCGAAGTCCGCGAGCGCGCCGAGGTCCGTGATCGCGACATTTTCGACCCCGGGCTCGAGCGCCGTACCGGCGTTGCCCGGCGCGACGTACACCTTCTGCACGCGAGGGCCCGATGCGAGCTTCCACGCGAGCGCGTGCTCGCGCCCGCCCGAACCGATCACGAGGAGCTTCATCGAGGGGCCGCGCTCAGAACGTGAACTGCGCCCAGGTGAAGATCACGTTCCCGTAGCCGTTGCCCCCCGGGACGTAGGTGGTCTCGATGCTCAGGCGCTTGTAGCCGACGCCTGCGACCGGGAGGATCCCGGGAAAGGGTATGTAGCTCGAGTCCTCGCGCGCCATCAGGAAGAGCGTGTAGCCGAGGCCGAGCCGGAAGTCCTGCGCGGCCCGGACCGGCCGCCACTGCTTGAGCCAGAGGTAGCCTGCCTGGTACTGCGGCTTGCCGCCCGAGTCCTGGAAGATGAACGCGAACACCTCGCGCTTGTTGCCGTCTTCGTCGAACCGCGTGCGCGCCAGGCCGAAGCCGAGCGGCCACTCCGTGTAGTTCTCGATCTTCTCGTCCGAGTAGGCGAAGCGGAGGTGGTAGGTATTGATCGGCAGCATCGCGGTGGTGCGGCCGTCCTTGAAGGTGTCGGTCCAGTTCTTCCAGATGCCCTGGTACCACGTGTCGGGCGCCGGGTCGCGCAGCGTGTGCCAGGCGCTTTGCCAGAAACTCTCGTCTTCGGCGTACGCGCTCGTGGCGAGCGCGCAGCCGGCGGCGAGGGCTGTCGCGGCGAGGAGTGTCTTGGCGGAGTGGCGCATGATCAGTGCCGGAAGTGGCGGACCCCGGTAAATACCATGGCGAGGCCCAATTCGTCAGCGGCGGAAATCACCTCGTCGTCGCGCACCGACCCGCCCGGCTGGATCACCGCCTTTGCCCCCGCGTTCGCGACGACGTCCACGCCGTCGCGGAAGGGGAAGAACGCGTCCGAGGCCACCACCGACCCGGCGAGCGAGAGCCCCGCGTTCTGTGCCTTGATCGATGCGATCCGGGCGCTGTCGACGCGGCTCATCTGCCCGGCGCCGACGCCGAGCGTGCGGCCGTCGCCGCAGAACACGATCGCGTTCGACTTCACGAACTTCGCGACGCGCCACGCGAACATGAGATCGGCGAGCTCCTTCGCCGTGGGCTGTCGCCGTGTGACGACGCGCAGCTCGCCCGGCTGGACGTTGCGCGCGTCCGGCGTCTGCGCCAGCAACCCGCCCCCGACGCGCTTGAAGTCGTAGGTCTGGACATC
This sequence comes from Burkholderiales bacterium, assembly GCA_025458245.1. Lineage (GTDB taxonomy): Bacteria > Pseudomonadota > Gammaproteobacteria > Burkholderiales > SG8-39 > JAOAEA01. The sequence goes on from JALOSW010000003.1 coordinate 19,828, forward strand.
GTGCGCGAGCGGCACTTCGAGCACGCGCACGTTCGTCTTCGCTGCGAACACGCCGCGCGCCTCGGCCGTCACCGCGGGCGCGATCACCACCTCGACGAACTGCTTCGCGACCGCCTCCGCCGCAGCGCCGTCGAGCGGGCGGTTGAACGCGATGATGCCGCCGAAGGCCGACGTGGGATCGGTTTCGAACGCGCGCCGGTAGGCGTCGAGGAGCGTCGCCGCCTGCGCCACGCCGCACGGGTTGGCGTGCTTGATGATCACGCACGCCGGCTCGGCGAACGTCTTCACGCATTCCCACGCTGCGTCCGCGTCCGCGACGTTGTTGTACGAGAGCTCCTTGCCCTGGAGCTGCGCATAGCGCGCGAGGCTGCCGGCGACCGGCGCCGGATCGCGGTAGAACGCCGCGGCCTGATGCGGGTTCTCGCCGTAGCGCATCTCCTGCACTTTTTCGAACTGGACGTTGAGGCGGTCCGGAAACGTGCCGGGGCGGTGCTCCGCGTCGAGGGAAGTGAGCCAGTTCGAGATCGCACCGTCGTAGGCGGCCGTGTGCGTGAACGCCTTCTTCGCGAGCGCGAAGCGCGTCGCCTGCGACAGCTTGCCGCCCTTCGCGTTCAGCTCTTCGACGATGCACGCGTAGTCGCCGGGGTCGGTGACGACAGCGACGCCGGTGTAGTTCTTGGCGGCGGCGCGGACCATCGTCGGGCCGCCGATGTCGATGTTTTCGATCGCGTCCTCCAGGCCGACGCCCGGCGTCGCGACCGTTTCGCGGAACGGGTAGAGGTTCACCACGACGAGATCGATCGGCGGCGTGTCCGCCGCAGCGATCGCGGCCATGTGCTCGGGCAGGTCGCGCCGCGCGAGGATGCCGCCGTGCACTTTCGGATGCAGCGTCTTCACCCGGCCGTCGAGCATTTCCGGGTAGCCGGTGTAGTCGCCCACCTCGACCACAGGAACGCCGTTCGCAGCGAGGAGCTTGGCGGTGCCGCCGGTCGAGAGGATCGTGACGTCCAGCGCCGCGAGCGCGCGCCCGAGTTCGACGACGCCGGTCTTGTCGGAAACGCTGACGAGGGCCTGCCTGATGCGAATGTTGGTGTCCATGGACGGGGTGACGGCTGGGTCGGGGTCGGCGGGGACGGCGCGCGCGCGATTCCGGGATCTCGCCTCGCGCGGATCCGGTCAGAGTTTGATCTTCAGTTGCGCGAGCTTCTTGCGCAGCGTGTTGCGGTTGATGCCGAGCATCTCCGCCGCGATCGTCTGGTTGCCCTCGGCCGCGGCGAGCACCGTCTCGATCATCGGCTTCTCGACGTTTTTCATCACCATGTCGTAGATCGCGCACGGCTTCGCGCCGTCGAGGTCGCGAAAATAGCGCTCGAGCGACTTGCGCACCGTCTCGCCGATCTCGCTGTGGGTCTGCTTCATGCTGCGCGCTCCTCCTCGTAGACGAGACGCGGGGCGGACCCGGCCAGCCGGCCGAGATACCGGTCGACTGCCGCGACCTGCTCCTCGCACGTCTCCAGCGTGTTCATCTCCGCCCGGAAGGCCGCTGCGCCCGCGAGCCCCTTCGTGTACCAGGCGATGTGCTTGCGCGCGACACGCATCCCGGTGTCGCGTCCGTAGAACTCGTACAGCGCGTCGAGGTGCTCGAGCAGCACCGCGCGGATCTCCGTGACGAGCGGCGCGGCGAGTCGCTCGCCGGTCGCGAGGTAATGCGCGATCTCGCGGAAGATCCAGGGCCGGCCCTGCGCGGCGCGCCCGATCATCACGCCGTCGGCGCCGGTTGCACCGAGCACGCGTCCGGCTTCCTCGGGCGAGGCGATGTCGCCGTTCGCGATCACCGGCAGGCGCGTCGCGCGCTTCACCTCCGCGACCGTAGCGTGCTCGGCCCGGCCGGAAAAGCCGCAGGCGCGCGTCCGTCCGTGCAGCGCGAGCGCCTGGATGCCCGCGTCCTCGGCGATCCGCGCGATGCGCACGGCGTTGCGGGACTCGGGATCCCATCCGGTGCGGAACTTGAGCGTCACCGGCACGTCGACCGCCGCCACCACCGCGTCGAGAATCCGCGCGACCAGCGCCTCGTCGCGAAGCAGCGCCGAGCCCGCCGCCCTGTTGCAGACTTTCTTCGCCGGGCAGCCCATGTTGATGTCGATGATCTCGGCGCCGCGCTCGACGTTGTGCCGCGCCGCCTCGGCCATCATGGCCGGATCGGCGCCCGCGATCTGCACCGCGATCGGCGAGGCTTCGCCCGCGTGGTCGGCGCGCCGCCGCGTCTTCTCGGTCGCGTAGAGCTGGGTGTTCGCGCTGATCATCTCCGAGACCGCGAGGCCTGCGCCGAAGCGCTTGCAGAGCTTGCGAAAGGGACGATCGGTGACGCCCGCCATCGGCGCGACGAAAAGGTTGTTGCGCAGCGCGTGCGCACCGATTTTCATCGAGGAAACGGGATGTCGGGACGGGGAAGGGAGCGCGATTCTACTCCCGAATCCGAGCGCGCGGCGATAAGACTTTTCGCTGCGGGCTCGCATGCGCGACCGCGATCGCTGGCAAGGCAAAAAGCAAGGTCGATGCCGGGCCGAAGATGCCTGCGCGAAACCGGATCCGATGCGCCGGCTTCGCAGAGCCGGCGTAAGGAATGCGCACTAAGGCAGTGCGCGCGCGCCGAAAATCATGCGGCGGGCGAAGAACCGGCGGACCGGAGGCGCGAGATCGAGCGCGACGAGCCCGAGGCCGCGCGCGACGGCGAGCGCCGGGTTCGAATTGGAGAACACGCGCACGAGGCTGTCGGTGAGGCCGATAGTCGCGTAGCGATCGGAGGTGCGTCCGGCAGCGACCCGGGATGCAAACGCGGGCGTGCCGATCTCTCCGCGCGGCGTAGCGCGGATCAGCGCGGCGAGCTCGGCCGCATCGCGCAGCCCGAGGTTGAGCCCCTGGCCCGCGACCGGATGGAGCGTCTGCGCGGCATTGCCGACGAGGACGACGCGGGGCGCAGCGAAGGGCTCGCGTTGAAAGCGCAGCACCAGCGGATAAGACGTGCGCGGCCCTGCGGCGAGAAAGCGCCCGAGACGTCCGCCGAAGGCTTCCGCGAGCGCGCGAAGGAACGCCGGCTCGTCGAGCGCGAGAATCCGCCCGGCGGCGCTCGCTGCGACCGTCCAAACGAGCGCGTAGCGATCGGCGAAGGGCAGCAGCGCGAGCGGACCTTGCGGCGTGAACCGCTCCCACGCGACGCCGCGGGGCGCCGCTTCGGTCGCGACGGTGGCGGCGATCGCAGTCTGGCCATAGTCTTTCTGCGAAACGCCCGCGCCGGCGTGGCCGCCGCCGTCGGCGAGCACGACGAGGCGGGCCGACCAGCGTTCTTCGCCGCTTGCCGTGCCGAGCGTCGCTGTCGCGCGATCTGCACCGCCTTCCCAGCGAAGCACGCGGCCGCGCACGCGCGCGCCGGCGGCGCGCGGCGCGAGATGCGCGGCGAGCGCGGAGAGGTCGACCACGTAGCCGAGCGCCGGGACGTCGAGTTCCTCGCGCCGCATCGCGGTGCGGCCGAATCCGCCTGCCTGCGACACGTGGATCGTCTCGATGGGCGTCGCATCGAGGCCGGCGAACGCGCCGACGCTCTCGAGCACGAGCCGGCTGCCGTGCGAGAGCGCGATCGGCCGCAGCCGACCGCTCGCCGGCTCGACCGGATCGACGAGCGCGACGTCGAGGCCGCTTCCTTCCAGCGACGCCGCGAGCACGGCGCCGACCGGGCCGCCGCCTGCGACGAGGACGTCGACCTCGCGCGTCATCGCGTCGTCAGACCCCGCGTCCTGCGCGCATCACGGCCTCGATGTCGGACACGGACTTGGGCGCGGCGGCGGTGAGGATCTCGCAGCCCGACTCGGTCACGAGCGCGTCGTCCTCGATCCGCACGCCGATGTTCCAGAAGCGCTCGGGGACGCCTTCGCCCGGGCGGATGTAGGTGCCGGGTTCGACCGTCAGAGTCATGCCGGGTCTGAGCGGTTTCCACTCGCCCGACTCCTTGTATTCGCCGGCGTCGTGCACGTCGAGGCCGAGCCAGTGCCCGGTGCGGTGCATGTAGAAGCGCTTGTAGTCGCCCGACTCGATAACATGGTCGACGCTGCCGGCGAGGAGTTTCAGGTCGACATACCCCTGCGCGAGGACGCGCACCGCCGCTTCGTGCGGGGCGTCCCAGCGGCTGCCGGGCTTCACCGCCGCGATGGCTGCGGCCTGGGCGGCGAGAACCAGCTCGTACACGTCGCGCTGCGGCCCGGAGAACCTGCCGTTCACCGGGAACGTGCGCGTGATGTCCGACGCGTAGCCGTCGAGCTCGCATCCCGCGTCGATCAGGAGCAGATCGCCGTCGGCGAGGCGCATGTCGTTGCCGCGGTAATGGAGCACGTTCGCGTTCGCGCCGCCCGCGACGATCGAGCCGTAGGCCGGCGCCTGCGAGCCCGAACGCCGGAACTCGTGCAGGAGTTCCGCCTCGATCTCGTACTCGAACGCTCCGGGCCGCGTCGCGCGCATCGCGCGCTCGTGCGCGCGCGCCGAGATCGCAGCGGCTCGCCGCATGATGTCGATCTCGCGCGCGTCCTTCACCAGCCGCATTTCGTCCAGCACGACGCGCAGGTCGCGAATCTCGGCGGGCGCCGCGACGCCGTTGCGCGCCTGTGCGCGCACTGCGTTCAGCCAGCCCATGACGCGCGCGTCCCACGCCGCGTCCATGCCGGGCATGTAGAAGAGGGCCGGCTGATTCGCCAGCAGGTCCGGAAGCCTGGCGTCGAGCGCTGCGATCGGAAACGCCTCGTCGAAGGCGAACGCCTCGCGCGCGGCGTCCGGCCCGTGGCGGAACCCGTCCCACAGCTCGCGCTCGGGGTTTCTCTCCCGTGCGAACAGGATCGACTTCGGCGTCTCGCCCGCGACGAGCACCAGAACGGACTCGGGCTCGGTGAAGCCGGTCAGGTAATAGAAATAGCTGTCGAAGCGATAGGGATATTCGCTGTCGCGGTTGCGGAGCCGCTCGGGCGCCGTGGGCACGAGGGCGATACCGCGCCCCATGGCGCGCGCGAGGGCCGCGCGCCGTGCCCGAAAAGGTGAGATCTCGCTCATCGGCTGAAGCACTCAGGCGGGGGAGGCATTGTCGTCCTCTTCCGAGCGGCGGGCAAGGAGCGCTGCCCACGCGTTCATGCGGGGCTCGAGGTCGACGAGCCGCGCGCCGATTGCCTCGAGCTCTTCATTGAATGCCCCTAAATCCGCACCGGCGTCGAGGTCGGCGGCGCCGGACCGGACCTGCGCGAAGCTCTCGCGCAGCGACAACGCGGAAGCGAGCGCGTTCTTCAACTGGTCGCGCGGCTGCGGGATCCACTCGCGCGCCGCGAGCACGGAGCGCAGGCGCTCGCCGAGGTCGAGCACTTTCCGCCGCAGGCGCGGCAGCGCACCGAGCCGCTGTGTCTTCACGTCGCCGAGAACCGCGAGTGCGACGAGCGCCGTCCAGTGGCGGCGCATCGCGTCGGACCACGCCGGGTCGAGCTCGAGCGCGGCCTCCACTTCGGCACGGTCAAGCACGGTGGCCGCCGCCGATCAGACGATCGAGCGCGGCGAGCCGCTCGGGGGTACCGACGTCGTGCCAATCGCCGGAGAACCGCTCGCCCGTCACCGCGCCGCGCGCCATGGCCGCACGCAGCAGCGGCGCGAGCTTCGCCTTGGCGCCGCGCGGTATGTCCGAGAAAAGCTGCGGGCGATAGAGGCCGATGCCGCTGAACGTGAGCCGCGCACCGTCGGCGTCGAGCACCCGGTCGCCCGCGAGCGCGAAGTCGCCGCCCGGATGCTGCGGCGGGTTGCGCACCAGCACGAGATGCGCGAGCACCTCGGGCGCGAGCGCGCGGCCGGCGAGCGGCGCGTACTCGAAGTCGCACCAGATGTCGCCGTTGACGACGAGAAAGGGCGCATCGCCGAGCAGATCCGCCGCGGCGGCGATGCCGCCCGCCGTCTCCAACGCCTCGCGCTCGGGCGAGTAGCGGATCGTCGCGCCGAAGCGCCTGCCATCGCCGAGCGCTGCTTCGATCCGCTCGCCGAGGTGGGCGTAGTTCACCACGAGGTCGACGATGCCGGCGCGCACCAGGCGCTCGATCGTCCACTGCACGAGCGGCTTGCCGCCGACGGCGAGCAGCGGCTTCGGGGTCGCGTCGGTGAGCGGGCGCATGCGCTCGCCGCGTCCCGCGCACAGGATCATGGCTCGCATGGCGCGGCTCAGAAGCTGTACCCGACCTTCTGCGTGCGGTCTTCGATCCGGTCGAGGAAGGCGAGCAGCGGCGCGAACGCGGCGTAGCGGGACGCGACCTCGCGCACGTAGCGCATGAAGCGCGGCGTGTCCTCGAGGTAGCCCGGCTTGCCGTCGCGGTAGTTGATGCGCGCGAAAATGCCGAGCACCTTGAGGTGACGCTGCAGACCCATCCACTCGAAGTCGCGCCAGAAGTCGCTGAAGTCGGACGCCACCGGCAATCCGGCGGTGCGCGCCTTCTCCCAGTAGCGGATGGTCCAGTCGAGCACCCGCTCCTCGGGCCACGACACGAACGCGTCGCGAAAGAGCGACACCACGTCGTAGGCGATCGGTCCGACGACGGCATCCTGGAAGTCGAGCACGCCCGGATTCGGCTCGCTCAGCATCAGGTTGCGCGGCATGTAGTCGCGGTGCACGAACACCTGCGGCTGCGCGGTCGCCGATGCGATGAGAAGCGCGAACACGCGCTCCAGCATCTCGCGGTCTTCCGCGGCGAGCGCCACGCCGAGATGACGGGCGAGATACCACTCCGGGAACAGGTCGAGTTCACGGCGCAGGAGCGCCGCGTCGTAGGGGGGCAGCGCGTGCGGCACGGTCGCGCGCTGCCATTTCACGAGTGCGTCGAGCGCGTCGCGGAAGAGGGGGTCGGCGTTCTTCTCGTCGAGCACGGCGAGGTAGGTGCGCGTGCCGAGGTCGGAAAGGAGCAGGAAGCCCTGCTCCAGATCCTGCGCGAGGATCGCCGGCACGTGCAGGCCGGCCGCAGCCATCAGCGTCGCGACGCGCGCGAACGGACGGGAGTCCTCCTTCTCCGGCGGCGCATCCATCGCGATGACGGAGGGCTGCGAGGTGGACGGGAAGGTGACGCGATAGTAGCGCCGGAAGCTCGCGTCCGCCGATGCGGGCGCGAGCGCGTAGGACCCGGGCGGGATGCGCGTTTCGAGCCAGCGCTCGAGCGCCTTGAGCCGATCCACGTGCTTTGACTTCATGCCTTGATTCGGGGAGGCGGCGGATTGTAGCATCGCCCGAAGCCCCCACTTCCCATGCGGATTCTCCCTTTCTTCGCCGCCTGCGCGCTGGCGCTTGCTGCGCCGGCCGGCGTGCACGCGGAGGGACAGGGGCTGCGGCTGCAGCAGTCGCTTCCCGGGGCGCCTTCGGCCGAGCCGTCCGAGCTTCCGGTGTACGTGATCGCGGACCGCATCGAGGGCGTTGCGTCCGACGAACTCCAGGCGAGCGGCGACGCGGAACTGCGCAAGCCGAACGCGCTCCTGAAGGCAGACACGATCCGCTTCTTCCGCTCGACCAACGAGGTCGAGGCCGCGGGCAATGTCCGCTTGCAGCAGGGCGACGATTCGGTCACCGGGCCGCGCTTGCGCTTTCGCGTCGACGACTCGCGCGGCATCTTCGAGTCGGCCAGCTACGAATTCGCGCCGCGGGCGCGCGCGCCCACCTCCGACCTGCGCCGCTCGTCGCAGCCGATCGGCGGGCGCGGCGAGGCGGCCGCGTTGCGACTCGACGGCGAGGACCGCTATCGCGTCGACCACGGCACCTTCACGACCTGCAAGCCCACGGAGTCGGGGTGGGAGATCAGCGCGGAGGAACTCGACCTCGACTTCGGGCGGGGCGTCGGCAGCGCGCGCAACATGCGCCTCGACTTCCTGGGTGTCGAGACGCCCGCGATCCCCTACGCGAGTTTCCCGCTCAACAACGACCGCAAGTCGGGCTTCCTGGCGCCGATATTCGGCATCCAGGGCAGAGTGGGGCCGGAGATCCTGGTTCCGTTCTACTGGAACATCGCGCCGAACTACGACGCGACCTTCACGGGCCGATTGATGGAGAAGCGCGGCTTCCAGGTGATCGCCGAGGGCCGCTATCTCGAGCGCACCTACAACGGCCGAGCCAACCTGCAGTATCTCCCGAACGACTGGGTCCTCGACCGTGACCGGTGGCTCGTGTCCTGGCAGCACGCTTACATCGATCCGGCGCGGGGCATGTCGGGCGCGATCAACTACAACCGCGTCTCGGACGACAACTACTTCCGCGACCTCTCGGGCCGCCTCGCGCTCGCCACCCAGATCTACCTGCCGCAGGACGCCTTCCTGAGTTACGGGAGCGGCTTCTGGGATGGCGGCACGTACACGGTCACCGGCCGGGTATCGCAGTTCCAGACGCTGCAGGATCCGCAGAACCCGGTGCCGATTCCCTACGACCGGTTGCCGCAGATCCTCGTCTCGTCGCTGAAGCAGAACGCGTTCGCGGGCGTCGACGTCGGCGCAACCGGCCAGTTCGATCGGTTCGAGCACCCGACGCTGCCCACCGGGAACCGCACCTACGTCTATCCTTACCTCACGTATCCGCTTCTCACCGCCGGCACGTTCCTCGTCCCGAAGATCGGCGTCAACGCCACGTATTACAGCCTCGACCGCGTGCCTGCCGGCATCCCGACCTCGCAGACCCGCGTGCTGCCGATCGCGAGCGTCGACGCGGGCGCCGTGTTCGAGCGCGACATGAGCTTCGCCGGGCGCAACGTCGTGCACACGCTCGAGCCGCGCGCGTTCTACCTGTACGTGCCCTTCAAGGATCAGAGCCAGATCCCGATCTTCGACACCTCGCGCGCGGACTTCAACTACGCGCAGATTTTCTCCGAGAACGCGTATCTCGGCTGGGACCGCATCATGAACGCGAACCAGGTGACGCTCGCGCTCACGTCGCGGCTGATCGTCCCCGAGACCGGCCAGGAAGCGCTGCGCGGCGTGATCGGGCAGATCTTCTACTTCGACGACCAGCGCGTGCCGATCGCCGGCATCCAGCCCTCGACCGACAATCGCTCGCCGTACCTCGTCGGCCTCGGCGGCATCGTCTGGCCGAATGTCTACGCCGAGGCCATCAGCGTGATCAACTCGGACAATTTCCGCGCGCAGCGCCTGAACGCCGGCGTTCGTTATCAGCCCGCGCTCAACCGGGTGCTGAACCTCGGCTACCGGTTCACCGATGCCAGCATCACGCCGCCCACCGGAATCCGGCAGGTGGACGTGTCCGGCCAGTGGCCGATCTACGGCAATGTCTACGCGGTCGGGCGACTGAACTGGGACCTCAACGAGAACAAGCCGGTCGAGCGGCTACTCGGCGTGGAGTACAATGCCGGCTGCTGGGCGCTGCGCGGCGTCTGGCAGGCGTTTCCCAACTCGGCCGGGCAGGACACCAACGTCTTCTTCGTCCAGCTCGAGCTCGGCGGGATCGCGAACATCGGCTCGAACCCGTTCGAGATCCTGCGACGCAACATCCCCGGCTACACGCGTTTCAACCAGGCGGCGGATCCGCTGCGCCAGCAATTCGACTATTTCGACTGATCGACCGGCGTATCGCGAGCCTCGGATGAGATCTCTCGGCAACTTCCTCGACGACGGCGCGACCACGCGCGGCGCGCTCTCCTCGCGGCTCGCGCGAGTCCTCGCGGCGATCGGGGCTGCGCTCGCGATGCTCGCGCTCCAGTCACCCGCGCTCGCGCAGCTCGGACCCCGCGCGCAGCCGGGACCGCTCGGTCAGCCCGCCCAGCCCGGCACGTTCGGACAGCCCGCGCCTGGTGCGCCGTTCGCGAAGCCGATGCCCGGATTCCCGCAGCCCTCGCTTCGCGCCGCGCCGCCTCCCGCCAGCGGCTTCGTCGACCGCATCGTCGCCGTGGTCAACAACGAGGTGATCACGCAGAAGGAGCTCGACGACCGCATTCGCCTCGTCACGATGCAGCTCCAGGCGCAGAAGGTGCCGCCGCCGCCGCGCGACGTGCTCGAGCGCCAGGTGCTCGAGCGCATGATCATCGACCGCGCGCAGCTGCAATTCGCGCGCGAAACCGGCGTGCGCGTCGACGACCTCACGCTCGACCGCACCATCGCGCGGATCGCCGAGCAGAACCGGATGTCGCCCGGCGATTTCCGGCGCGCGCTGGAGCGCGACGGCGTTTCGTACGAGAAGTTCCGCGAGGACATCCGCAACGAGCTCATCCTCGCGCGCCTGCGCGAGCGCGAGGTCGACAGCCGCATCCAGGTGGGCGATGCCGAGATCGACGCGTTCCTCGAGGAGCAGAAGGCGAGCCCGACCGGCGGCAACGTCGAGTACAACCTACGCCACATCCTCGTGCGCGTGCCGGAGCAGGCGACGCCGGAACAGCTGGAGCGCCTCGCGGCGAAGGCTGCCGAGTCGCGGCGCCAGATCCTGTCGGGTGCCGATTTCGGGCAGGTGGCCGCGAGCTTCTCCGACGCCCCGGACGCGCTGCAGGGCGGGAGCCTCGGATGGCGGCCGCGCGACCGCCTCCCCGAACTCTTCGCCGACGCGGTCGAGAAGCTCAAGCCGGGAGGCGTGACGCCCGTGCTGAGGAGTCCGGCGGGCTTCCACGTGATCCGCGTCGAGGACGTGCGCGGCGCTGCCGCGACCGCGCGCCAGGTGGACCAGACGCATGCCCGCCACATCCTCGTGCGCACGAGCGAGCTGGTCTCGGAAGCCGAGGCGCGACGCAAGCTCGCCCTGCTGCGCGAGCGCATCAAGGGCGGCGCCGACTTCGCCGAGCTGGCCCGGCTCAACTCCGACGACGGCTCGGCATCGCGCGGTGGCGACCTCGGCTGGATCTATCCCGGCGACACGGTGCCCGAGTTCGAGCGCGCAATGAACGAACTCAAGATTGGCGACGTCAGCGACCCCGTGCGCTCGCAGTTCGGCTACCACCTCATCCAGGTGCTCGCGCGCCGCAAGGCGGACGTCGCGGCCGATCGCCAGCGCATGGAGGCGCGCCGCATCCTCGCCGAACGCAAGCTCGACGAGTCGATCCAGGACTGGATCCGCCAGCTCCGCGACCGAACGTACGTCGAATACCGGCTGGAAGAGCGGTAAGGGGCGGATTCGGGATCCAGGATCCGGGATCCAGGATCTAGGATCCAGGATTGAGCTCTCGATCCTCAATCCTCAATCCTCAGTCCTGACTCCTGAATCCCGTTGTCCCACGTTCCGCGCAAGCGCTTCGGGCAGCACTTCCTCGCCGATCGGCACTACGTCGAGCGGATCGTGTCCGCGATCGACCCCAAGCCTGCCGACACGGTCGTCGAGATCGGCCCCGGCCTCGGCGCACTCACCGGGCCGCTGCTCGCACGGCTCGAGCGGCTGCACGTGGTGGAGATCGATCGCGACCTCGCTGCGCGGCTTCGGGAGACCTATCCGTCCGATCGCGTGGCGGTGCATGTCGCCGACGCGCTCGAGTTCGACTTCGCGCTGCTGCCCGAAGGGCTGCGCGTCGTCGGCAATCTTCCCTACAACATCTCGACGCCTCTGCTCTTCCGGCTCGTCGCCTACGCAGACCGGATTCGCGATCTCACCTTCATGCTGCAGAAGGAGGTCGTCGACCGGATGGTCGCCGCGCCGGCGACACCCGAATACGGGCGGCTCTCGGTGATGCTGCAATACCGCTTCGCGATGGCGAGGCTCTTCGACGTGCCTCCCGGCGCGTTCCGCCCGCCCCCAAAGGTCGACTCGGCCGTCGTACGCATGGCGCCGCGACCCGCCGACGAACTGGCGGCGCGTGATCCGGCGCGGCTCGCCGCCCTCGTCACGGCGGCCTTCGGACAGCGTCGAAAGACGCTCCGCAACGCGCTCGCGGGGCTGCTCGGCCCGGATGAGTTCAGGGACGCCGGGATCGACCCGGGCGCACGCGGGGAGACGCTCCCCGTCGAAGCGTTCGTGCGCCTGGCGAACATCGCGTACGCCCCCGGCGCGGCGCGCGGCTGACGCCGTCGTGCCGAGGCGTCATGCGCCAGGGCGTGAGGACGCGCTGGTGCCCTTCTGGATGAACTCGATCTTGTAACCGTCGGGATCCTCGACGAAGGCGATCACGGTCGTGCCGTGCTTCATCGGACCGGCTTCGCGCGTCACCTTGCCGCCGCGCTTCTTCGCTTCTTCGCAGGCCTTGTAGGCGTCGTCGACCTCGACCGCGATGTGGCCGTATGCGTTGCCGAGCTCGTACTTCTCGACGCCCCAGTTGTGGGTGAGCTCGAGCACCGTGTGGTCGGCCTCCGCGCCATAGCCCACGAATGCAAGCGTGAACTTGCCGTCGGGATAGTCCTTGCGGCGCAGTAGCTGCATGCCGAGCACTCCGGTGTAGAACGCGAGCGACCGGTCGAGGTCGCCGACGCGCAGCATGGTGTGGAGCATTCTCATGGGATGTCCCCGCTGAAGTTGAACTGCGAATCCTGAATCGCTAACGGCGAACCTGCAACCTGCGGCGAGCTTCACGCGTCGGGCCGCTCCGCCGCGGACTGCTTCTCTGCGCGTCTCTTCATCCTTTGCGCCCGTTGCGTCGGGGCGCTGCTACAGCTCCGGCAATGTCCGCTCGCGCTCGCGCAGCTCGCGCCGCGCCGCCCGCCAGTTCGGAAAGAGCCGCTCCACGGCGCGCCAGAACTTCGCCGAGTGATTCATCTCGTCGAGATGCGCGAGCTCGTGCGCCACCACGTAGTCGACGAGATGCAGGTCGAGGTGGACGAGCCGCCAGGACAGGAACACTCGGCCGTCGTGATGGCAGCTGCCCCACTGGCTTCTCGCGTTGGAGAGGCGGATCGCCGGGGCGGCACGCCCGGCGCGGGCGGCGAGCAGCGCCGCGCGCTCGCCGAGCAGGCTGAGCGCATGGTCGCGCAGGAACGCGACGACCGAATCGCGCATCGCGGTGACCGGCGCGTCCTGCCGCAAAGCGACTTCGAGCCGCGTGCCGGCGAGCCGCGTGGCCGGCGCGTGCGGCGCGAGCGCGAGCGACACGGGTCTGCCGAGCACCGGCAGGATCGCGCCGACACGCCACTCGAAGGGCTGCGCGGGCCGGCGTGCGTGATCGTCGAGCTTCTTGGTCACCCAGCGCGCCTTCTCGCGGATGAACGCTTCGATCTCGGCGAGCGCGACCCAGTGCGGCGCGCTCGCCGTGAGACCGTGACGGTCCACGACGAGACCGATCGTGCGGCGCTGGGCCCGGCGCAGCCGGTAGGTCACGACACGCCCCTCGAGCTGGATGTAGCGGTGGCGTGCGTCCGCCACCGGCGGCACAGCGAGCATGAAGTCGAGCTGGAGCTGCATCAGCGAGGTCCCGCGGCCGCCGCGCGCCGCGCGCGCTCCGCCGCCACGAGCGCGCCCGTCTCGGCCTCGATCCAGTCCTCGACCCGCTGCATGATCTGCTCGGAGGACAGGCCTTCCGGCGCGATCGGCGCGCCGATTCTCACGGTGACATGGCCCGGGTGCTTGAGGAAGGAATTGCGCGGCCAGACCAGCCCCGCGTTGTGGGCCACCGGAAGGATCTTGGCGCCGGTGTTCACCGAGAGGATCGCGCCGCCCGGGCGGTACTTGCCCCGCTTGTCCACGGGAATGCGCGTTCCCTCCGGATAGATCATGATCGAGAAGCCCTCCGCGAGCCGCTCGCGGCCGAGCTCGATCATCCGCCGCATCGCGTTTCTGCGGTTGGCGCGGTTGATCGCGATCGGCGAGAAAAGAGCAAGCCCCCAGCCGAGGAACGGCAGCCACAGGAGCTCGCGCTTCAGCACATACACGTGCGGGGGGAAGATCGACGTGTAGGCGATCGTCTCCCAAGCCGAGGCGTGCTTCGAGAGGATGATCGCCGGCTCCGCGGGGATGTTCTCGCTGCCGATCACCTCGTAGTCGATGTGCAGCAGACGCTTTGCGAGCCACGTCGCGAACTGCGGCCAGCCCGCGATGATCTTCCAGCGGGCCATGCGCGAGAGCGGCGCAGTGCACAGGACCATGAACGAGTAGGGGATGACGACCGCGACCAGGATCGTCTGGTAGAGGAGCGAGCGGACGAACGTCATCGCCGCGCCGCTATGCGCCGAGCGCTTGCGCGACCGCCGCGAGATCCGCGTAGATCTCCGTGCCCTCGGGAAGCCCGCCGGCGTCACGGGTGCGCGCGCCCTTGCCGGTCAGCACGAGGATCGGCCGCGCCCGCACGGCGACGGCCGCCTGCAGGTCCCTGAGCGAGTCGCCGACCGTCGGCACGCCGTCGAGCGCCGTGTTGAACCGCTCGGCGATGTCGACGAGCATGCCCGGACTGGGCTTGCGGCAGGCGCAGGTCGAGTCCGCGGCATGCGGGCAGTAGAACACCGCGTCGATCCGCCCGCCGGCCTGGTTCACCGCGCGGTGCATCTTGTCGTGGATCGCGGAGAGCGTCGCCATGTCGAACAGGCCGCGGCCGACGCCCGACTGGTTGGTCGCGACCACCACGCGGAAGCCCGCCTGCGTCAGGCGCGCGACCGCCTCGAGGCTTCCCGGGATCGGCCGCCACTCTTCCGGGCTCTTGACGAACTGATCGCTGTCGAAGTTGATGACGCCGTCGCGATCGAGGATGACGAGCTTCATGAGGCAATGCTACTTGGTCGTCGGCGAATCGTGAATCGCGAGTGAAGCCGCGATGGGTACAGCCAAGCCTTGCGGTCGTGCATCGCCCCGCGCGCGCCGAGTCTCCGCGACGTGCGGCAAGCCCCTAGACCGCGAGCCTGGAGATGTCCGCCACTTCGTTCATCAGCCGGTCGAGTTTCGCGAGCAGCGCGAGCCGGTTCGCGCGCACCGTCTCGTCCTCCGCCATGACGAGCACTTCGTCGAAGAACTTGTCCACGGGTCCGCGCGTTTTCGCGAGCTCGAGGAGCGCCTTCGTGTACTCGCCCCGATCGACCAGATCGCGCGTGTCCGGCGCGAGACGCTCCACCGCATCGAAGAGCGCCCGTTCGGCCGGGTCGACGAGCTTGGCCGCCTGCGGCGTCGCATCGGCCTGTGCCGGAGACTTCCGCAGGATGTTGCGGATGCGCTTGTTCGCCGCAGCGAGCGCGGCCGATTCGGGAAGCTTGCGGAACTCGGCGACCGCGGCGAGGCGCTGCGGCACGAGGTCGATGCGCCCCGGGTTCTGGCTGACGACCGCCTCGATCGCGTCGGGCTCGAACCCGCGCTCGCGCAGGTAGCCGCGCAGGCGCTCGAGCATGAACTCGCGCACCGCCGCGACGGTTTCGGGGGCGAGATTCGTATCGCCGAACGCGGCGCGTGCGTCGCCGAGCAGCTCGCCGAGATCGAGCGGCATCTCCCGCTCGGCGAGGAGCCGCAGCACGCCGAGCGCGGCTCTGCGCAATGCGAACGGATCCTTGTCGCCCGTGGGGGCAAGGCCGATGCCCCAGATCCCGACGAGGGTGTCGAGCTTGTCCGCGAGCGCGACCGACGCACCCGCGACCGACCCCGGCAGCGAGTCGCCCGCGAACCGCGGGTGATAGTGAGCTTCGATGGCCGAGGCGACTTCCTCGGGTTCGCCGTCGTGGCGCGCGTAGTGCATGCCCATCGTGCCCTGCAGTTCCGGGAACTCGCCCACCATGCCGGTCAGGAGATCCGCCTTGGCGAGGCGCGCGGCGCGCCGCGCCAGGGCTTCGTCCGCCCCGAGCTTCGCCGCGATCGTTCCCGCGAGCCACTCGAGGCGTGCGACGCGCGCGAGCTGCGACCCGAGCTTGTTGTGGTACACGACCGCACCGAGCTTTTCCACGCGCGACGCGAGCGGACGCTTGCGGTCCTGGTCGTAGAAGAATCGCGCGTCGGAGAGCCGCGCACGCAGCACCCGCTCGTTGCCGCGGACGATGTGCGCCGGGTGCGGCGTTTCCATGTTGCTCACCACCAGGAACCGGTTCTGCAGCCGTCCCTGGCCGTCGACGAGCGGAAAGTACTTCTGGTTCTGCTTCATCGTGAGCATCAGGCATTCCTGGGGCACGTCGAGGAAGCCCCGGTCGAACCGGCCTTCGTAGACGGCCGGATATTCGACGAGCGCGGCGACCTCTGCGATCAGCGCGTCGTCGGCTGCGATCGACGCCGCGCCCGCCGCGGCCGCGAGGCTGTCGCGGATGAGGCGCTCGCGGCGCTCGAAGTTCGCGATGACCTTGCCCTCGCGCTCGAGCAGATGCTCGTACTCGTCGGCGCGCGGCACCACGATCTCGCTCCGCCCCATGAACCGGTGGCCGCGCGTCGCCCGTCCGGAGACCGCGCCGAGCACGGTGCCGTCCACCACGCGCGAGCCGTGCAGCATCACCAGGCCGCGCACGGGGCGCACGAACTCGGCGTCCGAATCGCCCCAGCGCATCATTTTCGGGATGGGCAGCTTCCTGACCGCCGCCTCGATCATGCGCTCGAGCGACGCGGCCAACTCCGCGCCTTTCGCGACCGAGCGGTGCACGAACACTTCCTGCTTGCCGTCGCTCTCGCGGGTCAGCGCCGCGACGTCCGCGCCGGCCTTCTTCGCGAAGCCGAGGAGGGCCTGCGTCGGATTGCCGCTCGCATCGAGGCCCGCTTTTGCCGACGGGCCCTTCACGACGACCTCGCGGTCGGGTGCGCGCGCCGCCACGTCGCGCACCAGCACGCCGAGGCGCCGCGGCGTCGCGAACACGTCGAACGCGCCGTCCGCGGGCGCGAACCCGTCGCCGCGCAGGCTCGCGACGAGCGCGTCGCCGAACGCGTAGCCGAGCGCGCGCAAGGCCTTCGGCGGCAGCTCCTCGGTGAGAAGCTCGACGAGAAGCGGCTCGCTCATGCCGCCGCTCCTTCGGGCGCGGCCGCACCCTTGAGCATCGGGAACCCGAGCGCCTCGCGCGACGCGTAGTACGCATGCGCGGCCGCGCGCGCGAGCGCGCGCACCCGGCCGATGTACGCCGCGCGCTCGGTGGTCGAGATCGCGCCGCGCGCATCGAGGAGGTTGAACGCGTGCGAGGCCTTCATCACCATCTCGAACCCGGGCAGCACGAGACCGGCTTCGATCAGGCGCTTCGCCTCGCGTTCGTAGTCGTCGAAGAGCCGGAGCAGCCACTGCGCGTCGGACGCCTCGAAGTTGTAGCGCGACTGCTCGACTTCGTTCTGATGGTAGACGTCGCCGTAGGTCACGCCCGGCGCCCACACGAGGTCGTAGACGTTTTCCACGCCCTGGAGATACATCGCGAGGCGCTCGAGCCCGTAGGTGATCTCGCCGAGCACCGGCCTGCACGCGAGCGAGCCGACCTCCTGGAAGTAGGTGAACTGCGTGACCTCCATGCCGTCGAGCCACACTTCCCAGCCGAGCCCCCACGCGCCGAGCGTGGGCGACTCCCAGTCGTCCTCGACGAAGCGGATGTCGTGCTCGGCCGGGTTGATTCCGAGCGCGCGCAGGCTGTCGAGGTAGAGATCCTGGATGTTGTCGGGCGAGGGCTTCAGCACCACCTGGTACTGGTAGTAGTGCTGCAGGCGGTTCGGGTTGTCGCCGTAGCGGCCGTCCTTCGGGCGGCGTGACGGCTGCACGTACGCCGCGCTCCACGGCTCGGGGCCGATCGCGCGCAGGAACGTGGCCGTGTGGAAGGTTCCGGCGCCGACCTCGAGGTCGTACGGCTGCAGGAGAACGCAGCCCTGGCGCGCCCAGAAGCGCTGAAGCTCGAGAATGACGTCCTGGAAGGTCTGCATGAGCGCGCGCCGGTCGCGAGAGCGCCGACGGTCGGTTCGGGAAAAGCGCGGATTTTACAGGGTTGGCGCCCGCTGCACCCGCCGGCTCGCCGCGAACGCCGCAGCGGCGAGCGCGAGCGAGCCGAGGATCGCCGGCGCGTTGCCCGCGCGCACGTAAGGGGTAGCGCCCGTCCGGCCTTGCGCCGCGCCGTCGAGCGTGCCCTCGGCGAAGGTCGGCAGGCGCGCAACGATGCGCCCGCGGTCATCGACGATCGCAGTGACACCGGTGTTGGTTGCACGCAGGAGATACCGGCCGGTCTCGAGCGCGCGCATGCGCGAGATCTCGAGGTGCTGCGCAGGCGCGAGCGAATCGCCGAACCACGCGACGTTCGATACGTTCACGAGCAGGGTCGCCGCGGGCAGCATGCGGATGATCTCTTCGCCGAACACGTCTTCGTAGCAGATGTTCGGCGCGACCCGCTGGCCCGCCACCGAGAGCGGCGGCTGGTCGGATCCGCCGCGCGAAAAGTCCGAGAGCGGGATGCGCAGCACCGCGACGATCCAGTGAAAGCCCGGCGGGATGAATTCGCCGAACGGCACCAGGTGCGACTTGGCGTAGGTCTGCCGCGGCGACGTCCCGATGCTCACCAGCGCGTTGAAGTAGCGGCCATCGGCGTCGCGCAACGGGACGCCGAGCAGCGCATCGCCGCCGTTCGCGCGCGCCCGCGCCGCGATCCGCTCCACCAGGGCCGGGTCGACGGCATCGAGGAATCGGGGCACGGCGGTCTCGGGGAAAACGATGAGCTTCGCGTGCGACGCTTCCGCGAGCCGAAGGTACGTCTCGAGCGTCGCGCGGTAGCGCGCCGGATCGAACTTGAGATCCTGCGGGATGTTGCCCTGGAGCAGCGCGACCGACACGGGAGACCCGGTTGGCGCGGTCCATTCGATCCGGCCCGCCGCGAAGCCCGTGGCGAAGAGCGCCCCCGCGACCCCCACGGCAGCGACTCGCACGGCACCCCTGGCGAGGACGAGGCACGCGAGCGCGCCCGCGACGAGCGCGCTGGCGAGCGAGACCGCGAAGACGCCGCCGAGCGGCGCGAGCCCGGCAAGCGGCGTGTCGATCTGCGAATAGCCGAGCGCGAGCCAGGGAAAGCCCGTGAAGAGCCACATGCGCACCCACTCGGCGATCACCCAGAGGCCTGGCGCAGCGAGGAGAAGCCGCGCGGCGGTGCCGCCGCCGAGTTTCTGCGTCGCGGCCATCGCGGCGGCGGGGAAGAGCGCGAGGTAGGCGCAGAAGAGCGCCGTCGCGGCCGCGGCGATCGGCGCGGGCATCATGCCGAAGTCGTGCAGGCTCACGTAGACCCACGAGACGCCGACCCCGAAGTGCCCGAGCCCCCAGGCGAACCCGAGAGCGAACGCGTGGCGCGGCGCGTAGCGTGCCGCGAGCCCGAAGAGCGCGGCGACCGAAACGATCGCAAGCGGCGCGACGCCGGCGGGCGCGAACCCGGCCACGCCGAGCGCGCCGGCGATCATTGCGAGCGCCAGATGCGCGCGCCGCAATTCCGGGGTCACACCGCGGCTCACGCCGGCCGCGCGTCGGGCAGGCGCTCGACCTGCAGCGTGTGCAGCCGCCGGCTGTCGGCACGCAGGACGTGGAACTTGAGCCCGCCGATGACGGCGCTCTCGCCGCGCTTGGGCACGCGCCCGAAACGGCTGATCACGAGGCCGCCGATGGTGTCGTGCTCGGCGTCGGACAAATCGGTGCCGAACGACTCGTTGAAGTCGGCGATCGGCACCTGCGCCTTGACGCGGAAGCGTCCGCTCTTCTCGCGGATGATGTTGTCGCCCGCCTCCTCGTAGTCGTACTCGTCCTCGATCTCGCCGACGATCTGCTCGAGCACGTCCTCGATCGTCACCAGCCCCGCGACGCCGCCGTACTCGTCGACCACGATCGCCATGTGGTTGCGCGTGGTCTTGAAGTCGCGCAACAGCACGTTGAGCCGCTTCGACTCCGGCACGAACACCGCCGGCCGCAGCATGTCGCGCACGTCGAACTCCTCCTCGCCTGCGTAATAGCGCAGCAGGTCCTTCGCGAGCAGGATGCCGATCACGTTGTCGCGGTCGCGGTCGATCACCGGGAAGCGGGAGTGGCCCGTGCCGATGACGTAGGGAATGAACTTGTCGGGCGTCTCGCTGATGTCGATCGCGTCCATTTGCGCGCGCGGGATCATCACGTCGCGCACCGACATCTCGGATACGCCGAGCGCGCCCTCGATGATCGAGAGGGCGTCCGCGTCGAGGATGTTGCGCGTATGCGCGGACTGCAGCAGGGCGATCAGCTGCTCGCGGTCCTCGGGCTCGCGCATGAGGATCGCGCCGATGCGGTCGAGTAGCGAAGGCTTGCTGGCGGGGACGTCGTCCATGATCGGGGATCAGGATTCAGGATTCGGGATTCGGGATTCGGGATTCGGGATTCGGGATTCAGGATTCGGGATCCTCGATCCGGGGGGGCAGCAAGCGGGTTGCACCCTCAGTCCTGCGCCAGGTAGGGATCCGCGTATCCGAGCCGCGCGAGAACGCGCCGCTCGAGCTTTTCCATCTTCGTCGCGTCGGCGCCGCGCTCGTGGTCGTGGCCGGCGAGATGCAGCGCCCCGTGCACCAGGAGGTGCGCGTAATGCGCGTCCAGGGCTTTCCCCTGCTCGCGCGCCTCGCGCGCAACCACCGGGGCGCAGAGCACGAGATCGCCGGAGAGCGCGCGCCGCGCCCGGTTCTCGTACACGAAGGTGAGCACGTTGGTCGCGTAGTCCTTGCCGCGGAACCCGCGGTTCAGCGTGCGGCCCTCGCGCGCGCCGACGAAGCGGACCGTCACCGCCGCGCTCCGCCGCAGGGCCGCGCCCAGCCAGCGCTCGATTCGGGCGCGTCCCGGAAGGCCCGTGCGCCGCGTCGCGTACTGGACTGCGAGCGAGAGCCTCGGCCCGCGGGCGGCGGCCTGACGAGCATCGCGCGTCACCCGGCTTCGCGCTCGTGACGCTCGTAGGCGTTCACGATCCGCTGCACCAGCGGGTGGCGGACCACGTCCTCGGCCTGAAAGCGCGTGAACGCGATGCCGCGCACGTCCGACAGGATCCGGCCGGCTTCGACCAGCCCGCTCTTCTGGCCGCGCGCCAGGTCGATCTGCGTCACGTCGCCCGTCACCACCGCCTTCGAGCCGAAGCCGATGCGGGTGAGGAACATCTTCATCTGCTCCGGCGTCGTGTTCTGCGCCTCGTCGAGGATGATGAACGAGTGATTGAGCGTGCGGCCGCGCATGTAGGCGAGCGGCGCGATCTCGATCGTGCCCTTCTCGAAGAGCCGCCCGACCTTGTCGAATCCCATCAGGTCGTAGAGCGCGTCGTACAGCGGCCGGAGGTACGGGTCCACCTTCTGCGCGAGATCGCCCGGCAGGAAGCCCAGCCGCTCGCCGGCCTCCACCGCCGGGCGCGTGAGCACGAGCCGCTTCACGTGCTCGCGCTCGAGCGCGTCGACGGCGCAGGCGACCGCCAGGTAGGTCTTGCCGGTGCCCGCCGGCCCGACGCCGAACGTGACGTCGTGCGCGAGGATGTTCTTCACGTATTCGCGCTGTCGCGGCGTGCGGCCGTGCAGATCCGGCTTGCGCACGAGGAGCTGCGGCAGCGCCGCGTCCTCGAGCGTCTCGGTGCCGCGCGCAAGCTCGATCAGGCCGAGCTGGATGTCTTCGGTCGAGAGGATGCGTGCCGCGTCGGCGTAAAAGCGCTCGAGCACCTCTGCGGCGAGCTCCGTTTGCGCCGGCTTCCCGCGCAGGGTGAACGTGTCGCCGCGCCGCGCGATGGAGACATCGAGCGCGGTTTCGATCTGGCGCAGGTTCTCGTCCAGGGCGCCGCAGAGGTTCGCGAGGCGCTCGTTGTCCGGCGGAGCCAGGACAACTTCGAGGGGGCGCGGCTTCAAGAAGGCTGCGGGAGGGTCACGACGGCAAAATTCTCCGGCATCGCCGGGGATTCGGCAAGGGTGCCGGGAGCGCCGTTAACGCACTGATTCAACGGGATTCGTCGCGGCGAAGCCGCCGGTGGGAACGTCCGCCCCGCGCGATTCCGAGTGCGCGTCGAGGCGCCTCACCTCGCCGCGCAGCGAGTGCGGCAGGGCCGAAGTGATGATTACGTCGACGATCTCGCCGACGAGCCGCGGGTGTCCGGCGAAGTTCACGACGCGATTGTTCGACGTGCGGCCGGCGAGCTCCGCCGGGTTCTTCCTGGACGGGCCCTCGACGAGCACGCGCTCGACGCTGCCGACCATCGACTCGCTCACGGTACGGGCCTGAGTCTCGACGCGCTCCTGCAGGCGCGCGAGCCGGGCGAGTTTGACGTCCTCGGGCGTGTCGTCGGCGAGGTCCGCCGCGGGCGTCCCCGGCCGCGCGCTGTAGACGAACGTGAACGCGCCGTCGAACCCGACGTCGGCCGCGAGCGTCATGGTCTGCTCGAAGTCTTCGGCCGTCTCGCCGGGGAAGCCGACGATGAAATCGGTCGAGATCGAGATGTCCGGGCGCGCGGCGCGGAGCCGGCGGATGATCGACTTGTATTCGAGCACCGTGTAGCCGCGCTTCATCGCGGCCAGCACGCGGTCGGACCCCGACTGCACCGGCAGGTGCACCTGCGACGCGAGCTTCGGAATCCGGGCGTGGGCGTCGATGAGCCGCTGCGTGAACTCGCGCGGATGCGAC